>JBIKWI010000102.1:0-12068 GCA_044356395.1 Tagaea sp. | reverse complement strand
GCCTCCGTTAACAGCCGCCTCAAAACGTCCCGATTGTTCTGACGACGGACAGCGGGGATCTAAAAACGTCATTCGTGCCTATAAATGCTGGGCTATTGGCTGATTTTCGAGTGTAACAAAAGATCCGGTTTCAGCGGTTCCACCAGCTGCCGAGGGGTTTCCGCAGGAACTACGGCCCCCGTGTCCGAAGTCAGCGGTTGCAGCCCTCGAAGCTTCTTGGCGACATCCTCGGGGCGAAGGTGGGTGTAGCGGAACAGCATGCGGGGGTCCCGATGGCCGGAAATCAGAGCAACCTCTGGTACGCTCAAGCCCGCCTCGAAGAACCGGCTGACAGCTTCGTGGCGTAGATCGTGGAAGCGCAGGTCCACAACCCCGGCACGCTGCTTGAGCCGCTCCCAGGCAAGCCGCAGGGCGTTTGCGGTGATGGGTAGAAGCCTGTCGCTACCTGCCGATCCAGCACGAAGCTTTTCGATGGTTGCCAAGGCCGATGGAGTAAGCGGGATTGTGCGTGGCTGGCCGGTCTTGGTCGTCGGGATCAAAAGGACGTGCCTCTCAAGATCGAGATCAATCCAGCGTGCCCCCAGTAGCTCACCTCGGCGCATGCCGGTATGAACCGCAAGTTCGATTGCCAGCGCGAGATGTCGGTTGCGGGTGCGGGCGAGGCCGGTGGCAAGTCGGGTCAGATCCGTATCGGTGAGCCGCCGCGTCCGTGGCTTGCAGGGAGGTGGCAGTTCCACCAACTCTGCGGGGTTGGCACCCAGTCCGATCCCCCACTGACGGCGGGCCATGTCCAGTACCTGCCGGATCAGCTTGCCGTCCTTGCGGGCGGTTTCACCGCAGACGGTTTCCATTCGCCGTTCGAGATATTCGCGAATCAGGTTCGGTGTCAGGCGGGCAAGCGTGACCTTGAAGATGGGGTCAGCCCGGAGCAGGCGAACGCGGGACATTTCGGCATAGGCACTCAGCTTGCGCGGCGTCACTTCCTTGGCGTAGCGCTCGACCATTTCGCCAAGCGTTACCGACCGGACCTTCTGCGGGTCGACCGGCAATGTCGCTCGATCAAGCGATGTCTCGGTATGCCGCGCCCATGTCTCGGCGTCCTTGCGGTTGATGAATGACTTCGACGCGGCGGGGTAGCCCAAGCGACGGACTTGGACCTGCCATTTGCCGCGAAACCTGCGGATACTCGCCATTGGTGGAGCCCCAGTGTGATCAGGTTGTGATCAACTGGAATTCCCTGACGAAGATGCGATGTAACCCCTTGAAAGGGTGGCGCGCCCGGCGCGACTCGAACGCGCGACCTTCAGCTTCGGAGGCTGACACTCTATCCAACTGAGCTACGGGCGCTCACCGGCCGGGAAACTAGCCGAAAGCCCCCGGCGGCGCAATCGGGTGGAATCGGGCGGGCGGCGCCCCCTATAGACGCGCGCGCGCGGGCGGCAGCGCGCGCCAGATCCGGTGTGCGAGCGCCGTCACGACAACGGCGCCTTGCGCGTAAAGTTCCGTCCGGTCGAGGCGCACGGCAAGCGCGTAATGCCACCAGCCCGCCACGGCTGCGGGATAGACGAGCAGATGCAGGCGCCTCCAGACGGTCATTCCGAGCCGCCGGCGCGCGGCCTCGTTCGATGTCGCCGCAAGCGGGACCATCAGGAGCGTGGCGACGAGACCCAGGAACAGGAACGGCCGGACGATCTCCTCGAACAGGAAGCCCCAGTCGAAACCGTACTGGCGCGTCCAGAACCAGAGATGGGCGAATCCGTAGAGTGCCGCGCCGAGGCCGAGGGCGCGGCGCGCGGGCTCGATCGCGCGCCAGCCTGTCAACGCGACGAGCGGCGAGACTGCCAGCGCGAGGCTCGTCAGGCGCAGCGCCCAAAGTCCGCTTTCGCGCACCGCGAAGCGCCAGGGCGATGCGTCGTAGGCACCCGACCACAATCCGCCCAGCAGCAGGACACCGGGTACCGCGACCAGCAGCCACGCGACCGCTTCGGCGCGCGCCGGCGTCATCGCGGCTTCGCGCGCGCGAGGATCCAGTCGGCGATGTCGGCGTGGACCCTGCCGCGCTGGCGGTCGCGCAGCAGCATGTGGAAGCCGGCGGGATAGGTGATGACCTGCCGGTCGGCGGGCGGGGCCGGCGGCAGGCCTGCCAGCATCGAAGCCGTCGGGCCGCTCGGAACGAGCGAATCCTGCGCGCCGATCAGGATCAGCACGGGGCGCACGAGGTGCGGTGCCGAGGCAAGACTATCGTCCATGAGGTCGATGAGACCCTTGAGCGTGTCGACGCGCGTGCGCTTGCGCACCAACGGATCGGCCGAGAACTCGCGCAGCATCTCGTAGTTGTCCGAGGGCTGGATGCCGGCGACCGAGACCGTCGGCGCGAAGCCCGGAATCGTGTTGTAGAGCAGCCAGAGCCCCCAGCGCTCGAACGCCAGCAGCGTCGAACGCCCGCGCACGGCGGGAGCCACGAGGACGGAGCCGGTCGCCGCGTCGAGCCGGCCGCGTGCGAGCGCCGTCATCGCGATGGCCCCGCCCATGCTTTCGCCCGCGACGAACACCGGCGTTTCGGGATGGCGCCGCGCAAGCAGTGCGAGCGTTGCCGCGAGATCGTCGACCAGCGTGTCGGTTCCGCTCCAGATGCCGGGATTCGGGGCGCGACCGAAGCCGCGCTGGTCATAGGCATAGGTGGCGATGCCGCGCGCGGCCCAGCTTTCCGCCGGCATCGTCCACGCGCGCGAATGGTCATTGAAGCCGTGCAGCGCCAGAACGACGGCTCTGGGCGCTTCGCCCGCCGGCTGCCAGACGCGATAGGGCAGGCTGGCGCCGTCGGCCATCTCGAACGCTTCGCCGGTCACGCGCGGGAGCTGGATGTCGGGGCCGCGCGGGGCAAGCATCGGCGTGCAGGCACCGAGTGCGAGTGCCGCAAGCAGGACGAGCAGGCACTTCATCGCGTCGTCAGGCCGCGGCCGGCGCGCTGCGCACGAGCTGAAGGAAAAGGTCCTCGAGATCGCTTTCGCGCGTCGAGATGTCGACGATCGCGATGCCTTCGGTGCGGATCGCGGCGAGCAGGTCGTCCACCCGCGTGCGGCTCGGCCGGTATTGCATCACGAGCGTGCGCGGCCCGGCGAGCGTGACAGCGAACGGGGCAAGCGGGGCTGGAACCGCGCCAAGATCGCGGTCGACCGTCACGCGCATTTCCTTGGCGTCGAGACGCGCGAGCAGGGCGGCCTTGGTGTCGCATGCCACGACCCGGCCGTGATTGATGATCGCGATCCGGTCGCAGAGTTCTTCGGCTTCCTGCAGGTAGTGCGTCGTCAGCACCACCGTCGTGCCGGCCGCGTTGAGTTCGCGCACGTAGCGCCACAGGCTCTGGCGCAGCTCGATGTCCACGCCCGCCGTCGGCTCGTCGAGGACGAGGACCGGCGGCGCGTGCACGAGCGCCTTAGCCACGAGCAGGCGCCGGCGCATGCCGCCGGACAGGGTGCGCGCATAGGCGTCCGCCTTGTCGGCAAGGCCGACGGCGGCAAGAATGTCGGCGGTCCGCCGCTCGGCCTTCGGCACGCCGTAAAGGCCGGCCTGAAGTTCCAGCAGTTCGCGCGGCGTGAAGAAGGCGTCGAGGTTGAGTTCCTGCGGCACGATGCCGATGGCGCCGCGGCTGCCGCGCGGATCGACGTCGATATCGATGTCCCAGATGCGCGCGCGGCCGCCGGTCTTGTTGACGAGGCCGGCCAGAATGTTGATCAGCGTCGACTTGCCGGCACCGTTGGGGCCGAGCAGCCCGAAAATCTCGCCGCGCGGAACGACGAGATCGACCCGGTCGAGGGCCGTCTTGGCCGGCATCGAGCCGCGCGCGGCATAGATCTTCGTCAGGCCCTCGATCTCGAGGGCATTGGCGGGTACCGGGGACGGGGGCTGCTTCGCTGATTGCATCGGGGCGTGCATTGGGTATCATCCGCGCCTCGACAGGGTCAAACATTCCGGAAGCAGCGAACATGACCAGCCCCGCAACCACCACCACGCCCCCCGAAACGGTCACGGTCGAATCGACCGCGGTCGTTTGCGACGGCACGGGCGGGGCCCTCGGCCATCCGCGGGTCTACCTGACCATGGCCGGCGGCGACTCCGTCGAATGCCCCTACTGCGACCGCAAATACGTGCTGAAGCCCGGCAGCCCGCGCGGCGGCCACTGAGCACCGGCAGTTGACCAAGGCAAAGACCCGCGCCCGCGTCTGTCTGGTCGACGGATCGGGGTTCATCTTCCGCGCCTACCATGCCCTGCCGCCGCTCACGCGGGCCGACGGCACGCCGGTGGGGGCCGTGATGGGCTTCTGCAACATGGTCTCGCGCCTGATCGAGACGCATGCCGGCGACCGCATCGCGATCATCTTCGACACCGCGCGCGTCAGCTTCCGCAACGAGATCTATCCCCAGTACAAGGCCCACCGGCCCGACCCGCCGGAAGATCTGGTGCCGCAGTTCGCCCTCGTGCGCGACGCCACGCGCGCATTCGACCTGCCGGCGATCGAGCTTGCCGGCTTCGAGGCCGACGACCTGATCGCGACATATGCGCGGCTGGCCGTCGAGGCGGGCGACGAAGTCGTCATCGTCAGTTCTGACAAGGACCTGATGCAGCTCGTGCGCCCCGGCGTGGCGATGCTCGATCCGATCAAGCAGAAAACCATCGGCGAGTCCGAGGTCTTCGAGAAGTTCGGCGTCAAGCCCGACCGCGTGGTCGACGTGCAGGCGCTGGCCGGCGATTCGACCGACAACGTGCCCGGCGTGCCGGGCATCGGCGTCAAGACGGCGGCCGAGCTGATCAACACCTATGGCGATCTCGATACGCTTCTGAAGCGCGCCGGCGAGATCAAGCAGCCCAAGCGGCGCGAGAGCCTGCTGGCGAATGCCGAACTTGCGCGCATCTCGCGGGAACTCGTGCGCCTCAAGGACGACGTCACCGTGCCGCTTCCCCTGGAAGCGTTGACGCTGAAGCGGCCCGATGCCGAGAAGCTGCGCGGCTTCCTGCAGGCACAGGGCTTCCGCACGACGCTGTCGCGGCTCGAGGCGGCGGGCCTGCTGACCGGTGGAACCGATGCGCCTTCGCTGGCGTCGCCGTCGGCGGCACCGCCAACGCCAACGCAAGCCACATCGCGCGCCCCGGAGAAAGCCGACGGTCCGGCCCGATACGAGCTCGTGCAGGATCTCGAATCGCTCGATGCGTGGATCGCGCGCGCGACGGCCGCCGGTGCCTGCGCCATCGATACCGAGACGACGTCGCTCGACGCGCTCAATGCCTCGCTGGTCGGCGTATCGCTGTGCGTCGAGCCGGGCCACGCCTGCTACATCCCGGTCGGGCATGTTTCGGCGGGTTCGGCAGCGGCTGCGGGCGGTCTCGATTTCGGTTCGGCGGGCAAGCTCGTCGAGGGCCAGATCCCGCGCGAGGCGGTGCTCAAGCGCCTTGCACCCCTGCTTGCCGATCCCGCCACGCTGAAGATCGGCCACAACATCAAGTACGATATCCAGGTCTTTTCGCGTCACGGGCTCACCGAGATCGCCAGCATCGACGATACGATGCTGATCTCCTACGTCCTCGAGGCAGGCGCGCATGGTCACGGCATGGATGCGCTGGCCGAGCTGCATCTCGGGCACAAGACGATCGCCTACGACGAGGTGACGGGAACCGGCAAGGCGCGCATCTCCTTTGCCGAAGTGCCGCTCGACAAGGCGCGCGATTACGCGGCCGAAGACGCGGAAGTCACGCTGCGCCTGCACCGCACGCTGAAGCCGCGTCTGGTCGAGCAGGGATTGCTGACCGTCTACGAGACGATCGAGCGTCCGCTTGTTCCGGTCGTCGTCGCGATGGAGGCCGAGGGCATCACCGTCGACCGGACGGCACTGCAGCGCCTGTCCAACGAATTCGCGCTCCGCCTCGACGAGCTGGAGAAGTCGATCCACAAGGAAGCCGGCCATCCGTTCAATGTCGGCAGCCCGGCGCAACTCGGAAAGGTCATGTTCGACGAGCTGGGCCTGACGCTGCCCGACGGCCGGACGCCGTCCAAGACCAAGACGGGCGCCTACGCGACGGGCGCCGACATTCTCGACGATCTTGCCGCGACGGGGCACAAGCTGCCGCAGATGGTGCTCGACTGGCGCCAGCTCGCGAAGCTCAAGTCGACCTATACGGACGCCCTCGTCGAGGCGATCGATCCGCGCACCAAACGCGTGCATACGAGCTTCGCGCTCGCCGCCGCGTCGACCGGCCGGCTGTCGTCGACCGATCCCAACCTGCAGAACATCCCGGTGCGCAACGAAGAAGGCCGCAAGATCCGCGAGGCCTTCGTGCCGGCGGCCGGAAAGACGCTCCTGTCGTTCGACTATTCGCAGATCGAGCTGCGCCTGCTCGCGCACGTCGCCGACATCGAGTCGCTGAAGGATGCCTTCCGGAAGGGTCAGGACATCCACGCGACGACGGCTTCTGAAATGTTCGGCGTGCCGCTCGACAAGATGGACAAGGAAACGCGCCGCCGTGCCAAGGCGATCAATTTCGGCATCATCTACGGGATTTCCGCCTTCGGCCTCGCGCGTCAGCTGTCGATCCCGCAGGGCGAGGCACGCGCCTATATCGAAGCCTATTTCAAGCGCTATCCCGGCATCCGCGCCTACATGGATCGCACGAAGAAGGAAGCCCACCAGCAGGGCTACGTCTCCACGCCTTTCGGCCGCCGGATCTGGCTGCCGGAAATCGGTTCGAAGAATCCCGCGATGCGGTCCTTTGCCGAGCGCGCGGCGATCAACGCCCCCATCCAGGGGGGCGCTGCCGACATCATCAAGCGCGCGATGGTCCGCATTCCCGCGGCCCTCGCGGCGGCGAAACTCGACGCACGGCTGCTGCTGCAGGTGCACGACGAGCTGCTGTTCGAGGTCGACCCGGCCGAGCAGGAACGGACGGTGGCCCTTGTCGGCGGCCTCATGGAGAATGCCGCGGAACCTGCCGTGAAGCTCTCGGTCAAGCTTCAGGTGGACTGGGGTGCCGGCCCGAACTGGTCGGCAGCGCATTGATTCGACGGGGATTCCGGCGCCAGCTTGGCCGGATGCGGCCTTTGATATAGAGTGCCGACCATGAGCTATCAGGTGATGCCCTCCGTCCTCTCGCCGAATACGGCGCAGGTCTACAAGCATCCGATCGCCGCACCCGCCGTGCAGGCGGATATCAATTCGCGCGCCGAAAGCGTGCGGCGCGAGCCGAACGCGAGCGCTCCGTCGCCGCTGCCGCCATCGTCGGCATCGTTCGGTGCCGGCACCTATTCGTTCTTCGCCTGAGCCGATGGCCGAGCTTTATCCCCTTCCCAAGGTCATCTCGCCGGTGTCGCCCACCGGCGGATCGCCCGCGCGGATCGAACGCGACGCCCAGCGCGCCCAGCCGCCGCCGCCACCGGCCCAGGCGGCGCCTGTTCCGACGAACCAGACGTCGAACACGACCGCGACACGCGGCAACAACGTGAACATCCAGGCCTGATCCGGCCGGCCGTTGCCGAATTGCTTAACGCGTTGGTAACGGTTGCGCAGCCATTGTGCCCCGCATGCCAGAAGACGCGACGATTTCCGATCCACGCTCGGCACTCCAGGCCATCGACCGGCGGATGGTGGAGCTTTGGCGCGAAGGTGCGTGGTTCGTCGCCGGATGGACGCTCGACAAGGAAGCGATCCTCGTCGCCATGGCGCAGATCTCGGATCTTCCGCAGCTTGCCGAATCGGAGCCTGCCCTGCTGCGCGGCGATCCGCTCGACGCCAAGGCGCTGATCAAGGTGGCGCAGCGCGCGGACCTGCGGATCGATTCGATCCCGGCCGGCGGCTGGTGGGTCAGCGCGCCCATGAAGGCTGCCCTCACCCAGAGCATCCAGCGCTATGCGATCCGCCGGTCGCATTTCCACGCGATGGGCCGTATCGAGATCGACGCGTTCGCCGGTCTGCCCACTGCCGAACAGATCGCGCAGCTCGCGACGCTGTCCTATTCGATCAACGTCGCGGCACGCCGCATCGCCGATCTCGGCTCCGAGATCGATCTGGGGCGCAGCGCCACGCCGGCAGGCTACCGGCTCTGGAACCGGCGTCAGGGCTACCGCGCGGACATCGACCTGTTCTGCCTGATCGCACTGGCGCTGGCCGAGAACGGGCTGGCGCGTGCGCGCGATGCGCGTACCGCACCCGTCGTCAAGGCGGCGTTCACCGTGGCGCCCGGCTGGGAATTCTCGCTGCCGCGCGGCGGGACAAGTCCGGCCATCCACAACGACGTGCTCGGCGAGGTGCGCGACTCGGTCACCCAGCTCGTCGATGCTGCATTGCCGGGCCAGATCCTGATCGGCTCGTTTGACCGGCCGATGGTCGAAGGGCCGCCGCAGTTCGGAAATATCTACCGGAATCTCGACGCGCCCCGCTTCATGGGACTTGCCCAGCGCCGCCTGCAGGATTTCGACAACGTGCTGCTCGGCACCGAAAAGGTATCGAGCCTGAAGCTCTACCTGACCGGCGACGAGATCGGGCCGGGCACGTTCGACATCAAGGCGTTCCGCTACCCGATCCGCAGCGACGTCACGCTGGACGCCTTCAACGTCAAGCTCAACATCCATCGCCCGGACCAGACGCCGTTCTTCTTCGGCCTCCAGCATCGCGATCTCGTCGAGGTGGCGCCGACGCGCGCCTACTTCGCCGAGCACGCGCCGCGCGAATTCGTGCTCAAGGAATAGCGCCCGGGCCGGCCGCCCGCGCGCGCTTGACGAGCCGTATGAGTTCCACGCGCGCCGTCTCGGGATCGCGCACGGGCTTGTCGAATGCGAGGCGCGCGCATTCGCCGCGGACCGCCTCGCGCAGGTCGAAGCCCTCGGGGTCCACGCCGGTCATCGACCAGTCGCCGGGTGCCCGGCCCGCAAGCTTCGTGGCGTAGAGTGCGACCGCGTCCGCATGATCGGCATTCATGTGCGCGATCACGTCCGCTTCGCCGGCAGCGAGGTCGCCGGCACCCGACGCATCGAACGCGAACGCGTCGAACCAGCGGATGCGCCCGAAGCCGGCGACGAGATGCGCGCGTCCCGGCGCCACCGTCCAGAAGGCGAAGTCCTTGAAGCCGGCATACATGCGGGCACCCGGAAAGCGCGCGAGATAGCGTTCGGCGATCCGGGCATCCGCCGTCTGCCGGGCGGTCCCCTGCAGGCTGACGCGCGGGCCGGTCAACGGCTCGGCGAGACCGCCCGTGCCGTCGAACAGCAGCGAGCAGCGCGCGTCGGCCAGCAGGTTCTTCGTGTGGTCGGCAAGCGTGGAGATCAGCAGGATCGGGCTGGCGTCGTGGTCGAACGCGACCTGGACGAGGCTCGCGTACGGCGCGCCGGCTTCGGGCGTATCGGGTCGCGCGACGGCGGCCAGGGCCGCCCGGTCGCAGCCGCGCGCGACGTGCCGGGCGTGGATCAGGGGGTCGGTGGCGGGTACCGGGTCGGCCGTCGACATGCGTGCGATTCTCCCTATAGTGCGCGCCACGAGTATCGGATGCTTCGCCGCGTCCGGAAACGGGCAAAACGCCGCCCAATTTGGGCCGCATTCGGGCACCAGATTGTAGGCGTCACGCACTGCCCGCAATTCCGGAAATCCCGAGGTCCCGACCCGCCATGGCCCTCTCGCTCAAGAACGAAACGATGACCCCCAGCCCGTCCGCGCAACCGACCATCGCGCTCGTCGACGACGACCGCAACATCCTCGCCTCCGTGTCGCTCGCCCTTGAAGCCGAAGGCTTCAAGGTGCGCAGCTGGACCGACGGCACCGAGGCGCTGAAGGTGCTGCTGGCCGAACCGCCGGACCTCGCGATCCTCGACATCAAGATGCCGCGCATGGACGGCATGCAGCTCCTCGAGCGCATCCGCGCGCATTCGCGCCTGCCGGTGATCTTCCTGACCTCGAAGGACGACGAGGTGGACGAGGTGATGGGCCTGCGCCTCGGCGCCGACGACTACATCACCAAGCCTTTCTCGCAGCGCCTGCTCGTCGAGCGCATCCGCGCGCTGCTGCGCCGCCAGGCCGCCAACCGCGCGGCGGATTCCGGCGAGGCGCCGTCGGCCACCGCCGAGCCGCCGATGGTGCGCGGCGAGCTTGCCCTCGATCCCGAACGGCACCTGTGCACGTGGAAGGGCCAGCCGGTGACGCTGACGGTCACCGAGTTCATGCTGCTCAAGGCGCTCGCCCAGCGCCCGGGCCTCGTCAAGAGCCGCGACCAGCTGATGGATCTCGCCTACGGCGAGTCGATCTATGTCGATGACCGCACCATCGACAGCCACGTCAAGCGCCTGCGCAAGAAGTTCAAGGCTGTCGACGCCGACTTCACGCAGATCGAGACGCTCTACGGTCTGGGGTATCGCTACAAGGAGAAGTGAGTTCGCGCTCACTTCTTGGGTTGCGCCCATTTGGGTTTCGGGATGTCACCCCACCAGGAGTCGGGGACGTCTTCGACGGGGATGCAGCCGTGGCCGCCTCCACTTGCCCACGTATTTCCGCCAAGGAGTCGATTGGGTGCGGCACGATACCAGTCGATCGTCGCCGCCGTTGCCCAGCCCTCGCCGACCCTGAGTCCGCCGAGGCTGACCTTGCCGCGACCGTTATGGTAGTCGTCGGTCGTCTTCCATTGGACCGGGACGGTCCGGATACAGATCTTGCGCGCAAGCCGCATGATCTTCGCTTCGATCCGCTGCTCTTCCGGCAGCCTGCGGCGATACGACGTCATGATGTCGGAATGCGGCCAGGTCTCGAAGGGCCGCGCGCGATTCTCCTGCTTCCATTCCGGCCGCCACGGGCAATCGTCGTGCGGAATGTCGAAGGAGAAACAGGGCGAGAGATATCGAGACCAGGTCCAGTGCGGCCTTTCGTCCGGCACGCCGACGCCGACGCGGACAAGCTCCGGCTTCCATCCCGGATACGGGAAGAATCCTTTGACGTTCTGGCGTATCGTCGGATCGTCGACACGGTCGAGGATCCGGACGTCCGGCGGTACCTCGCCGCTGTCGCGCCATCCGAAATATTCGTAGAGGAACAGGTTCGGGAACGTACCGCGCAGCAGATCGACGAACCGCTGCGCGTCCGCCCTCGTCCAGACAATGACCTGCCTGCGGCCAGCGTTGGGCATGATCGCAGGCTCCGGCCCCTCGCGGCGAAGATCGTCGAAGTCCATCTCTATCTCCCACCCGGCATGTCCCAGAGCCTCTTGTACCAGCGGTCAAAGAGGTCATCCGCAAACGCTTCGGCCCCCTTGGTGAACTCCGCAAGGTCTTCGCCGGTCTGCCGCTTCGGATATCCGTCCATCACGTCGTCTCCGAGGGTCTTCTTCAGCCGGTCGAGGCTCAGGCGTTCGCGCCGGATCGGAGTGCCGTCCTTCTTCGGCGTGAACGTATTGAAGTGTGCGGAGTCAGCCGGCTCCGTGCTTTTCTTGAGCCGGACGGATCCGTCGGGGCGATTGAACTCGCCGTCGTCATTCGTGATCGTTTTCTCTTTCTGGTACTCCTTGCGATCGGCGTCTATCGATCCGCCGCCGTGATGCTCGAGCATGTCCGGAATATCGGACTCCATCATCCGCTTCTTGAGCTGCTTGAGGATGATGTGCGTGGCCTCCAAACCCCGGTCGCCACGGTAGTCTTTGCTGCCGTCTTCGTACTCTGTGACTTCGAGAACGTTCGGGAACAGCTCTTCGACGATCCCGTCGACGATCTGCTTGCGGCGCTCTTCCGGCATCGCCGGAAACGTCTCGATGCTGTCCGACGCATTCGGCGTTTCGACCGGATGTCCCGTATCGATCGGCACGTCGACCAACGCCGGCGGCGGCGTCTGTGCCGGCTTGTTCTCGTTGTCGGCCGGTGTGAAACCGGGAAGCCTGTCGTTAATCTTGCTCGTGTCGCCGCTTGCCTTGATGCCGGCGCCGATCGTGCCTGCTCCGAGAAGGCCACCCATGATGGCCATGCCGGCATCGCCCAGAACGTCGGTGATCGCCACCTTCGTTCCCGGCGGCTGGCCGCCCTGCATCTTGATGCGAAGCCTGTCGCGCTTGG
>JBIKWI010000276.1:0-3455 GCA_044356395.1 Tagaea sp. | reverse complement strand
CACCCGGCTGTTCGAGGCCGGTTTCGGCCACAACATCCTGAACAGCGTCGTGCTGTGTGTCGCGGCGGTCGTCGTCTCGACGGTCGTATCGGTCAATGCCGCCTACGCCTTCTCGCGGATCCGCTTTCGCGGGCGCGAAGCGCTTTTCGGCGGAGTCCTGCTTGGCCAGACGTTTCCCTGGATCATCCTCGTCACACCCGTCTTCATCCTGTTCGCGCGCGTCGGAATGCTGAACAGCTGGATCAGCATGATCTTCGTCTATGTCGCCGTCTCGATCCCGTTCTCGATCTACCTGCTCGTCGGGTATCTGCGGTCGGTCCCGCGCAGCCTCGACGAAGCGGCGATCATGGACGGAGCCAGTTACTTCCAGGTCGTCTGGCGGATCATCTTCCCGATCATGTTCCCGGGCATCGTCGCGACCGCGACTTATGCATTCCTGCTGTGCTGGTCCGAGTATCTCTTCTCGGTTGCCATCCTCACGCAGGAAGAGATGAAGACGATGCCGCTCGCCCTCTACATCTATTTCGGAGAGAACGTCACGGACTGGGGAAACGTCATGGCGGGTTCGGCGCTCACCACCCTGCCGACGCTGCTGCTGTTCCTGCCGCTCCAGCAGTACATGGTGACCGGCCTGTCGGCCGGTTCAGTCAAACAGTAGACGGGAGGCGCCATGTCGGAGTTCCGCACCTATCCGGAAGGTTCGCCATTTCCCGGACGCATCGGCAAGACCGCGCGCGAGTCGCAGGGGGCCTGGCCGGTCGGGAAGAGCGCCCGCATCGGTGCGCCGAACGTGATCGTTGTGCTGCTCGACGATGTCGGTTTCGCCCAGTTCGGCTGCTTCGGCTCCGACATCCGGACCAAGACGTTCGATCGGCTGGCTGCCGGCGGCCTGCGGTATCGGGACTTCCACACCACGGCGATCTGCTCCCCGACCCGGGCCTGTCTGCTGACGGGCCGCAACCACCATTCGAACGGCGTCGGCATCATCCAGGAGATGGCGACGGGATTCCCTGGCTATAACGGCCTCGTACCGAAGGAGAACGGCTTTCTTTCCGAGATCCTTCTTGCCGAGGGTTATGCGACGTTTGCCATCGGGAAGTGGCATCTGACGACGCCGGGCGACTATGCATCTGGCGCTTCCAAGGCGCGCTGGCCCCTGTCGCGCGGCTTCGAGCGCTTCTACGGATTTCTCGGGGGGAAGACGAACCAGTGGGTTCCGACGCTCGTCCACGACAACCACTACATCGATCCGCCGGCGCGGCCTGAGGACGGCTATCACCTGAATGCGGACCTTGCGGACCGGGCGATCGAGTACATCACCGATCTGCGCACGGTCAGTCCCGACAAGCCGTTCTTCATGTATTATTGTCCGGGTGCGGGCCATGCGCCACATCACGTCGAACCCGAATGGATCGAGCGATACGCGGGCCAGTTCGACATGGGCTGGGACCGCTGGCGCGAGCGTGTCTTCGAACGACAGGTCGCGAGCGGAATCGTCCCGGCGGATACGATCCTTTCGCCGCGACCGGAATGGGTGCCGGGATGGGATTCCCTGCCCGCGGATGCGCGCCGTCTCTACGCGCGCCAGCATGAGGTCTATGCGGGATTTATCGAGCAGACCGATCATCATATCGGCCGCTTCGTCGACTTCCTGCAGAAGCTCGGCGAACTCGACAACACGCTGATCCTTATCGGCTCGGATAATGGCGCGAGTGCGGAAGGAGGCGTCCACGGATCGTTCAACGAGTTGCAGTTCCCGAACCGCGTCGAGGCGACCGTCGCGCAGAACCTCGAGCACTTGTCCGAATGGGGCGGGGTCCGGTCCTACCCGAATTATGCCTGGGGCTGGGCGTGGGCCGGGAACACGCCCTTGCGCCGGTGGAAGCGCTATCTGCATCAAGGCGGGATGAGCGATCCGCTCGTCGTGCACTGGCCCAAAGGGATTTCCAGTCGCGGAGAGATCCGCGGCCAGTATGTCCATGTCGTCGACATGACGCCGACGATCCTCGAAGCGCTCGGCATCGCACCGCCGGCGACGCTTGGAGGCGTAGCGCAACGGCCGCTCGAAGGCGTCAGTTTCGCGCATACGTTCGGCGATTCGGCAGCGCCGACGCGCAAGAAGGTCCAGTACTACGAGATGATCGGTTCCCGGGCGATATGGGCCGACGGCTGGAAGGCAGTCGTCGAACAACCGCAGAATCAGGAGCTGACCGAGGAGGTCCTCGCGCGGCAGAAGTGGGAGCTCTATCACGTCGAGAAGGACTTCTCCGAATCGAACGATCTCGCCGACAGGCATCCCGAGAAGCTCGCGGAACTCGTCGCGGCTTGGTGGCAGGAGGCTGAGAAGTACAATGTCCTGCCGCTCGATTCGCGCATGCAGGCGCGCATGGGGGAGCGCAAGCCGGGAACCGCACGTGCCGACGGACCGGTCGTCTACTATCCGGGTGCCGCGCCGCAGTTCGAATATACGGCGGTCGACCTGAAGAACCGGTCGCACGTCATCCATGCCGAGGTGGACATCCCGGCCGGGGGCGCCGAAGGCGTTCTGCTGGCGCACGGGAGCTGGTTCGCAGGCTATTCACTCTATGTGAAGGATGCTCGGCTGCACTACGTGCACAATTATCTGGGGCTGGCGGAGTATCGCATCTCGTCGTCCGAACCCATTGCTCCCGGCAAGCATGTCCTTTCGTTCCGTTTCGAGCGGACGGCCGAGCATGCCGGGCACGGGACACTGCTGATCGACGATCGCGCCGTCGGTGCGGGCGAGATCCCGAAGACCGTTCCTGCCGTCATCGAAACATCCGGCGAAGGCCTGTGTTGCGGCTATGACAGCGGTCTCCCGGTCACCGCCGACTATGCGGCGCCGTTCCGGTTCACGGGATCGATTTCGCGTGTCGTGGTGACAGTCGAGGCGAAAGGCGGCGCGGACGATCCTGGTGCGAGGCTGCGCTCCGCGTTCATCGATCAATGAGGTCGCACATCGCTGCGGAGAAAGACATGGCAGAGCAGGAGACCCGGTTCGAAGGCAAGATCGGCCGCACGCGCGAGGAATCGACGCCGTGGTGGCCGCCCCGGAAGCAGGCGCGTCCCGGTTCGCCCAACATCGTCATCGTCTATATGGACGACATGGGCTGGTCCGATCCGGGCTGCTACGGGTCCGAGATCGACACGCCGAACATCGACGCGCTTGCACGGCGCGGCCTGCTGTTCACGCACTATACGACCCATCCGATCTGCTCGGCCGCGCGTGCGGCATTGCTGACGGGCTGCAACGCCCATACGGTCGGCAGCGGCTGGCTTGCGAACAACCATCCCGGGTACCCCGGCTATTCGGGCGAGATCCCGATCGAGGCCGCCACGCTTGCCGAGACGCTCGGCGCGTCGGGATACGAGACGATAATGTGCGGGAAATGGCACAACACCCCGGCCGGCGATACGGTTCCCGGCGGATCGAA
>JBIKWI010000275.1:0-3464 GCA_044356395.1 Tagaea sp. | reverse complement strand
GCGATCGTCGGATCGCGGAACCACTCGTAGCGCAGCACATCGAAATTGTACCGGCCGCGATTCGGCGCCAGGTCGCGCGCCCAGTGGTCGGCCACGCGGCGCAGGGCGACGGTACGCCCCAGCTCGAAGCTCTCGATGCGGTAGGGGCCCGAGCCCAGCGGCGGCTCGGCGAGCGGCCGGTCGAACTCCTTGCCGTCCCACCATTTGCGCGACAGGACGGGCACCTGGCCGACGATCAGCGCCAGCTCGCGGTTCTCGCCGTTGCGGAACACGAAGCGCACCTTGCGCGGTGCCGTCTTCTCCACCTTGGCGACGTCGGCGTAATAGGCGCGGTAGAACGGCCGGCCCTTCGCCTTCAGCGTCTCGAAGGTCCAGATCACGTCTTCGGGTTCGATGGCGCTGCCATCGTGGAAGCGTGCACCAGCACGCAGCGAGAATTCCACCCACGAGCGGTCGGCCGGTGTCTCGACCGTCTCGCAGATCAGGCAGTACATCGTGAAGGGCTCGTCGTCGGAGCCCACCATCAGCGTCTCGATCGTGAGGCCGACAACGCCGGCGGCCACGCCGCGGATGATCCACGGATTGAAGCTGTCGAACGTGCCGACCGCGTGCTGGCGTACATCGCCGCCCTTGGGGGCGTCGGGATTGACGTGGTCGAAATTCCGGAAGCCGGCGGAATACTTGATGTCGCCGTGCATGGCGATCGCATGCTTGGGACCGGTTCCCGGCGCAAGGGTTTGGGCGCCTGCCGGCAGGGCGAGCGACAGGGTCAGGGCGGCGGCAAGCAGGGGCAGGCGGACGGTCAAGGCATGGCTCCCTCGGGCACGCGGTCGATTGTTGTATCATGGCGCGAATGCGCGGCAAAAAAAGGGCCGAATTGCATTTCCGGGGTATGGCATGCGACTTTCCGGGGCGGAGGAACTGCCCGGAAATGACCCAGAAAGCGCACGCGAACTACCCGAGCCTCGCCGGCCGGACCGTCTTCGTCACCGGCGGGGGCAGCGGCATCGGGGCCGCGACCGTCGCCGCCTTCGCCGCCCAGGGCGCCAGGGTCGGGTTCTGCGACATCCAGCCGGGCCCGTCGAAGGCACTGGTCGCCCAGATCGAGGCGCGCGGCCAGACCGTCCATTTCGAGGAATGCGACCTGCGGGACATCGAAGCGCTGCGTCGGTCGATCGCGTCGGTGCGCGCGAAGTTCGGACCGGTCACGGTCCTCGTCAACAACGCGGCGCATGACGACCGGCACGATTTCCTCTCCGTCACGCCCGAGTACTGGGACGATCGCATCGCGGTCAACCTGAAGCACGCCTATTTCGCCGCCCAGGCCGCGATCCCCGACATGCGCGCGGCGGGCGGCGGTGCCATCGTCAATTTCGGCTCGGTCTCGTGGATGTCCGGCTCGGCCGATCTCTCGGCCTACGCGACGGCCAAGTCGGCGGCGCATGGGCTGACGCGCGTGCTGGCCCGCGAGTTCGGCCCCGACAACATCCGCGTCAATTGCGTGGTGCCCGGCTGGATCATGACCGAGCGCCAGGTCGAGAAGTGGCTGACGCCCGAGGGCGAGAAGCTGATCGGCGAGCGCCAGTGTCTTAAGCGCAAGCTGGTGCCCGACGACGTCGCGCGCACGGTCCTGTTCCTGGCATCCGACGAGGCAGGCGCCATCACGAACCAGTCGCTGATCGTCGACGGCGGCTGGGTCTAGCCCGCCAGCAGACCCAGGGCGGCCGCGTGCGTGCGCCGATCGCCGGCCGCGATCACGCGCCCGTCGCTCGAAAGATCGAGCCGCCGGCCGCGCCAGTCGGTCATCAGGCCGCCCGCACCTTCGACGACTGGGGCGACCGCCGCATAGTCGTAGACCTGCAGGCCCGCCTCGATGTCGAGATCGGCGAAGCCCGACGCGACGAGGCCGTAGGCGTAGCAGTCGCCGCCGTACATCGGCAGCTTGACCTTCTCGCGCACGCGCTCGAAAGCCGGGAAGTGTTCCTTGAACATCAGCGGCGACGAGCAGTAGAGCGTCGCGAGCTTCAGCTCCGCGCAGGCGCGCACCTGCACGTCCTTCGTCGTGCCGTCGCGCAGCCGGTGCGTCGTGCGCCGGCCTTTGACACCCACCCAGCGCTCGCCGACCGCCGAGCAGTCGATCACGCCAAGTTCGGGCACGCCGTCGATGGCCAGCGCCACCAGCGTGCCGAACATCGGCCGGCCGGAGATGAACGACTTGGTCCCGTCGATCGGGTCGAGCACCCATACGCGGCCCGACGAGGCGCGCTCGCGCCCGAATTCCTCGCCGATGATGCCGTCATCGGGGCGTTCGCGCGCGAGCATCTCGCGCATGGCCTGCTCGGCCCCGCGGTCGGCGATCGTCACGGGCGATTCGTCAGCCTTGTCGTCGACCGCGACGGCCGTGCGGAAATACCGGAGGGCGATCTTGCCGGCGGCATCCGCGAGCCGGCCGGCAAGCTCGACGTCTGAATCGGTTACCATGCTAGCGGGTGGGAACGGGCTTGGGCCCCGAATAGTCGTAGAAGCCGCGCTTGGTCTTGCGGCCGAGCCAGCCCGCCTCGACATACTTCACCAGCAGCGGGCAGGGACGGTACTTCGAATCCGAAAGGCCGTCGTACAGCACGTGCATCACCGCAAGGCACGTGTCGAGGCCGATGAAATCGGCAAGCTCGAGAGGTCCCATCGGATGGTTGGTGCCGAGCTTCATGGCGGTGTCGATCGATTCGACCGAACCCACGCCCTCGTACAGCGTGTAGACGGCCTCGTTGATCATCGGCAGCAGGATGCGGTTGACGATGAAGGCCGGAAAATCCTCGGCCGTGGCCGACGTCTTGCCGAGCTTGGCGGTCAGCTCCTTGACCTGCTCGTAGGTCTCGTTCGACGTGGCGATGCCGCGGATCAGCTCGACCAGCTGCATGATCGGCACCGGGTTCATGAAGTGCATGCCCATGAACTGCGCCGGGCGGTCGGTCGAGGCACCCAGGCGCGTGATCGAGATCGACGAGGTGTTCGACGCGACCAGCGCCGACTTCTTGAGGTGCGGGCAGAGCTTCTTGAAGATCTCGCGCTTGACGGCCTCGTTCTCGGTCGCCGCCTCGATGACGAGGTCGGTGTCGGAGAAGAGCGAGAAGTCGGTGCCCGTGGCGATGTGCGAAAGGGCCTTGTCCTTGGCGGCCTGGGTCATGGCGCCCTTCTTGATCTGGCGGTCCATGTTGCCGCCGATCGTCGCCAGCGCCTTTGGCAGCGCTTCGGGGTTGGCGTCGACCAGCCGCACGTCGAAGCCGTTCATGGCGCAGACATGGGCGATGCCGTTGCCCATCTGGCCCGCACCGATCACACCGATCTTCTGGATCATCTTGTTCCCCCGGAAATCCGAATCACTTGCGCGCCGGCAAGGCGGCGGTCAGCTCGGGCACGAGCTTGAAAAGATCGCCCACCACGCCGTAGTCGGCGATCTGGAAGAT
>JBIKWI010000274.1:0-3467 GCA_044356395.1 Tagaea sp. | reverse complement strand
GAGAAGCTGGCCGCATCCGGGGGCATCCGCTTCGAGCCCAACCACCATTTCGATGCCGTCGGCCCGATGACCGGCATGATCACGCGCTCGATGCCTGTGATGATCGTCGAGAACCGTGCTTTCGGGAACCGCGCCTACTGCACGCTCAACGAAGGGCTTGGCAAGGTCATGCGCTTCGGCGGCAACGATGCCGACGTGCTCAAGCGCCTGCGCTGGCTCGCGAGCGACCTTGCCCCGGCGATCGCGGCCGCACTCAAGCTGTCGGGCGGGCTCGCGCTCAAGAACGTGATCGCGCGCGGCCTCACGATGGGCGACGAGATGCACCAGCGCAACGTCGCGTGCACCAGCCTGTTCGTGCGCGCGATGGCGCCGTGGCTGGCGCGTGCCGTGCCCGATCAGGCGAAGCTCGCCGGGGTCTACGAGTTCATCGGCGGCAACGACCAGTTCTTCCTCAACATCGCGATGGCGATGGGAAAATCGATCGCCGATCCGGCCAAGGGGCTCGCGAACTCGACGGTCGTCACGGCGATGTGCCGCAACGGCACCGATTTCGGCATCCGCGTGGCCGCCACGGGCGACCGCTGGTTCGTGGCGCCAGTCGAGCAGCCCACCGGTCTCTATTTTCCGGGCTACACGGTGGCCGACGCCAACCCCGACATCGGGGACAGCGCCATCGTCGAGACCGTCGGCCTCGGCGGTTTCGCGATGGCGGCCTCGCCCGCGGTCGCGGGCTTCGTGGGTGCGGGTTCGGCGGCCGACGCGCTCGATATCACGCGCGCCATGTACGACATCGCGGTCGGCCGCAACCCGGACTGGACGATCCCCGGCCTCGATTTCGCCGGCGTGCCGGTCGGCATCGACGTGCGCAAGGTCGTCGAGACGGGAATTGCCCCCACGATCAATACCGGCATCGCCCATCGCAAGCCCGGAATCGGCCAGGTGGGTGCCGGCACCGTGAAAGCGCCCTTGCGCTGCTTTGAGGAAGCGCTCGCCGCCATCGCCAAGACGATGGGGGTGGCGTGATGTCGAACGTCGCCAACCGGGTGCGCAAGGGCTTCTATCTCGACTCGGTCGCATTGATGCGCCTGTCGCAGACGCTGTCGGGGCTGCCCGGCGTGGCGTCGGCGGCGCTGATGATCGGCACGCCCACCAACGTGCGCATCATGGACGACGCGGGCCTGCTCGACGACACCGGTCGCAAGGCGGGGGCCAACGACCTGATCGTCGCGGTGAAGGCGGTCGATGCGGCCAGTGCCGCCGCCGCCCTCGACGAGGCGGACGCGCTGCTCGCGCGCCCGAACGTGGTCCGGCGGAGCACGGGCGAACGCCGGCCGCGCTCGCTCGATGCGGCCATCGCCGGGCTCGGCGGGGCAAGCCTGGCGCTCATCTCGGTGCCGGGCGCGTTCGCGGCGGCCGAGGCGCGCAAGGCGCTGACGCGCGGCCTGCACGCGATGATCTTCTCCGACAATGTCAGCTACGAGGACGAACTCGCACTGAAGCTCGAGGCGCGCGCGCGCGGCCTTCTCGTGATGGGGCCGGACTGCGGCACGGCGATGATCGCCGGCACGCCGCTCGCCTTCGCCAACCAGGTGCCCAAGGGCGATATCGGCATCGTCGCGGCGGCGGGTACGGGCCTTCAGGAGGTCGCCTGCCTGATCGCGCGCGGCGGGGCGGGCGTGTCGCACGGCATCGGCACGGGCGGACGCGATCTTTCCGAGAAGATCGGCGGTCTCACCGCCCTGTCGGCGATCGACGCGCTCGACGCCGATCCCGCGACGCGCCACATCGTCCTCGTCTCGAAGCCGCCAGCAAGGTCGGTCGCCGAGGCCGTCCTCGCGCGCGTGGCGAAGAGCCCCAAGCGCTTCACGATCTGTTTCCTGGGCGCCGACGGCACGGGCATGCCGCCCAACGCGCGCTTCGCGCCCACGCTTGCGGCCGCCGCCGCCGACGCGCTCGGCGGGACAGGCGTGGATTCGAACTACGACGTGGATGCGCGTGCCGCCGAAGCGCGCGAGCAGCTGGCACCCGCGCGGCGCTGGGTGCGGGGCATCTACAGCGGCGGTACGCTGTGCGCCGAGGCCCAGCTCGTCATGCGCGGGGCCGACGAGGCATTCTGGTCGAACGCGCCGGTTCCCGGCGCCTTGCCGCAACGCCCCGCGTCGGGGCACAGCTTCGTCGACTACGGCGCCGACGAATACACGGTCGGCCGCCCGCATCCGATGATCGATCCGACCGTGCGCGATGCCGCGATGGCGCAGGCGCTGGAGGAATCGGGCGTGGCGGCGGTGCTGATCGACATCGTCATCGGCTTCGGTGCGCATGCCGATCCGGCGGGTGCGGCCGCGCGCGTCGTCGGCGGGGCGGGCGAGAGCCGGCCCGCGGTCGTCGCCTCGGTCGTCGGCACCGATTTCGATCCCCAGCACCGGGCAAGCCAGGTGCGCAAGCTCGAGCAGGCGGGCATCCTCGTGGCGCCCTCCAACGCGCGCGCGGCGGAACTCGCACTCGCGATCTCACGCCTGCGCTAGGACCGCGACGGCACCTGCCAGCGCGTCCCAGCCCGAGCTGTGGCCGATCGCGTCGATCCGGGCGAGGTCGGGCATCGTGCCTTGTGCCAATGCGGTAAGGGCGGCGTGCAGGGCTTCAGATCCTTCGCCGCGCGCCGCCGCGCGCAGATGCGCCCAGGCGATCTCGCCGGTCGCCGACGGTGCCGCCGCTTCAAGCCAGCCGGCAAGCGCGTCGGCCTGCCGCGTCCGCCCCATCTCGCGAAGTGCGATCGCACCGCCGCCCAGCGCGTCGTCCCCGGCGGGCGTGAGGCCGGGCCCGAGACCGATCAGCTGCGCAAGTTCCGGCGGCGGCGGTCCGTCGGCCCAGTCGCGCAGCGCCAGCAGCGGGCCGATTGACGCGGCGACGAACGGATCGACGGTGTCGAAGGGCTGGCCGAGGATCGCCGGAATGGAACAGGCGAGACCCCGCGGGCCGGCATCCGCGACGGCCGCCAGACGTGCCCGAAGCCCGTCCCGGCGCAAGGGGCCGGCCGGCAGCGGACGCCAGCGGACCAGCCGGGAACGGTCGAAGCACGCGCCATCCAGCATCGTGCCGACGGGCGGGATCGCGAGCGGGCGGTCGGCCAGCGCGTTCAGCGGGCCGTCGCCAAGGCCCTGGCCGCCGATGCAGGCGAGCCGGCCGGCACCGTCGCGGACATAGAAGCTGCGCGCGAAGGCGGCGATGACCGTCAGCGGTCCGCCGCCGGAAAGGGCGGTTTCCGCATCGCGCCCGGCACTTGCGAGATGGATCGTTTCCATGTGACCGGCATTCTAGTCCGATTGCGCCGGGGCGCACGATTTGCCAGAGTCCGGTTCCGAGTTTCCGAGAGGTGCAAAAACATGAGTCATTTCGGCAAGGCCCAGACGCCGCGTCGCGTGGAAGATGCCCGCCTTCTGAAGGGAGCCGGCCGCTATCTCGACGAC
>JBIKWI010000273.1:0-3471 GCA_044356395.1 Tagaea sp. | reverse complement strand
AGCTTCATCAACGCGGGCACCAGAAGCGAGACCATGATGATGTAGGCCGGCGTGGTCGGCATGCCCATGCCCAGCACGATGCCGGCGATGGCCGTCACCACGAGCGCCAGCAGCAGCGTGTTCTGCGCCAGATACAGCACCCACTGCGTGAACTGGATGCCGATGCCGGTGAGCGAGATGACGCCGATGACGATTCCGGCGCAGGCGCACGCCATCGCCACCGACAGCGCGTTCTTGGCTCCGTCGACGAGCGCTTCGAGCACCGTGCGCCACGTGATGCCGGCGCGCGTGTTCTTGCGCATCAGCGCCACGGGGAAGCAGGCGATCGTGCCGGCCAGCGCCGACAGCGGCGCGGAGTAGCCCGCGATCATGCCGCCCAGGATCATCAGGATCGGGATGAAAAGGTGTCCGCGCTCGCGCAGCACCTGCCCGAGCCGCGGGCATTCCTCCTTCGGCACGCCGAGCAGCCCCTGGCGCTTGGCCTCGAAATGTACGGCGCCGAAACATGCGACGTAATAGAGCAGCGACGGGATCAGCGCCCACAGCGTGACCTGGAAGTAGGTCGTCTGCAGGTATTCGGCCATCACGAAGGCGGCCGCCCCCATGATGGGCGGCATGATCTGGCCGCCCGTCGACGCGACCGATTCCACGGCCGCGGCGAAGTGGGGCTTGAAGCCGGTGCGCTTCATCAGCGGGATCGTGATCGGCCCGTCGACCATCACGTTGGCGACGGCCGAGCCCGAGATCGTGCCGAACAGCGACGAGGAGATGACCGAGACCTTGCCCGGCCCGCCCGCCTGGCTGCCGGTCAGCGCAAGCGCGAAATCCATGAAGAGCTGGCCGGTGCCGGTGCGCTCCATGAACGAGCCGAACAGCACGAAGATCAGCACGAAGGACGCCGAGACGCCGAGCGTGGAGCCGAAGATGCCCTCGGTCGTGAGGTACGTCTGGTCGAGCAGCGAGCTCAGCGAGATGTTCGTGAAGAACAGGCAGTAACCGACGAAAACCATCGAGGTGATCGGCAGCGCCCAGCCGATGCACCGGCGCGTCCCCTCGAAGACCAGTGCTATCGCGACCACCGCCATGATCTGGTCGGCGGTCGTCGGTTCGTCGATATACTGGATGCGGTTGATCAGATAGTCGTGGTTGATCCACAGATAACCGATGAAGGCGATCGAGCCGGCGACGCACAGCCAGTCGACCGGGCGCGGCACCTTCGCGTCGTCCGTCGCGGCAAACGGGTAGACGAGGAACACGAGCGTCATGGCGAACATCAGGTGTCCGCCGCGGAAATAGAGCACTTCGGGCGGTGCGACCGCGATGATCCACATGTGCCAGAGCGACATCGCGACGCCGACGGCGCCGATGAAATACGCCACCGCGCGCCGGTAACCGGTCGTGTCGGTCATCTCAGGATATCCCCCGCCCCGGAACGAAGGCGGGCGGCCCGAAGGCCGCCCGCCGCACCGTCACATCTTAACGCCGACTTCGTTGTAGTAGCGCTTCGCGCCGGGATGGAACGGGACGCCGATGTCCTCGCCCATCTCCTTGACCGTCATGTTTTCCATCGCCTTGTTGACGGCCGCGAGATCCTTGACGTGCTCGGCGACCGTCTTGAGCATCGTGTAGACGCGGTCCTCGGGCAGCTTGCACGACACGATCAGGTGCGCGGCGTAGCCGATCTTGGTCAGGGCCGCCGGCTGGTTCGGGTAGGTGTTCGCCGGCATCGTGACGCCGACATAGCCCGAGTTGATCTTCTTCATCGCGTCGACCGAATCCTTGAGGTCGAGGACGCGGATCCTGCGTGAGGTGGCGAGATCCATCACGGCACCCGACGGGATCGTCGTGCCGAGCGTGAAGGCCTGCGCCTGGCCGTCCTTCAGCATCGACACGGCGTCGTTGTACGAGGCGAGGAAGTTGGTCTTCATGTCGGCATAGGTGAGGCCGACGGTCTGCAGGATGTGCTGCGTGACGACTTCGGCGGTGTTGCCGCGCGACTGGACGGCGATCGCCTTGCCCTTCAAGTCCCTGACCGAGTTGATGCCCGAATCCTCGTTCACGACGATCTGGAAGTACTGCGGATAGAGCGAGGCGAGCTGGCACACGTTCGCGGTCTTGCGCGGGAAGGGTGCCGCCCCGTTGATGCCGTCGACGGTCGAGATCGAGTTGCCGAAGCCGATCTCGGCCTTGTCTTCGTCGATGCCGCGTACGTTGGCGATTCCCGCACCCGGCAGCGTCTGCACGGCGAGGCCCGGAATGGCCTTCTCCCACAGGTTCTTGAGGGCACCAGACAGCGGCACCCAGACGCCGCCCTGCGGGCCGGTCATCAGGCGGTAGGTGTTGCCCTGGGCAAGGGCGGGTCCTGCGGCGGCCACGACGGCGGACGCAAGGAGGACGGGAATCAACCGGCGGATCATGCGCTCTCTCCCTCGAATTCGACGCCCTCTGGACGGGGCTGACGAGGGATTAGAGCATGGGCCGCCCCCTGCCCGTCAATGAATCTCCGGGTCCGGAATCGCCGCCGTTCCGCGCAGGAAATCGAAGTCGCAACCCTCGTTTGCCTGGGTCACGTGCTGGAGATGCAGGAGGCCGAAGCCGCGCTCGTAGTGCGGCTTGGGCGCCTTCCAGGCCGCCTTGCGCTTGGCCATCTCGGCATCCGTGATCTCCAGCGTCAACGTGCGCGCCGCGACGTCGAGCGCCACGATGTCGCCCGTGCGCACCAGCGCCAGCGGCCCGCCCAGTGCGGATTCCGGCGCCACGTGAAGCACGCAAGCGCCATAGGACGTGCCGCTCATGCGCGCGTCGGAGATGCGCACCATGTCGCGCACGCCTTCTTCCAGCAGCTTCTTGGGGATCGGCAGCTGGCCCCATTCGGGCATGCCCGGTGCACCCAGCGGACCGGCGCTGCGCAGGATCAGCACCGAATCCTTCGTCGCCCCCAGCTTCGGGTCGTCGATGCGCGCGGCCATGTCGTTGTAGTCGTCGAACACGATCGCCGGCCCGCGATGCTTGAGCAGATGCGGCTCGGCCGCCGTCGGCTTGATGACGGCACCGTCGGGGCAGAGATTGCCGCGCAGCACCGCCACGCCGCCTTCCTTGGCGACCGGGTTGTCGCGCGTGCGGATGACGTCGTCGTTGTAGACGCCCGCCCCCTTGATGTTCTCGCCCAGCGTCTTGCCGTTGACGGTGACACAGTCGACGTTCAGCACGTCGCGGATGCGGTCCAGCAGGCCCGGCAGGCCGCCGGCATAGAAGAAGTCCTCCATCAGGTACTTGCCGCTGGGTCGGATGTTGCCGAGCACGGGCACGCGCTTGGAGAGCCTGTCGAACTTGTCGAGATCGAGATCGGCGCCCACGCGCCCCGCCATCGCGATCAGGTGGATGATCGAGTTGGTCGAGCCGGCCAGCGCCATCGCGGCCATCACGGCGTTCTCGAAGGCCTTGGTCGTCATGATGTCGCGGGGCTTGAGG
>JBIKWI010000101.1:0-12177 GCA_044356395.1 Tagaea sp. | reverse complement strand
CGAGCTGTAGCGGTCGAGCCGCCGGATCGTCTCGGACAGGTTGCGGTCGACTTCGTGATGCAGGCGCGCGGCCAGCGGGGCGCCTGCCGTGCCCTCCAGGGTCAGCTTGGGATGCACGCGCTCGCGACCCCAAGTCTTGGTGCCCTTGCGGAAGAGCCCCCAATAGGCCGACTTGCCGAACGAAGCGCCCCAGCCGAAGCGCACGAGCCGCGTGCCGATGTGGTTGTCGACCGGGATCGAATGGCGTGCCGCAGCGCTCGACGCCACCGTGGCGCGGATCTCGGCGGCAAGCTCGGGGCCGACATGCTCGTCGGCATCGACTTCGAGGATCCATTCGCTGGTGCACGCCGCGATGCCGGCATTGCGCCGGTCGCCTTCGCGCTCCCATCCGCCTTCGAGCACGCGTGCACCGGCCTTCTCGGCGACGGTGCGGCTCGCATCGGTCGTGCGGTCCAGCACCACGACGATCTCGTCCGCGAAGGCCAGCGCCGAAAGGCATCTGGGCAGTCGCGCTTCCTCGTTGCGGGCGACGACGAGCGCCGAAAGCCTGGGCGCGGTCATGCCGCCTGCCTCGTGCAGCGCGCGTAAAGGGCGCAGGCCGCCGCCGTCGCCGATTCGACGGAGATCGACTCCATCAGGGAATGGGCGCCGCGCGGCTGGTACTCGATGCGCGCGAAAAGCTCGTCCTTGGTTTCCGCCGTCCGCAGGAAGTCCGCGTTCGGCCCCCACGGGCGGAAATGCCGGTCGTCGGACGGGCCGAACAGGCCGAGCGTGGGCACGCCGGAAGCGGCCGCGACATGCATGAGCCCCGAATCGTTGCCGACATAAAGCGAGGCCTGCGCGATCGACGCGGCGACGATGTCGAACGGCCGGGTGCCGACGAGATCGACGCACGACGGCCCCAACCGGGCCAGAACGGGCGCCGCCACCTCGCGCTCGCCCGGACCGCCCACGACCGCGATGCGCGCACCTGCCAGAACGGCACCCGGCGCCGTCAGCGCCTCGGCGAGTGCCGCATAGCGGTCGCCCGGCCAGATCTTGCCGCTCCAGTTGGCGGTCGCACCGAGCACGAGGATCTGGCCGTCGCCGAGTATGTCGCGTGCGGCCGCCCGCGCGGAATCGTCGAGCCAGAGACGCGGCGACGGCGGGGGCGAAAATCCGAGAACTTTCGCAGCGGACTCGACGCGATGGAGCGACGGGTCGCGCGCTCCCAGGATCGCGCGGCGCCGGGCGGCGAGTAGCCAGGCGAGACCCGAGCCGCGCATGTCGACGACGAGGTCCCAGTACGTCGCGACCGTCTGCGCCCACAGCGACAGCCAGTGGAGCTTTCCCGGCCCCTTGTGCAGCCCGATCGTCGCGTCGCGCCGCGGCAGGGACGCGAACAGCGGGGCCGCAAGCGGGCCGCAGGCGACGGTGAAGCGCGCCTCGGGCAGGGTATCGACAAGATGGGCCAGCACGCCCGTCGTCAGCATCGCGTCGCCAATCCGGTTGGATGTGACGAACAGCACCTTCACGCGAATTTCTCTTCCCACTCGGCGGCGACGACCGCCCAGCTCCGGCCGCGCTGGAGTTCGCGCGCCCTGTCGGCCATCGCGCGCCAGGATTCCTCCTGCGACATCAGTTCGACGCATGCGACGGCGAACGCCGCGTCGTCGTCGCAGATGCGTCCGGTCTGACCGTCGACGATGCGCTCGCGCGCAAGGGCGCCGCTGGCGAACGACAGCGCCGGCAGGCCCGCCGCCTGGGCTTCCATGAGGTTGAAGGCGAGCACTTCGTCCAGCAGGCCCGGATGCAGGAACAGGCGCGCCGCGCGATAAGCGTCGGCGAGCTGCGGATCGGGCAGCGGGCGATGGACTTCCACGCCGGCGGACGCGCGGACCAGATCGTGGATCGCCCTGAGGTCGGCCGGCACGTCGCCGCCGAGGATCGCCTTGTCGAGACGGGCGGAATAGACATGCAGTTCCGCCGTCGGCAGCGTGACGCGCACGCGGTCGGTCCACAGCCGCACGAGCCGCTCCAGCCCGGCAAGCGGATGGCACACCGCGATCGCGCGCGGCGGGTTCGAGGGCACGGCGGTCAGGTCCTCGAGATACGACGACGCGATGCCCGGCCCGACGACGTGCGTGGCGAGCCCTTCGAGGTTCGTCCAGCGCTCGCGCTGCGCGTATGTGTGGAAGACGACGTCGGGCCGGATGCGCGCGATGGCGGCCGCGCGTGCGGGCAACGCGATCTCGGCCGGGTCGCCGGGGACCCACAGCAGGCGCCGCTCGGCGGCCGGCACCAGGTCGAACAGCGCGGCATCGCCGACCGCGACCAGCAGGTCCGTCGAGGCCGGCTTCTCGCCCGACCAGCCGGGCCATTTCACGCCGTCGCAGGTCAACGGCATGTAGGCCCGGTTGATGACGGTGACCTCATGCCCGCGCTGGGCGAGCGCCCCGGACAGGTAGGCCAAAGCCTTCTGCGGCCCGTCCAGCGGGCGGCTCGTCGGGCTGTAGCCGTCGAATTCGATCGAATCTTCGATGAAGCAGATGCGCTTTGCCATATCTGGCTTATAGGCCCCGCCCCGGCCCTTGCCAAGCGCGGGCGGGGTGCTTAACTGCTGTCCTGACGCCGATTTTCCCCCCGGGGCGGACCATGACCGAACGCTTCCATACCCTGCTCCCCGCCCGCGCCGCGCTTGGCGTTGCCGGCGACGACCGCCGCAGCTTCCTGCAGGGCCTCGTGTCGAGCGATGCCACGAAGGTCGATGGCGCGCACGCGCGCCATGCGGCCTTCCTGACAGCACAGGGCCGCTTCCTGCACGAGTTCTTCATGGTCGGCGTCGGCGAGACGATCCAGCTCGACGCCGAGGCGCCCCGCCTCGACGATCTCGCCCGTCGCCTGAAGCTGTACAAGCTGCGCGCCAAGGTCACGCTTGCCCCCTCCGCCGGGCTCGTTGTGGCCGCCTTCTGGGGCGAAAATGCGGCAGCCGCCTTCGGCCTGGCCGAAGAGGCGGGGGCTGCACGGGAACGGGCCGGCGGCGCCGTCTATGTCGATCCGCGCCTGCCGGCCCTCGGCGTGCGGGCCCTGCTGCCGCCGGCGGCCGTCGCCGAGCTTGCCGCCGCGCACGGCTTCGCCGCCGCCGATGCCGGTGCCTACGACGCGCTGCGCCTTGCGCACGGCGTGCCCGACGGCAGCCGGGACCTTGGCGTGGAAGACGCGCTGCTGCTGGAAAACGGCTTCGACGAGCTTGGCGGCGTGGACTGGAAGAAGGGCTGCTATGTCGGCCAGGAAGTGACCGCGCGGATGAAGTACCGCGCCCTCATCCGCAAGCGCCTGATGCCGGTGCGCATCGACGGCCCGGCTCCGGCCTCGGGTACACGCGTGATGCTGGGCGATGTGGAAGCCGGCGAGATGCGCTCGGCCGCCGGCGGTCTCGGACTGGCGCTGCTGCGCCTCGAGGCGGTCGAGAAGGCCACGGCGGACGGCGTCGCACTCGTCGCGGGCGAGGCGAAGCTGACGCCGCACAAGCCCGGCTGGGCGAATTTCTAGAGAACGGCGCGGATCTCGGCGGCGAGTGCGGCGAGATCCTTGTGGTCGCCGGGCACGAGCGGCCAGTTCATCATCAGCCCGTCGTTCGATTTCCGCGGCACGATGTGCATGTGGAAATGCATCACCGACTGTGCCGCCCCCGGGCCGTTGGCCTGCAGCAGGTTGAAGCCGTCGGGCTTGACGACCTTCTCGATGGCGGCGGCCACGCGCCGGACCGTCGCCATCACGGCGGCGAGGTCGGCATCGTCGCTGGCGACGAGATCGGGCGAATGCGCCTTCGGGATCACCAGCGCATGCCCGCGATTGGCGGGGTTGATGTCGAGGAACGCGAAGCTGCGCGCGTCCTCGCAAAGCCTGTGGCTGGGAATCGTGCCCGCGACGATCCTGCAGAAGACGCAGGAAGGATCGGCGCTCACCTGCGCTTGCCCTTCTTCGCACCCTTCTTCTTGGGAACCGGCTTGCGCACAGGCTTCTTCGCCACCGGCTTCTTCTTGGCGACGGGCTTCGCCTTCTTCGCCGCGACCGGCTTCTTCGCGGCGACAGGCTTGGCCGCCTTCTTCACGCCCATGCGCGCGGCCGGTGCCGAGAAGCCACGCCCGACCGAGACGCGCGCGGCAGCCGCCCGGCGACCCGCTCCCAGACGCACGCGCGCATGGCGGTCGGGAACGCCGGCTGCCTTCTTGACGTGCGGCTTGGCTTTGGCCGGAGCCGCATCGGCGGCAAGGGCGGCCTGTGCGGCGGCCAGACGCGCGATGGGCACGCGGTAGGGCGAGCACGAGACATAGTCGAGGCCGGCCCCCTCGCAGAAATGGATCGAGGCCGGATCGCCGCCATGCTCGCCGCAGATGCCGAGCTTGATGTCGGCGCGCGTCGCCCGGCCGCGCTCGCAGGCGATCTTCACGAGTTCGCCCACGCCGTCCTGGTCGAGCGTGACGAACGGGTCGCGCGTGAGGATCTTCTGCGTCTCGTACGCCCCCAGGAAATTCGACGCGTCGTCGCGCGACAGGCCGAACGTGGTCTGCGTCAGGTCGTTGGTGCCGAACGAGAAGAACTCGGCCGTCTCCGCGATCTCGCCCGCGCGCAGGGCCGCGCGCGGCAGCTCGATCATCGTGCCGAGCGAATAGTGGATCTTCGCCCCCGTCGCCGCCTCGACCTCGCCATGGACCCTGGCGATGTGATCGCGCATCACGTCGAGCTCGCGCTTCATCGCCACGAGCGGGATCATGATCTCCGGCTCGACCGTGTCGCCTTTCTCCTTGGCGACGATCACGGCCGCCTCGAAGATCGCGCGCGCCTGCATCATGTAGATCTCGGGATACGTGACCGCGAGGCGACAGCCGCGATGGCCGAGCATCGGATTGCTCTCGGTCAGCTTCTCGGCGCGCGCGCGCACTTCGGCGATCGACTTTCCGGTCACGCGCGCCAGTTCGGCAAAGTCGGCATCGGCGTGCGGCAGGAACTCGTGCAGCGGCGGGTCGAGCAGACGGATCGTCACCGGCAGGCCCGCCATGATGCGGAACAGCTCGACGAAGTCAGCACGCTGGAACGGCATGATCTTGGCGAGTGCCGCCGCGCGCGCGGCCGCGTCGTCGGCCACGATCATCTCGCGCACGGCGAGGATGCGCGAGGGTTCGAAGAACATGTGCTCGGTCCGGCACAGGCCGATGCCCTCGGCGCCGAAGCGGCGCGCGGTGCGCGCGTCGAGCGGCGTCTCGGCGTTCGTGCGCACCTTCATGCGCCGGAAGCCGTCGGCCCATTCCATGATGCGCGCGAAATGGCCGGAGAGCTCGGGCTGCACCGTCGGCACTTCGCCCAGGAACACTTCGCCCGTTCCGCCGTCGATGGTCAGGAACTCGCCGGCCTTGATGGTCTGGCCCTTCACGGACATCGTGCGCTGCGCGTAATCCACGCGGATCTCGCCGGCACCCGCCACGCAGGCGCGGCCCATGCCGCGCGCCACGACGGCGGCATGGCTCGTCATGCCGCCGCGGGTGGTCAAAATACCGCGCGCGGCATGCATGCCGTGGATGTCTTCGGGCGAGGTCTCGATGCGCACGAGGATGACCGACTTGCCGGCGGCCGCCAGCTGCTCGGCCTCGTCGGCCGAGAACGACACGATGCCCGACGCCGCCCCCGGCGAGGCCGGCAACGCGCGCGTCAGCAGCTTGCGCGCGGCCTTGGGATCGAGCGTCGGGTGGAGGAGCTGGTCGAGCGAGGCCGGATCGATGCGGCCCACGGCGGTCTTCCGGTCGATCAGGCCTTCCTCGGCCATCTCGACCGCGATGCGCAGGGCGGCGGCAGCGGTGCGCTTGCCGTTGCGCGTCTGCAGCATCCACAGCTTGCCCTTCTCGACCGTGAACTCGATGTCCTGGATCTCGCGGTAGTGGCGCTCCAGCCGGTCGCGGATCAGGCAGAGCTGGCCGTAGGTCTCGGGCATCGCCTCTTCCATCGAGGGAAGCTTCGCACCCTGCTTCTCGCGGCCGGCGATCGTGAGCTGCTGGGGCGTGCGGATGCCGGCGACGACGTCCTCGCCCTGCGCGTTGATCAGGAACTCGCCGTAGAACGCGTTCTCGCCGGTCGACGGATCGCGGGTGAAGGCGACGCCGGTGGCGCAGTCCTCGCCCATGTTGCCGAAGACCATCGCCTGCACGTTGACGGCCGTGCCCCACTCTTCCGGGATCTGGTGGAGGCGGCGGTAGGTGTTGGCGCGCTGGTTCATCCAGCTCGCGAAGACGGCGCCCACGGCACCCCAGAGCTGCTCGTGCGGGTCCTGCGGGAAGGGCCGGCCGATCTCGCGCTCGACCATCGCCATGTAATCGGCGACCAGCGCCTTCCAGTCGGCGGCCGACATCTCGGTATCCAGCGTGAAGCCGCGGTCGGACTTGGCGGTCTCCAGCAGCTCCTCGAAATGGTGGTGGTCGACCTCGAGCACGACGTCGCCGTACATCTGGATGAAGCGGCGATAGGAATCGTACGCGAAGCGCGCGTCGCCGCTTTCCTTCGCCAGCCCCTCGACCGTCGAATTGTTGAGGCCGAGATTGAGCACGGTGTCCATCATGCCCGGCATCGAGGCGCGCGCACCCGAGCGCACCGAGACGAGCAGCGGCTTGGCCGGGTCGCCGAAGCGCCGGCCGACGATCTTCTCGACCTGGCCGAGTGCCGCGGCGACCTGCGCCTTCAGATCGGCGGGATAGGTGCGGCCGTTGGCATAGTACCAGGTGCAGACCTCGGTCGTGACCGTGAAGCCCGGCGGGACGGGCAGGCCCAGATTGCTCATCTCGGCGAGATTGGCGCCCTTGCCGCCGAGGAGATTGCGCATCTCCGACTTGCCTTCGGCCTTGCCGTTTCCGAACGTGTAAACCCACTTGGCCATGGTCCGGTTCCCTTACCCTTCGATACGCGCGAAATCCGCCACCTGCGACAGCGTGCGGCGGATCTGCGAAAGCAGCTTGAGACGGTTGGCGCGAAGGCCGCGATCCTCGGCGTTCACCGTCACCTTGTCGAAAAACGCGTCGACGGGCGCGCGCAGGCTCGCGAGCGCGGCCATCGCAGCACCGAAATCTTCCTTGGCCAATGCCGCCCCTGCCGCCGCTTCCACGACGGACAAACGCTCGGCCAGCGCCTTTTCTTCCGGCTGGGCGAGAAGGTCCGGGGCGACCGCATCGTCGTAGCCCTGCCCGTCCTTCTTGGTCTCGATCGCGAGGATGTTCGAGGCGCGGCGGGCCGCGATCAGCAGGTTCGATCCGTCGTCGGTCTTGAGGAAAGCGGCCAACGCATCCACGCGCGCCAGCAGCCGCACCAGATCGTCCTCGCCACCCAATGCGAACACCGCGTCGATCAGGTCGTGGCGCACGCCCTTTTCCTTGAGCGTGACCTTGAGGCGGTCGGCAAAGAAGGCGAGCAGGTCGGCAGACAGGGCCGCTTCCTTGTCGGAGCCATGGAACGAAAGCGCCTTGGCGAAGACCGGCAGCAGCTTCACGCGCAGCCTGTTCTCGACGACAAGACGGATGGCGCCGAGTGCCGCGCGCCGCAGCGCGAACGGGTCCTTCGAGCCGGTCGGCTTCTCGTCGATCTTCCAGAACCCTGCGAGCGTGTCGATCTTCTCGGCGAGCGCCACGGCGACCGACACGGGTGCCGACGGGCACTCGTCGTTGGGGCCGAGCGGCTGGTAGTGCGCGCGGATCGCGTTGGAGACCGCTTCGTTCTCGCCGTCGTGGCGCGCGTAGTAGCGGCCCATAACGCCCTGCAGTTCGGGGAACTCGCCGACCATGCCCGACGACAGGTCGGCCTTGGCGAGCTTCGCCGCGCGCACGGCGTCGGCGATCGAAGCACCCGCAGACGGTGCGATGATCTCGGCGAGCGCTTCGAGACGCGCGACCTTGTCGGCCATCGTGCCGAGCTTGGCATGGAACACGCGCTGGACGAGCGACGGCAGCCGCGCTTCGAGCCGGACCTTGCGGTCCTGATCCCAGAAGAACTTGGCGTCGGACAGGCGCGCGCGCAGCACGCGCTCGTTGCCGGCGACGACGAGCTTGCCGCCGTCGGCGGTTTCCATGTTCGCGACGACGACGAAGTGGCGGGCCAGCGATCCGTCGGCATTGAGCGTTGCGAAATACTTCTGATGCGCGCGCATCGACGTGACGAGCACTTCCGCGGGCACGTCCATGAACTTCTCGTCGATGGCGCCGGCGTAAACGACCGGCCATTCGACCAGCCCCGTCACCTCGTCGAGCAGGCCCGGATCGTCGCGAAGCTTGACGCCCAGCTTCGCGGCGGCGGCGGTCGCGTCCGCAAGGATCTTGGCGCGCCGCTCGGCCGGATCGAGGAGGACCTTGGCGGCTTTGAGCTTGGCGGCATAGTCGGCGAAGCCCGACACCGCGAATCGTGCCGGCACCATGAATCGGTGGCCGACCGTGCTGTCGCCGAACGCGATGGAAGCGCCGCCAAGATCGAAGGCGCCGTCCAGCGCCTTGCCTGCGAACAGCGCCACGATGCCCTGCATCGGACGCACCCACGCGAAACGCGCGACGCCCGCGCGCATCGACTTTGGCCACGGCAGCGTCTTGATCGCTTCGACGATCACACCGGGGAGCACGTCGCGCGTGGCCGAGCCCTTGCGCTCGACCACCGCGAACCAGAATTCCGCCTTTCCGACGACGCGCTTCTCGCACGCATCGAGGCTCGACAGTCCCGCGCCCTTGAGGAAGCCTTGAATGGCTTGGTCCGGCGAGCCGACACGCGGGCCCTTCTTCTCTTCCTTCAGGTCGGGCTGGCGCTCTGGCAGCCCGTCGACGACGAGGGCGAGGCGGCGCGGCGTGACGAACGCGCGCGCACCCGTGAAAGCGAGGCCGGCGGCCGTCAGCTTCTCGGTGACGAGGCGCTTGAGGTCGTCCGCCGCGCGCGCCTGCATGCGCGCCGGGATTTCTTCCGACAGGATCTCGAGCAGCAGCTCAGACATCGGCGCCCTCGCCCGCCAGCCATGCCTTGCAGCATTCCTTGGCGAGGTCGCGCACGCGGCCGATATAGGCCTGCCGCTCGGTGACCGAGATCACGCCGCGCGCGTCGAGCAGGTTGAAGCGGTGCGAGGCCTTGATGCACTGGTCGTAGGCCGGCAAGGCGAGCTTGGCTTCCAGCAGCGAACGGCACTCTGTCTCGGCCTCGGCGAACTGGTCGAACAGCAGCTTGGTGTTCGCGTGCTCGAAATTGTGCGCCGAGAACTCGCGCTCGGCACGCAGGAACACCTCGCCGTACTTCACGCCTTCGTCGTTGAAGGCGAGGTCGTAGACGTTCTCGACGCCCTGGATGTACATCGCGAGGCGTTCGAGCCCGTAGGTGAACTCGACCGCCACCGGGTCGCACTCGATGCCGCCGACCTGCTGGAAATAGGTGTACTGCGTGACTTCCATGCCGTCGCACCACACTTCCCAGCCAAGGCCCCAGGCGCCCAGCGTCGGGCTTTCCCAGTCGTCCTCGACGAAGCGGATGTCGTGGAGCGCGGGGTCGAGGCCGATCTCGCGCAGGCTGCCGAGATAGAGCTCCTGGCTGTCGGCGGGCGACGGCTTCAGGATCACCTGATACTGGTAATAGTGCTGGAGCCGGTTCGGGTTTTCGCCGTAGCGCCCGTCCGACGGGCGGCGCGAGGGCTGCACATAGGCGGCCTTCCACGGCTTGGGGCCCAGCGCGCGCAGCGTCGTCGCCGGATGGAAGGTGCCGGCCCCCATCTCCATGTCGTAGGGCTGCAGGATAAGGCAGCCCTGCCGCGACCAATAGTCGTGGAGCTTCAGGATCAGGTTCTGGAAACTGAGACCCTTCATGCGCGCTTCGACTCGGGGGTTCCGGGGTGGGTATGTGGCGGCGCAACATAACCGCCACACCCCCCTGCGGCAACGATGGAATCCTAGAGCGAACGGTGCGGCCGCGGGCAGCCTTTGACGCCGCACCACGGGGTCTTGGCGGCCACCCAGATCGAGCAGGCGGGGCACCATTCGACATCGAATCCGGCGAGGCTTTCAGGCTTCGGCGGGGTCTCGCGCGGCTCGTCCCGGGCCATGCGGGCCATCGAGAACAGATAGACGACGAGCACGGCCACCACGACCGCCACCCACCATTGCCCGCCGATCCACGCCATCAGGTCCATGGCCCAGACTAGGCCGTCCGGCGTTTGACGCGCCAGCGTCCCGCAGCCGATAGTCGCCCGATGGACGCGACTCGAACGTCATGACCGAGACTTGGGCCTTCGCCCTGAAGGGCCTGCTGCTGGGCGTCTCCATCGCCGCTCCGGTCGGGCCGATCGGCGTGCTGTGCATAAGGCGCACGATCGCCTACGGCTTCTTCGCCGGCTTCGCGGGCGGCCTGGGCACGGCCCTGGCCGATGCGGTCTACGCCGCGCTCGCCGCGTTCGGCTTCGCGACGCTGCTGGGCGACGTGATCGCGGGCAATTCGTGGTTCCGCCTTGCCGGTGCGGCGTTCCTGCTGTGGCTCGCCTGGACGACGTGGAACGCAGGGCCCGCGACGCGCGAAGCCAAGGTCGACGCGCGCACGCTGGTCGGCACGTTCGCGGCCACCTTCGCGCTGACGCTGGCCAACCCCGCCACCATCGTGACGTTCGCAGGCCTGTTCCTGGCGCTGGGGCTCGGCGATACCGGCGGCTCGGCGGATGCGGGCGTGGCCCTCGTCGCGGGCGTGTTCGCGGGCTCGCTGCTGTGGTGGATCGTGCTGTCCACGCTGGTCGTCGCCGTGCGCGAGAAGCTCGGCCCCCGGGCGATGGTCGCGATCAACCGCGGGGCGGCCCTGCTGCTCGCGGCCTTCGCGGCGTGGATCGTTTCCAGTCTTTATTGATTCAGCGGTGGTGGCGCAGGTCGTCCTCGTCGGCGCCCAGGAAATCGCCCATCTGGCCCAGCGGGTCCTCGTCGGGGATGCGCTCGTCGTCGTCGATGCCGTGCGCCTCGATCTCGACCTGGCTCAGCAGGCCCTTGGCGGCAAGCAGCCGCTCGAGCTTGCCCAGCCGGTCGCGCAGGCGCTCGATCTCGGAGGCCATCGCGAGCACGGCGCGGTCGCCGCCGCTGGCGGGGCCCACGGGCCGGCGCGCGCGCGCCTCGCCCGCGTCGTTCCACACCTCGTGCAGGATGATGCGGTCGGCGCGCAGCACGAAGCGGTCGACGAAGCGCACGCCGTCGAACGGCACGCCGTCCTCCCAAGCCCCCGACAGCGTGCCGGTACAGAAGACGATGTCGTCGCCGTCCATCTCGATGCGGTCGAACCGCTCGTAGCGCTTGGTGACCGTGCGGTAGCGCTGGCCGAGGAAGCGCACGATGTCGTCGAGCGAGGATGTCTCGGTGCCGCCCGGAAACACGAAGCGCGCGTTGCGCGCGACGTGCGCGCGCGCCTTCTCCACGTCCGTCGCCTCGATGTCGTCGAGGAAGGCGCGCACGCGCGCGATGGACGCATGGGGCGGCAGGTCCGTCATGGCGAGGAGCGCCTGGCCGCGACCATCATCGCGTTGAAGCGCCGTTCCGGGCGCGGCGTGACGACGAGATTGGCCTTGGCCGCGAAATCGAAGGTCGGGAAGAAGACCGGGATGACCGCCTGCTCGGCCATCGCCATCTCGACCGATTCGGCCAGCAGCGCCGCCCGGCGCGCGAGGTCCATCGTGGTGGCCGCGCGCGCCAGCATCGCGTCGAAGGCGGGGTTGGTGAAGCGCGTGCGGTTGGCCGAGCCGTAGCCCTTGTCGGCATCGAAGGTCGCGACGAGGGCGCGCAGCGGCTGCAGGGCTTCGTCGGTGCCGTACTGGGCGATGAAGGCCGAGTAGGCCTGCCGGCTGGCCTGGCCGAAGAAGACCGCACCCGGCACGCCCTCGACGGCCGCCTCGATGCCCACGCGCGTCCACATCTGCGCGACCGCCTGCGCGATGTCGCGGTCCTTCGGGTAGCGGTCGTTGGTCGCGTGCAGCGTCAGCTTCATGCCGGTGACACCCGCCTCCTTGAGCAACGCGCGCGCGCGGTTGGCGTCGAAGGCGTCGGGCTTCAGCTTCTGGCTGGTGCCCGCGAAGCTGGCCGGCAGGAACTGGCTGGCGGGCACGCAGGTGCCTTCCATCAGGCGCGAACAGATCGCGTTGCGGTCGATGGCGTGCGACAGCGCCTTGCGCAC
>JBIKWI010000272.1:0-3491 GCA_044356395.1 Tagaea sp. | reverse complement strand
CGAAAACGCTTTTCGCCAAACACTCTAGACCCGGGCCGGGGCACACGCAATCCGCACTGCGGCTCCTCGGACGGCACTCGAATTGACGCAGGCGCCGAACGGCGATATACGACACCCCGCTTGCCAAACGGCCCTGCTGGGGGATCGTCTAACGGTAGGACCGCTGACTCTGACTCAGCTAGTCTAGGTTCGAATCCTAGTCCCCCAGCCAACCTCTTCAATGATTTAGAGGGTATTTAGGTCAGTAATTCTGTCAATTTTTTACGGGTCAGTTTCAAATTTTTTACAAAACAGGGTTCCAGCACGCAGCGCCAAGCTGTGCGAATCGATGGGCCGAAACCGGCTTGGTCAGCGTAAATAACTGCCAAGACCACGAACGAAACGTAGAACGCATAGATGGTATTTCAGATAGGGTATTCCACTAATTTTTAATCGACGCTCGTCGCACCGTGTCGACCGTTAGCCGCAACGGTAGTGTGACCTGCCCCCATTGAAGTGGTCCTCCCTGAGGTATGGTTTTTGAGAAGGTTGGTCCTGCCCCGAACTTGGGTCCATTCGCTAAGCGAATTTCCAGGTTCTCACTTTCATTCTCGCTGGCGTGCCGTAGTGGACGTAGGTGAGAACCTTTGGCGAGAATCGACTAGAGTCTCAGGGTTTCTATAAGTTATTGAAATTTAATCATTATGAATAACTCTGACTTCGGTAAGGCTAGGAGCCGCGCGCTGTCTATTTGGACGCGACATGAGCATTTTTTATCCCGTCACGACTCCATCGCCAAATTGCACGGAATCCGAGATCGGCTGCGGCCCGCGAGATGTCGAACAGCGTCTTACCGGACGCCGCAACAGCGTCTAGCCCCGCGACGTCGCCATAGGACGCACGCAACGTCGCGGCGGCGTCGACCAACTCGAACGGCCAGTACGCACCAATGTTGTAGACGCTATGGCGGTGCGCGACCAGAACCTCAGACGCAAGCCGGCATCCTGCCGCCGCGTCGCGAAGGTCGACATAGGCCCACTGGCTCTTCGCCGCTTGGACCGGATCGTCAAGGCGCTTGCGTGTATGCGCTTCGAAACGTTCGTGCGACCAGATGACCGGAAAGCGCAGCACCACGGTCGTCATCGCCGACCGCGCAGAAACCATCTCGCATAGCTGCTCGCCTACCCGCTTGCTGAGGCCGTACCCCTCGACCGGACGGCAGGGATGCGTCTCATCGACCGGCAGCCAATCGGGCGGAATGACGCGCGTCGCATAGGCAAAGCCGAGGACCGATTGGCTCGACGCGTACACGAAGCGGCGGATCCCGACACGCTCGGCCGCCAGCAGCATGTTCGCGGTCGTCGTGACGTTCGTTGCGAAAACCGTTTCCTCGGGTGCCGCATGCAGCGTGGGGATCGCGGCACAGTGGACGACGGCATCGATCCCGTTCATCAGACCCGCAAGCCGCCCGACATCCGACAGGTCGTCGCGCACGAAAACGCCCGGCGGGTGGCCGTCGGGCAGGCGTCGGTCAATGCAAGTCAGGTCGTAGCCGGCAGCGGCAAGCTCGCGCGCGACTGCCGCCCCGAGATGGCCAAGCGACCCTGTCAGCAGGATACGGCGCTTGGGCGCTCCCATCCGGTACTCAGAACTGTCCGAACTTCGTGTAAAGGTCGGCGAGCGATGTGCTCCCGTCGATCGCGTCGCGGATGCGGTTCTCACGTGCGCAGACCGCCTCCGCCTTCTCGAGCACCTCTATCGTGATCGCGCGCGGGATAATCATGATGCCATCCTCGTCGCCAAAGACGTAATCGCCCGGATTGACGCGCACGCCGCCGATCGATACCGGGCAGTTAAAATCGACGATGTTGAACCGCCCAACCGCGTCTCCGGGGGCCGTGTGGCGGTGGTACATCGGGAAGGCCGCACGCCTGATATAGGCCGTGTCACGGACCCCGCCGTCGACGACGGCACCGACGCAGCCACGCTTGGCCGCACCTGCACTCCACAACTCGCCCCACACGCCAGTGTCCTCGTTGCCCATCGTGTCGTAACAAGCCACGACGTGCGGCACGAAACTGTCGATCACGCGCGGCCCCATGCGCTTGGACTTGTCGCGCGTCGAGTTCGACATGCCGACGATCGTGAAGGCCGGCCCCGCCAGCATCAGCGTGCGGTCGAGCGGCCGTATGCCGTGGTGGACGTACTGGTGGCGCAGTTCGTAGTCGTCCAGCACATCGCAGACGGCCGGCGTGTAAAGCCGCTTGAAGCGCGCCGCAATCGACGACCAGTCGTGCTTGTCGAGTTCGATCATCTGTCTCCTGCCCTCGTCACCAGGTCGGGCTGTGCGGATGCCAGCCGGGCCGCGCGCTGTCGGCCAGCGTCGGGTCGAGGAACCGGTCGCTGGCCGAGCCAGAGCGTGCAAGTTCCGCGTACTTCTTGAGCTTTTCCTCGTCTATCTCGACGCCCAAGCCCGGGCCGTCAGGCGGTGCGATCGTGCCATTTTTCGGGACAAGCTTGCCGCCGACGATTATGTCGTCGACGAGATGCGAGTTCATGCAGTCGATCGCAAGCTTCAGGTGTGGCATCGCGCTGGCAACATGGATCATCGCCGCCCAACCTACGCCCAGTTCGGCGCTGGAGTGCATACCGAGGTCAATGCCGCTGGCATGGCACATCCGGTCGACCGCCATCGTCGCGCGTGCCCCGCCCCAGTACCAGAGATCGCTCAGAACGACATCGACCGCCCCTATCGTCGTGGCGGGGTGGAACTCCTCAAACTGCGTCACGCACATGTTAGTCGCCAGCGGAGTGGTGACCGACTTCTTGACGCGCGCCATCGCGGCGGCGTTCCAGCACGGGTCCTCGTAGTATTCGAGGTCAATCGCATCGAGCTGTCGCCCGATGCGCACTGCCGTGACCGGAGTCCAGCAGCCTTGCGGGTCAAGGCGCAGGCGCATGTCGCGCCCGAACGTATCGCGCAGTGCGTAGAGTGCGTCGCGGTCCGTTTCCGGCGAGAAATAGCCGCCTTTCAGCTTCAGCGCCCCGAACCCGTATTGCGCAACCTGCGCTTTTGCGAAGGCCACGACCTCATCGACCGTGTGGATCTTGCCCTGCCCTGCCGCGTTCGCGTGCCGGTAGAACAGGTAAGAGGCAACGGGCACCTCCTTGTGGATCTTTCCGCCAAGGATTCGGTGAAGCGGCTCGCCGATCGACTTGCCGACCAGATCTAGGCATGCAAGCTCAAGGCCTGCCATTAGCGGCTCGGGCTTCTGCCAGGGATAGTAGTTCCAGTGCTTTATCCGGCTGATCAGCCGCGTCGACTCCCAAGGGTTGGAACCCTTGAAGATCGACTCGAACATGCGGAACGTCTCCGGCTTGTAGCGTGCCGCCGTCTCGCCGTATCCGACCAGGCCGTTCTCGGCGATGACCTTGACCAGCACGCGCGGATAGGCCGCGAGCGAGCCATAGCAAGTCAATATCGGCGCTTCGATCGGCACTGTGACCGGGAT
>JBIKWI010000100.1:0-12205 GCA_044356395.1 Tagaea sp. | reverse complement strand
TGAATTCGTTAATTCTGTCTGTTTTGCAGCCCCGACGCGTGTTAACTTATTAACGTTATCCCGGAGGCGCCCATGCGCGTTTTGTTGGTTGAAGACGATCAGGCGACATCCCGTTCGATCGAGCTGATGCTCAAGCAGGAAGGATTCGTCTGCGATACCACCGATATGGGCGAAGACGGCCTCGAAATCGGCAAACTCTACGACTACGACATCATCATCCTCGACCTGATGCTGCCCGACATGGACGGCTACGAGGTCCTGCGCCGCTTCCGGGCCGGCCGCATCAAGACGCCGATCCTGATCCTTTCCGGTCTCACCGAGCTCGACGCCAAGATCAAGGGCCTCGGCTTCGGTGCCGACGATTACCTGACGAAGCCGTTCGACAAGCGCGAACTCGTCGCGCGCATCCACGCGATCGTGCGCCGCGCCAAAGGCCATTCGCAGTCGGTCATCAAGACCGGGAAGCTCGTCGTCAACCTCGAGGCACGCACCGTCGAGGCAGGTGCGCGCCCGCTGCACCTGACCGGCAAGGAATACGCGATCCTCGAACTCCTCAGCCTGCGCAAGGGTACGACGCTGACCAAGGAGATGTTCCTCAACCATCTCTACGGCGGCATCGACGAGCCGGAGCTCAAGATCATCGACGTGTTCGTGTGCAAGCTGCGCAAGAAGCTTTCGACGGCCTGCGACGGCGAGAACTACATCGAGACGGTCTGGGGACGCGGCTACGTGCTGCGCGATCCGCCGGCCAAGGGCAAGGCGGCCTAACCGGCCTTGGCGGCTCCGCCGGGCGCCACGACCTGATAGATCCCGCGCTGGCCCGGCATGGGCTGGAAGCGCTCGGTGACGCCGAGCACGGTTTCGGCACCGCCCAGATACAGCAGCCCGTCGGCAGGCAGCAGTTTGGCCATGCGGTCGAGGATGGCCCCCTTGGTCTTCTGGTCGAAATAGATCAGCACGTTGCGGCAGAAGATCACGTCGAAGCTGCCCAGCGACGCGAACTCCGTGAGCAGGTTGAAGCTGCGATACTGGACGGCCGAGCGGATCTCGGGCGCGATCTGCCACTTGTCGCCCTGCTGCTTGAAATACTTCACCAGAAGCTGGATCGGCAGGCCGCGCTGCACCTCGAACTGCGTGTAGACGCCCGACTTCGCCCGTTCGAGCGCGTCGTGGCTGATGTCGGTCCCGACGATGTCGACGCGCCAGCCCGCAAGCTTCGCCGCCTCTTCCTTCAGGATCATCGCCAGCGTGTAGGGCTCCTGCCCGGTCGACGCGGCGGCACACCAGATCCGGAAGCTCTTCTTGGCGGCGCGCGACTGGAGCAGGCCGGGCAGCACGAGCTGGCGGAACTGGTCGAACGGCTTGCCGTCGCGGAAGAAGAACGACTCGTTCGTCATCATCGCGTCGACGATGTCGCGCTGCAGGTCGTTCGTGCGGGCGGTTCGGAGCTGGCCGACGAGCAGGTCGATGTTCGCGACGTTGTACTTGCGTGCGAGCGGCGCCAGCCGGCTTTCGATCAGGTACATCTTGTCCGGACCGAGCACGAGGCCGGTCTGGTCGTAGATGTACTTCGTGAAAAAGGCGAAATCGTCGGGCTTCACGGACGTCCCCCGGTCAGGCGGACGATCTCGCCCGGAAGCCTGTCGAGCGGCAGGACGGCCGAGCAGATGCCGGCAGTCGCCGCGGCGCCCGGCATGCCCCAGACGACGCTGGATGCCTCGTCCTGCGCGATCACGGTGCCGCCGGCCTCGACGAGCACCTTGCCGCCCTTGGCGCCGTCCGACCCCATGCCTGTGAGCACGACGCCGAGCACGGCCGCGCCATAGGCGGCGGCCAGGCTGCGGAACATCGGGTCGACGGCGGGCCGGCAGAAATTCTCGGGCGGCTCCTTGGTGAGACGGATGATCTTCTGCCCGCCCTGCACTTCGATCTTCATGTGGTTGTCGCCGGGTGCCAGATAGATGCGACCGGCTTCCAGTTGCTGGCCGTCGACGCCTTCGGCGCATGGCCGCTTGGCCGTGCGCGTGATGTGCTCGGCGAGGATCGTCGTGAAGGTCGCGGGCATGTGCTGGGTGATGCAGATCGGCAGGCGCATCGTCGGCGGAAGCGACGACAGCAGCGTGAACAGCGCCTGCGGACCGCCGGTCGAGCTGCCGATAGCGAGAACCTGAGGCATCGTGCGCGATGCCGGTCGCAGGACGATCGGCGACGTGGGCGACAGGAGCGACGTGCGGACCGGAGCGGCACTCGCCGCTGCGGCTGTCGCCGCACGCGTGGCCGGCGTGTGCTGGGGCCGGGCATCGGGCACGCCTGCGGCGCGGTTGCGGTCGCGCTTGTCGCGCCGGGCACGGCCGAGCGCCTTCACCTTCTCGGTCAGGTCGCGCTTGAAGTCGGCCGAGGCGTTGATGGCGCCGGTCGATGTCGGCTTCGGGATGTAGTCCGCAGCGCCCTTCTGCATTGCCTCGATGCTGACCTGCGCGTTGCGCTGGGTCAGGGTCGAGGCCATGATGATCTTCACGTCAGGCGCCGCTTCGAGAAGCTTCGGCAAGGCCGTCAGCCCGTCCATCACGGGCATCTCGATGTCGAGCACGATCACATCGACATCCGTACGCCCGAGCTGGCCGATCGCGAGCTGTCCATTGCCGACGGTCGCCACGACCTGGACGCCCGGATCCGTCTCGAGCGCACGGGTGATCAGGCCGCGGATGACGGCCGAATCGTCGACCACCATCACGCGGACCGGCGAAGGGCCGACAGCGCCTGGAATCGCGGACTCGGTCGGAGCGAGCGCCATCTCAGAGAAGGCCGACTTGCAGCAGCTTGGATTCGACGATTTCGCTGTCGAACGGCTTCATGATGTATTCGTTGGCGCCGGCCTCGATCGCCTGCTGGATCTTGGTCATCTCGGTCTCGGTCGTGCAGAAAAGCACGATCGGCGCATCACCGCCCGGCGTCGCACGCAAGGCGCGGAGGAACTCGATTCCGTTCATCACGGGCATGTTCCAGTCGAGGAGGATGCCGTCCGGCATCGCCCGCTTGCACGCCTCGAGCGCGAGTTGGCCGTCGGCCGCCTCCTCGATCTTGAAACCGAGTGCCTCGAGAATGCGGCGCGCGACGTTCCGGATCACCCTGGAATCGTCTACCACCAAGAACGACTTCATCAACGCCCTCCGTTCCGGCACGAACCCGCCTAGCGCCTGACACTCCACCGCGCCAGAAACCCTTCGAGCGGAACCTTCCCGATACAGGTATAGCCGACGCGACCGCTCGCGCCAACCTCGGCGGAAGCCGCGTCAGACATCGCCAAGCGCCGCGAATGCGACCGTAATTCCGATCTTGTCCTTCGCCGGTACCACGCCGATCGTGCCCCCGAGGGCGCCGGCCAGAATTCGCAGCATCTCCGCCGGGGCGGCCTTGGCGGACAGTTCGTCCACCGGAACCTTGCCCGCCAATGTCGCCGTCACCTCTTCAAAAAGCCGGGCACCCTGCCCTGTGGCCGTCGCATCTACATTTGCGGCATTCCCCGAAAGCCGCGCTTCCAGGCGTACCTCGCCGCCCCGAGGCAGGGCCTCGACCAGCAGGAATGCCGCCAGAAGCGCTATGCGTGCGCCGGCCCGGCCGGCCGCAGCCTCGACCGCGGGATCGATGGTCCACGGACCGGACGCGACCTTTTCCCCGTCGAGCATGCCGGAAAGGAGCTGGGCCGCCGCGGCGAACGGCGCCCCGGCGGGCAACGCGCCGGCCGTGCCGTAGATCGCTCGGAAAACCTGCAATCGGCGGCTCGCCTGGCGGGCGGACTGGCCGATCAGCCGGACGACGTCGGCATCCGCAGCCTGATCCTCGGCGAGCAGTTCGACCCCGTTGACGGTCGCACCCACGGGTCCCACAAGGTCGTGACTCATGCGAGCCGCAATCAGCTCGACGAGCCGGAGTTCGTTCTTTCCGGTCATGACGCGCGCAGCCTCGCCCGAAACGGTCCCGGGTTTCAAGTTCGGCGGGTCCTGAGCTAGGATATAGCCATGCGGCATCTCGTCCCTGGAGCATATGTACGCCATCCGGACTGCCCGGAATGGGGCATCGGGCAGGTCCAGTCGGCGATCGGCGGGCGCGTCACCGTCAATTTCGAGCACCGGGGCAAGCTGCTGATCGACGGCGATGCCGTCGATCTCGAGCCGGTCGATCCGGAATCGCCCTGAATGTATGCTTGCCGGAATTTCAGGACCGTTGCGGTCATGGCGTTTGCGCTTGCCGCTTTCGCGTCTGGCGGACCGGCCTCTGCCGCCGATGCGCGTCGCGGCGAAGAGATCTTCCGCAAGTGCGTTACCTGCCACACGCTCGAGGCCGGTGGACGCAACCGTGTCGGCCCGAGACTGGCCGGACTCTTCGGTCGGACCGCCGGATCGGTCGACGACTTCCGCTATTCGGACGCGCTCAAGCGGTCGGGCATCGTGTGGAACGATACGACGCTCGACGCCTATCTGAAGGATTCCGAAGGGTTCGTGCCGGGAACGAAGATGTACGGCGGCTTGGCGCTCGATGCCGACCGGGCAGACCTGATCGCCTATCTGCGCGGCGCGACGGCGCCCCGATGACGGCCAACAAGCCATGGCGAATATTGCAAAATCCGGCCGGCTGAGTACAATGCCGGCCGACAAAATCGTTCCTGCGGGAGACAGAAAATGCAGTCCATGATTCTCGGGTTTGCGGTCGCCATCGTCCTTGCCGTCGGCGCGCATTTCGCGCTGGGCACGATCCAGACCTCGACGGCGGACCGTTACGCGGCCCCGGTCAGCGTCCGCCTCTGAACGGTCCGCTACTGCGGCGGCGCCACTTCGGCGCCGGATTCAAGGTCCCAGACCTTCGCCACTTCGTCGTAGCCCGCCGACACGGCCAGATCGCGGCCGGGCACGAACGCGACGCTCCAGACGGGTCGCTTGTGGCCCAGAAACTCGCGCAACTGCCGGCCATCCGAGGCCTGCCAGAGCCGCATCGTGCGGTCGCCGCCGCCCGACAGCACAGCAAGCCCGTCGGCAGACAGCGCCACCGACGTGACGAACCCCCGATGGCCCTCAAGAACGGCCTTCTCGCGGCGGGCGCCCAGATCCCATAGCCGGACCGTCGCGTCGGTCGACGCGGAAGCCGCCAACAGTCCGTCCGCCGATACGGCGACGGCGTTCACGCTGTTCGTGTGCCCCTCCAGCAGCGCGAGCTCCCGGCCGGTCTCGCTGTCCCACAGCCGCAGGGAAAGATCGTAGCTGCCGGACAGCACCGTGCGTCCGTCCGGCAGGAAGGCGACAGACATGACGTTGGCCTTGTGGCCTTCCAGCGTGCGCAGCAACCGGCCGGTCGCGACATCCCACACAGCGACGGTGCGATCCCAGCTCGCCGAAACCGCCCGCTTTCCGTCCGGGCTTACGGCCACCGACGCGACATTCGCCTTGTGTCCCTCGAACGTGCGGATCGACCGGCCCGTCTCGAGATCCCAAAGGCGCAGCGTCGCATCCCAGCTTGCCGACATCCCCGTGCGGCCGTCGGGCAGGAACGCGACGCCGTTGACCGACGCGCGATGCTCGTCGAGGACCTTGATCTCGCGCTGCGTGGCGAGATCCCATACGCGCAGCGAATAGTCCCAGGAGCCGGTCAGCACGCGCGTGCCGTCCGGCGACACGGCGATGGCGTTGACCATGGCGCCGTGGCCGGCCATTTCCGCCCGCGCGCCCGCTGCGGCGAACAGCGCGCATGCGAGTACTGCGCCCAATATCCTCATTGCCGGATGCGGTCTCCAAAAACGAAAAAGGCCCGCGCCGATCGCTCGGCGCGGGCCCATTCTAGCGTGCGTATCAGTCGTGGCCCATCTTATATGTCGGCATCGCCTGTCCCTTGACCTTGGCCAGCCAGACGCCGTGATGTTCCTTGGCCCAGTTCTCGTCGACATGGCCGGTTCCCATCGCGTCGAACGCCTGCTCCATCCCGAGCGAGCCGATATAGATGTGCGCGATCACGATCGCCGTCAGGACAAGACCGACGATCGCATGGATCACCTGCATGAGCTGCATCGAGGCCATGTCGCCGAACTGGAAGGGGAACAGCAGCCAGACCCCCGTGACGCTGAGCGCCACGCCGCCGCCGACCACCGACCAGAAAATGAGCTTCTGGCCCGCATTGAACTTGTCGGCCGGCGGATGGATGCCCTTCGAAAACAGCCCGCCGCCGACGGCAAGCCACTGCAGGTCGAGCTTCGACGGGATGTTGTGTCGCACCCAGAGCACGAACATCAGCACGATGCCGAGCATGAATGCGAGCGAAAGATAGTTGTGCGCGTACTTCAGCAGCACCGACAAGCTCGTGAACGCGTCGGGGCCAAGCAGCGGAAGGAGCAGGTAGCGGCCGTAGGTGATGTTGAGGCCCGACACCGCCAGCACGACGAACGCGCCCGCCGTCATCCAGTGGACGAAACGCTCCGTTCCGTTGAAGCGTTCGATCGTCCGGCCGGAAAGCCCGCTGTCGATCATGATCTTGCCGCGAAGCAGGTAGAACACGATGAGCGCGCAGCACATGCCGAGGATCAGCCACGATCCCCAGACGCGCACCGGCCCCTTGACCGTCTGGCGCCAGTCGCGGCCGGCCGGCTGGATGAGCGTGGCGGCATTCTGGTCGGGGATCGAGACCCAGCCGCGCGTCGGCGTCAGGGCACGGAGCATTTCGGTATCGTTCGCCATCAGGCCGGCCTCGGGCCGTTGCGACGGGCTCTGGTAGGCGCCAGCGGCCGGCGGCATCAGGCGCGCATTGTCCGACGCGCTGACCGGCGGCGTCGTCGAAGCGTTCACGGGTGCCGGTGCCTGCGCGCCGGCGGGACCTGCCGCGAGCAGGCCGAAGGCGAATGCCGCCAGCGCCAGGCTGCGGAATTTCGTGGCGAACGTCATGTTGATTCTCCCCTCTTCCGGCCTAGTAGCGCTGGCCCGTGTTGGCGCGATTGGCGAGCGCGTCGCGGGCCGGTGCCGGAACCGGCTGCGCGGTGCTCACGCTGCGTCCGAGATAGCTTCCCTGCGCGCCTTCCCGCAGGCCGTTGTCGCGGGCGCTGAAGCCGATGGCCACCACCAGCAGAACCGCGAAAACCGTCCACATGACCGTACGTTGACCGCTGGACATCGTCTCATACCCTTGAATGCTTGCCATGAATGCCTATCCCCCAAGACCGGCCGACCGCGGGTGCCGCACGCGGAGTGGCGTGCGGCACCCGTCGGCGTCGTGCATCAGGTGCGCGAACCTTCGCCGTAGGCCGTCGCCCAGCCCCACGCACCCGAACCGTAGCCGCGCGTCGTGACGCGCTCGCGGTAGATGCCCGCGATCACGTCGCCGTCGCCGGCGAGAAGGGCCTTGGTCGAGCACATCTCGGCGCAGAGCGGCAGCTTGCCTTCGGCCAGACGGTTGCGGCCGTACTTGACGAAGCTGGCTTCGGTGTTCGACGGCTCGGGGCCGGCGGCGCAGAAGGTGCACTTGTCCATCTTGCCGCGCGTGCCGAAATTGCCCGCCTGGGGATACTGCGGCGCGCCGAACGGGCACGCGTAGAAGCAGTAGCCGCAGCCGATGCAAAGGTCCTTGGAGTGCAGGACCACGCCCTCGGCCGTCTTGTAGAAGCAGTCGACCGGGCAGACCGCCATGCACGGCGCGTCCGTGCAGTGCATGCAGGCCATCGAGATCGAACGCTCGCCGGGCTTGCCGTCGTTGAGGGTGACGACGCGCCGCCGGTTGATGCCCCACGGCACCTCGTGTTCGTTCTTGCAGGCGGTGACGCAGGCGTTGCATTCGATGCAACGCTCGGCGTCGAGGAGGAACTTCATACGAGCCATGTCAATCGCTCCCTAGCCCTTAGGCCTTCTCGATGCGGCACAAGGTGGTTTTGGTTTCCTGCATCTGGGTCACCGGATCGTAGCCGTAGGTGGTGACGGTGTTCACCGCCTCACCGAGCACGATCGGATCGGTTCCCTGCGGATAGGACGAACGCATGTCCTTGCCCATCCAGTGGCCGGCGAAATGGAACGGCATCCATGCCACTCCGCGGCCCACGCGTTCGGTGACGAGCGCCTTCACCTTGATCCGGGCGTTGTTCTCCGGACCGAAGACCCAGACGTCGTCGTTGTTCTTGGCGCCAATCCGCGTGGCATCGCTCGGATTGATCTCGACGAACATGTTCTGCTGCAGTTCGGCGAGCCACTTGTTCGACCGGGTTTCGTCGCCGCCGCCCTCGTACTCGACCAGGCGTCCCGACGTGAGGATGATCGGGAACTGCTTGGACACGTCGCGGTCCTGGATCGTCTTGAACAGCGTCGGCACGCGATGGAGCATACGGTCAGTGTAGGTCGGATACTTGGCGACCATCTGACGATCCGGCGAATAGAGCGGCTCGCGATGGACCGGAACGGGATCCGGGAAGTTCCAGACATTCGCCCGGGCGCGCGCATTGCCCTTGGGATCGCAGCCGTGGAGGATCGCCACGCGGATGACGCCGCCCGAGGTGTCGAAGTTCCAGGAGACGTTGTCGGCGTTGCCGGCGAAAACCATCCGCCCGATGTCCTCGATCTCCGTGCGCTCGGCTTCGGTCAGGTCCTTGTCCCAGCCAAGGCGCTTGAGCATGCCGTAGCTGAAGGCTGGGTGGCCGTCCTTGATCTCCGAACCCTGAGCGGCCAGCCCGTCGGCGAGCAGGCTCACGCCCTCGCGTTCGGCGCCGAATAGGACGCGGAAATTGCCGCCACCCTTGGCGACCGGGATCGACTGGTCATAGAGAATGTGCGTTCCGGTATGGCCGTGTTCGGGCTTGCCCCAGCACGGCCATGGCAGGCCGTAGAACTCGTCCTTCGCGATGGCCGCCATCCCGTCCTTGGCCGGGATGTCCTTCAACGCGCGCAGGCTGACTCGGTCGAACGCGTCCTGGTTGGCCATGTGCGCCTTGAGACGCTCCGGGCTCTGGCCCGAATAGCCGGCCGTGAAGCACGTCCGGTTGATCTCGCGAAGAATGTCTTCGGCGACCGGCTTCTTGCCTTCGACCTTGATGTTCTTGAACATCTCCGCCGCGAAGCCGAACTTTTCGGCAAGCAGATACATGATCTCGTAGTCGTTCTTCGATTCGAAGATCGGCTCGACGATCTGGCTGCCCCACTGGAGCGAACGGTTCGAAGCCGTGCGGCTCCCGGTCATCTCGAGCGAGGTGCAGGCCGGCAGCAGGTAGACGCCGTCCTTGCGCTCGGCCGCCATGACCGGGATCTGCACGGGATGCGGGTCGATTACGACGAGCGTATCGACCTTCTCCATCGCCTTCTTGCCGTCGGGGCCACGCGTCTGGGTGTTGGCGCCGTGCCCCCAGAACACCATGGCCTTGAGCGGCTCGGGCTGCCCCTGGATGTTCGCCTTGTTCTCGAGCGCCAGATCGTGCCAGCGGGACGCGGGCGTGCCCGGCAGTTCCATCAGCGCCTTCGACTTGAAGCGGGCCAGCATATATTCGTACGGAACGCCCCAGCCGCGCGCGAAATGGCGCCACGCCTGTTCGGTAAGGCCGTAATAGTTCGGCAGGTTGAGAACATCGAGGCCGAGGTCCGTGGCCCCCTGCACGTTGCAGTGGCCGCGGAAGATGTTCGTGCCGCCGCCCGACGTGCCGATCGTGCCGTAGTTCATGGCGAGGATGCAGTACGCGCGCACGTTGGCCGAACCGACCGTGTGCTGCGTGCCGCCCATGCACCAGATCACGCTGAACGGGCGGTTGTTCCACAGCGTCTGGGCAACGCGGCGCAGCTGCGCTCCCGGAACGCCCGTGATGCGCTCGACCTCGGCCGGGGGATACTTGGCGACTTCCTTCTTGACGTCTTCCCAGCCATAGACGCGGCGACGGATGAATTCATTGTCCGTCCAGCCGTTCTCGATCGCATGCCAGAGGATGCCCCAGATCAGCGGAATGTCCGTGCCCGGGCGCAGGCGCACATGCTCGGTCGAGTGCGCGGCCGTGCGCGTGAAGCGCGGATCGCAGACGATGAACGGCGCCTGGTTCTGCTCCTTGCCGCGCAGCACGTGCAGCATCGAGACGGGATGCGCCTCGGCCGGATTGCCGCCGATCAGGAACGTCGAACGCGAGTTCTGGATGTCGTTGTAGGAGTTGGTCTGCGCGCCGTAACCCCACGACTGGGCCACGCCTGCAACCGTCGTCGAGTGGCAGATACGCGCCTGATGGTCGATGTTGTTGGTGCCCCAGAACGCGGCGAACTTGCGATTGAGATAGGCGGCCTCGTTGGTGAACTTCGCCGAGCCCAGCCAGTAGACCGAGTCGGGGCCGGCGCTCTCGCGGATCTTCAGCAGGCGGTCGCCGACCTCGTTGACGGCCTGCGCCCAGCTCATGCGGACCCAGCGGCCGTTCTCGAGCTTCATCGGATACTTCAGACGGCGGTCGCCGTGGACGATCTCGCGGATCGCCGCACCCTTGGCGCAGTGCGCGCCGAGATTGATCGGCGATTCGAACGTCGGTTCCTGGCCCGTCCACACGCCGTTCTGGACTTCGGCCGTGACCGTGCAGCCGACCGAACAGTGCGTGCACATGTTCTTGACGATCTTCGTCTCGACGCCGGCCTTCGGCGGCCCGAAGGCGCCGGCGGCTTCGACCGTCTTGAACTTGAGTGTCGCCGCGGCGGCGACACCGCCGGCCACGAGGCCCGAGCGGCGCAGGAAGGCGCGGCGATCCATCGCCCCGCCCGCGGCACCCGCGAGGGCGGCTGTCAGGCGCGTGCCGGCGGCCCTGCCGGAGGATTTCTTGGTAAGCATCTGTCGGCCTCCTTACTTCGCGAGGGCGTAATAGGTCTTCACGTGCGCCGTTTCGGCGTAGCCGGTCGACGGCACCGCCGTCGTTTCGGCAGCCTTGACGGGCGCAGCACCGGCAACGCTGCCGGCGCCGGCCGCGATGGCGCCGAGGCCTGCGACTTTGAAGAACTGGCGGCGCGAAGCCGCCTTGGGTTCCGGGTTCTGGCTCATCTTTTTCTGCCTCTCTATCCCGCGTGTTCGTTGGTTTGCGGCGCTTCGCCGATGGCAAATGCCGCGCGTTCGATCTCGATGAAGATTCGGCCGATCTGGCCGATCGGCATGTAAAGGCGTGCCGCCTTGGCGCTCGCAAGGTCGGCGAAAAACTTCTCCGCCCACGTCGCCACGTGCGCGTCGAAGAAGCGCTTCTGCGTTTCGAGCGAAGCCGGCTCGCCGAAGGCCCCGACGATAAGTCCCGCCATGATCTCGCACAGCGAGGCGATGTGGTCTTCGGGTTCCGGCCGGTCGTCCGTACGCGCGATCCCGAGGCCGGCCATGGCGCCCCGCAGGTTGGCCAGCGGCTTCTCGTGCAGGAATCCGGTCAGATAGAACGACGCGTAAGGCTGCAGTTCGCCGCGCGCCAGGCCGACGAACAGGTCGTGGAACTCGTCGCTCGCCTCGCGCGGCGTGGTCTTGCGCGCGACGGCGGCCAGCGCACGGACATGACCGCCCAGTTCGCCGTCGTCGCCTTCCATGGCGCCCAGCCGGGCCAGCATTTCCGCCGACGGTACGCCGGCAAGGAGTTCGCCGAGCAGCGCGTACCAGGACGCGCGCATTGCCTCTTCCGGGTCGATCTCGATTTCGCGTTTCGGCTGTTCGACGATGTCCATGTTCGCTTTACCGCCTGCGGCCGGATAGACGTCCGGACGCAACTCGTGCCTCGGAACGCCGGTCGCGCCTTCGATCGCGAGCACCGCTTCGGCCGGAACGCGCTTGCCGACCTTCAGCCAGTGCCAAACATGGCCCTGCGACTTGCCGATCAGACGCGCAAGCGCCGACTGGCCGCCAGCCGCGGCGATCGCGCGCTCCAATGCCGAAAGGCTGCCGGGATCGCTCAAGCTGTCACCGCTACAAACGACTTTGTCGCGAGAACCGCGTCGGCTCGAACCGTCAACTGACTTGCGTTTTCCATGGACCGGATCTGGCGTACCTGATGCGACCTTGCGTCTGAATTCGCAGGTCATTTTTTGTTACGTGCACCTGTCGACGCCCGTGCCCCGAAGTCGTTGGGCATCGACAAGAGCGTTAGTAAATAGCGGTATGACGCAGCGTGTCAACAACGTGCTGGGCGTCGGATGAAATGCTGCGGCGCAGCATAAAAAATGCCCGAAAAATGCGGGGACAGCTGCGACTGACCGAGCCCGTATCG
>JBIKWI010000099.1:0-12233 GCA_044356395.1 Tagaea sp. | reverse complement strand
CCTCGATCGATTCCTCGAGGCTGGCGGCACGCATGGCGAGCGCGCTCGCGCCGAAGCTTGCGGCAGCGCTCTTGAGCGAGTGGACCTCCCGATGAAGCTGTCCGCCTTCGCCGCCGATCGCGCCTTCCTGCGAAAGCCGCGAGAACGTGCCCAGTCGCTTTTCCGCCTCCCCGAAGAAGGTCTTCAGGAGCCTCGGAAGGACGGACGCGCCGATCTCCTCGGTCAGTTGGTCGAGGCTCGACCAGTCGATCGGGGCGTTCGGCGGCATTCCGACGGACTACTGGGCGGCGGCGGCGGCCGGCTTGGCGGCACACGCCGCGAGATAGTCCATCGCCGCCTGGGCGCCACCCTTCCGGTGCGGCACGCCGGCCAGCGTAAGCCCCATTTCGACGCCCGAAAGCGTTCCCATCAGCATCAGGTCGTTGAAACTGCCGAGATGCCCGATCCGGAAGACCTTGCCGGCCACCTTGGACAGGCCGGCGCCGAGCGACATGTCGAATGCCCCGAGAACGAGCTTGCGGAATCGGTCGGCATCGTGCCCGGACGGCATAAGCAACGCCGTGAGGGCGCTGGAATACTCCTTCGGCTCGAGACACAGGATTTCGAGACCCCATGCGCGCGCAGCGCGGCGGGTCGCTTCCGCGTGGCGGTCATGGCGCGCGAAAACCTGGTCCAGGCCTTCCTCGTTCATCATGTCGAGCGCTTCGGAAAGCCCGTAGAGCAGGTTCGTTGCCGGCGTATAGGGAAAGTAGCCGGTCGCGTTCGACGCGATCATCTCGTCCCAGCCCCAGAAGGAGCGGGTCAACTTCGCCGTCCGGGATGCCTCGATCGCCTTGGCCGAAACGGCATTGAACGACAGGCCGGGCGGCAGCATCAGCCCCTTCTGCGATCCGGAAACGGTGACGTCCACGCCCCATTCGTCGTGACGGTAGTCTATCGATCCGAGCGACGAGATCGTATCGACCATCAGCAGGGCCGGATGCCTGGCACGGTCCATCGCGGCGCGGACTTCGCCGACGCGCGTCGTGCAGCCCGTCGAAGTCTCGTTGTGGACGACCAGGACGGCCTTGACCGCATGCTCCTTGTCGGCGGCGAGCTTGGCCTCGACGGCAGCCGGATCGACGCCGTGACGCCAATCGCCTTCGACGAAATCGACCTTGAGCCCGAGCTTCTCGGCCATCTTGCGCCACAGCGTGGCGAAGTGGCCGGTCTCGAACATCAGGACCCTGTCGCCGGGCGAAAGCGTGTTGACGAGCGCCGCTTCCCAGGCACCGGTCCCGGACGCCGGAAAAATGATCACGTGGCTATTCGTCTTGAAGATCGCCTTCATTCCGGCAAGCACCTTGCGGCCAAGTTCGCCGAACTCCGGTCCGCGATGGTCGATCGTCGGATTGTCGATCGCGCGCAGCACGCGATCGGGCACGTTCGTGGGGCCGGGAATCTGCAGGAAATGACGGCCGCTCGGGGCGAAGCTCAGCTTCAGCATGGGACGCTCCTCGGTTTGACGGATCGGTATACAATCATGTTATTGCTTCGTCAATCATCGTGACTTTGGTAATAATTTTGTATACCATTCTTTTATGCCGGACGATTCAAGGCCTGCAGAGCGCATGACTCTGCCGCAAAACGCGGCCGAACGCTTGCGCCAAATGATCCTCGAAGGCGACCTTGCGCCGGCCGCGCGTCTCAACGAACGCGTCTTGTGCGACCGGCTCGGCATCTCCCGGACGCCGCTGCGTGAAGCGTTGCGCGCACTCGCGGCCGAAGGTCTCGTGCGCGTCGAGCCCAACCGCGGCGCCAGCGTCGCCCCGCTCGATCGGGCGGATATCGAAAGCACCTTCGAAGTGCTCGCCGCACTCGAGGGACTTGCCGGCGAACTCGCCGCAGCACGCATTTCCGGTCGCGAACTCGCCGAGATCAAGGCGCTGCATTACGAAATGCGCGCACACCATGCGCGCGGCGACCGGGCGGCCTATTTCGCGGCCAATCAGGCGATCCACGCGCGCATAGCGCGTGCCGGCGGCAACGACGTGCTCGGCGAGACATTCGAGAAGCTCAACGCGCGCGTCAAACGGGTGCGCTACGCCGCCAATCTGTCGCATCAGCGCTGGAACAGGGCGGTCGACGAGCACGAACGGATGATCGTCGCCCTCGAAGCGCGCGACGGTACGGCCCTGCGCGCCATCCTCGAAGCCCATCTCGCCGGCAAGCGCGAGTCCGTCCTTGCCGCCTTCGCGTCGGACACGCGCGCCGAAGCCTACGACTGACTGGAGACGAACAAATGCCGCTCGACCAGCCCCCTGCCCGATCCGATCTCGAATCGCGCCTCCGGCGCGAGATCAAGGGCGACGTGCTTTTCGGCGCCTTCGACCGCGGCCGATACGCGACGGATGCCTCCATCTACCAGATCGAACCGGTCGGCGTCGTCGTGCCCAAAGACGCGGAGGATGCGCGGGTCGCGATCCAGATCGCCGCAGATGCCGGCATTCCGGTTCTGCCGCGCGGCGGCGGCACGTCGCAGTGCGGCCAGACCGTCGGCGCGGCCCTCGTCATCGACAACGCGCGACACCTGAAGAAGCTGCTGGATGTCGATCCCGCAGGCAGGACGGCGGTCGTGGAGCCCGGCATCGTCCTCGATCATCTGAACGCCGCGCTCAAGAAGCACGACCTCTGGTTCCCGGTGGACGTGTCGACCTCCGCGCAAGCCACCATCGGCGGCATGGCCGGCAACAACTCCTGCGGATCGCGGTCGCTCTTTTACGGAAACATGGTTCACAATGTCGCGGGCATAGACGCGCTGCTTGCCGACGGTACGGCGGCCCATTTCGGCCCCGTAAGCGGCAACCTCGAAGGGCTTTCGGGGCCGTCGCGGTTCGTCGACATCGTCCGGCGCGTGCGCGATATCGCCGCTCGCGAAGCCGACGAGATCGAAGCGCGATACCCGAAGCTCCTGCGCCGGGTCGGCGGCTACAACCTCGAGACCGTCAAGCCGGCAGGCGCCCACAATCTTGCCCATCTGCTGGTCGGTTCGGAAGGTACGCTCGCCTATTCGACCGCCCTGCATCTGAAGCTCTCGCCGCTGCCCCGGCACAAGACCCTCGGCGTCGTCCACTTCCCGACATTCTACCAGGCGATGGACATGACGCGTCACATTGTGGCGCTGGGGCCCGTCGCCGTCGAACTCGTCGACCGCACCATGATCGATCTCTCGCGCGCCATTCCCGCCTATGCCGGGATCGTCGGCCGCTTCCTGAAAGGCGAGCCGGAAGCCATCCTGCTAGTCGAGTTCGCCGGCGCCGACCTGGAGACGCAGCAGCGCAAGCTCAAGGATCTCGTGGCGCTGATGGGCGATCTCGGCTTGCCCGGATCGGTCGTCGAGATCGTCGAGGCCGATTTCCAGAAGGAAGTGTGGGAAGTCCGCAAGGCCGGCCTCAACATCATGATGTCGATGAAGGGCGACGGAAAGCCCGTCTCGTTCATCGAGGACTGCGCCGTGCCGCTCGAGCACCTTGCCGAATACACGGCCCGCCTGACGCGCGTTTTCGAGACGCACGGCACGAAGGGAACCTGGTACGCGCATGCGTCGGTGGGCTGCCTGCATGTGCGTCCGATCCTCAACATGAAGGCGGACGGTGCCGGCAAGATGCGCGCGATAGCCGAAGAAGCTGCCGAACTCGTGCGCGAATACAAGGGTGCCTATTCAGGCGAGCACGGAGATGGACTCGTGCGCTCGGAATGGATCGCGCCGTTCTTCGGCCCGCGCCTGACCGGTGCCTTCGAAGAGATCAAGGACCTGTTCGATCCCAAGGGCCTGATGAATCCCGGCAAGATCGTCCGGCCGTCGAAGCAGGATGACCGTTCCCTGTTCCGGTTCAAGCCCGGCTATTCGGCAGCGAAGATCGATACCGCGCTCGACTGGTCGGAATGGGGCGGGTTCGCCGGTGCCGTCGAGATGTGCAACAACAACGGCCATTGCCGGAAATTCGATGCCGGAACGATGTGCCCGTCCTATCGGGCGACCGGCGAGGAGAAGCACCTGACGCGCGGGCGCGCCAATACGCTGCGCCTAGCGATTTCGGGCCAGCTCGGGTCCGACGCCCTCGTTTCCGACGAGATGGCCGAGACGATGCGCCTGTGCGTCGCGTGCAAGGGCTGCAAGCGCGAATGCCCGACCGGCGTCGACATGGCGAAGATGAAGATCGAGTTCCTCCATCACTACAAGCGGCGGCACGGCTATACGCTGTTCGACCGACTGGTCGGGTACCTCCCGAGATATGCGCCGATGGTTTCCGGCTTTGCCCGGCTTGCCAACTTGCGCGACCGGGTGCCGGGCCTTGCGTGGCTGTCGGAAGCGGTCGCCGGATTCTCGGCAGACCGCAGCCTACCGCGATGGTCGACGAATCCGTTCCGTACGAGCGAGGCGGCCGGACATGGGCGCGGACGCGAAGTCGCCCTGTTCGTCGATACCTTCAATACTTGGTTCGAGCCGGAGATCGCCCGCGCGGCGATCCGCGTGCTCGAAGCGGCCGGCTACCGCGTCATCGTACCGACGGCGTCCGACGGGGGGCGTCCGCTATGCTGTGGCAGGACTTTTCTGTCGGCAGGAATGGTCGACGAAGGACGGGCGGAGGCCCACCGCCTGATCCAGGCGATGCTTCCCTATGCGCAACGGGGCGTACCTATCGTGGGGCTGGAGCCATCGTGCCTGTTCGCCCTGCGCGACGAAATCGCGGCGCTGCTCCCCGGAGCGGATGCCGGGAAAGTCGGATCGGCCGCGATGCTGTTCGAAGAGTTTTTGGCCCGCGAACATGCCGACGGACGCCTGAACCTCAAACTGAAGTCGCTGCCGCAGAGCAAGGCACTGCTGCATGGACACTGCCATCAGAAAGCCTTCGATGCCGTCAAGCCGACGCTCGCCGTGCTGAAGCTTGTCCCCGGCCTGCAGGCAAGCCTCATCGAAAGCAGTTGCTGCGGGATGGCCGGGGCATTCGGCTACGAGCCGAAGAACCTGGATATCTCGCGCAAGATGGCCGGACTGTCGCTGCTTCCCGCGATCGCCGAGGCCGGTTCCGACACGATCATCGTGGCGGACGGAACCAGTTGCAGGCACCAGATCGCCGATGGCGCCGCCCGCAAAGCCGTGCACGTCGCGAGCCTGCTGGCCGACGCCTTGGCCTGATCGCGCCGCTAGGCTTTCTTCTTGCCGATACGGGAGGCGCGGTTCGCTAGAAGCTGCCAGTTTCCGAGCGACATCAGGTGGCTGTAGGCGAGCATCATCCAGCCCTTGCGCCACCAGTCGAGAACGACCGCGTCGGGAAGGGCTTCGAACTTCTTTGCGTCGATCGTGCGGAATCCCTGTAGCGTGATCGAACGGCCTTCGGGCATCTGGATCGACGCGCGGTTGTCGACGAAGAGGCCGGCCGCTTGGCAAGCCCGCGTGAATGCATGCGTCGCGTCGATCTGCACCTGGAAATCGCCGGCAAAGCGAAGCGCCTCCTCGACGACCTTGGCGGGCTTCCCGTCGACGAACAGCGGCTCCCCGCCTTCGTCGGCAACGCTGCCCGCGTCCTCCTCGATGCACAGCACAAACTCGCCTTCCGGCGTGCGCGTGAAGACGAACGGATACCGGCGGACATACGCCGGAACATAGACATCGTCGGCCCATTGCTGCCCGTCGCCGATGAACAGGTTTTGCGCGCCTTCGAACCCGAGGACGGCAACGGCACCGATCGGATCGCCGGACGTGAACACGATCGGATAGTTGCGCGCGGCGGAGTTGAACTCGACCGCGGCAAGCGGAACCGAATTGACGTGGCTGGCAAAAGCCGCGTTACGCGGCCGCACGAATTGCTTTGAAGCGTGGCGCACGCGATCGAGCGGCACGGGATTGCGATAGAATACGGGAGTGGCTGCGACGTTTGCTTCGGGCATGATGGTCGCGACAGTACCCCGATTTGCCCGAATTCCGCCACGACTTCGCACGACTATTCGTCGAGCGCCGGTCTGTGCTAGGCCTAATCCGGTAACCGCGTTCGGGAGGGAAAATTGCGCCTGTGCGCCGCCATCTTCGGGCTTGTCGCGATTGCCGGACTTTCGCTGCCGGCCAGCGCTGCCCAGTGGGAAGAAGCGGGCGAAACCGCGGGCGGCAATCCGGTCTTTGTCGACATTGCCGGCATGCGTGTCGGCGGCGCGGTCCGGACGGCCTGGATCCGTGTGGTCTACCGCCAGCCCATACAGGCCGGCAGTGTCCGCGCGGCAAGCATGGAAGCGCTGGCGCATTTCGACTGCTCCTCCGGCGAAAACGCCGGATTGCGGGTCATGCTTTACGAAGACGAAGAAGGACAGAAGCTCGCGTTGGCGCGCGAAGAACGCGAAACCCGCTTCGGCGTCGAGCCGGAGGGCTCCGTCGGCCGCGTCGCGCACGCCCGCATCTGCCGCGACTGAGCCGGCGCACAGAACCGAAATGTTCTTGTCATAAATCCTCCAACGCGGTGAGATACAAGAAAGATCGGGCGCCCACAGGGGCCGTCGGATGGGGAAATGCCGCACATATCCATTGAATCGATCAGCCGTCACTGGGGCAAAGCCCGCGCGCTCGATCGGGTCTCGTTTCGCGTGGAAAAGGGCAATTTCGCGGTCCTGCTCGGACCTTCGGGTTGCGGCAAGTCGACGCTCTTGCGCATCCTCGCCGGCCTCGACCGGCCAAGCGAGGGGCGGATCCATATCGCCGACAAGGACGTCACCGATCTGGCACCCGCCGCACGCGGCATATCGATGGTTTTCCAGTCGTACGCGCTGTTCCCGCACCTGACGGTCGCGCAGAACATCTGCTTCGGCCTCGAAGTACGCAAAGTGCCGCCCGACGAGCGGGCACGGCGCCTGTCGTCGGCCAGCGAGCTGCTTGGCCTTTCGGCTCTGCTCGAACGCAAGCCCTCCCAGTTGTCCGGCGGCCAGCAACAGCGTGTGGCACTCGGGCGCGCGATCGTCGCTCAGGCGCCGGTCTGCCTGATGGACGAACCTCTTTCCAATCTCGACGCCCAGCTACGCCAGGAAATGCGACTGGAGATCCGGGAGTTGCAGCGTCGGCTCGGCATCACGATGCTCTACGTCACCCACGACCAGGTCGAGGCCATGACGATGGCCGACCAGGTGATCCTGATGCGCGACGGTCGGGTCGAGCAGGACGGGACGCCGGAGGACCTCTACGCGCGTCCGTCGACGGCGTTCGCGGCCCGCTTCCTCGGCACGCCACCGATGAACGTCGTCGCACTCGATGCTGCCGGCACGATCGCCGGAGCCTCCGGCCGGCGGATATCCGCGGCAGGCCAGGGATTTGCCGTCGGAATCCGCCCCGAGGACATCCGGATCGCCAACGAGGGCGTTCGCGCGCGCATCGAAACGGTCGAGTATCTCGGCGCGGACACGCTGATTGCCGGCCGTATCGGCGCGGAGACCATCGTTGCCCGCCTGCCCGGGCGCGCGCGCCACGGCGTCGGGGATACCGTCGCATTCGACTGGGACAGGGATCGCCAGCACATCTTCAAACTTTCCGACGGCCTGCGTGTCGACGGCACGTCCGTCCACTAGATTTCCAAGGAAAAAGGGGGAAGACCGATGAATCGCATCCGAAGACTGGTCCTGTGCGCGACGCTCGCATTCGCGACCTTCGCTGCAAGCAACCCGGCGCAGGCGCAGCAGACGAAGCTGAGCTTCTACTTCCCGGTCGCCGTCGGCGGGCCGATCACGAAGCTCATCGATACGATGGCGGCCGACTTCGAGAAGGCCAACCCGACGATCAAAGTCGAGCCCGTCTATACCGGCTCCTACCAGGACACGATCGCCAAGACGCTGACGGCGCTCAAGAGCAACGAGTCGCCGCATTTCGCGATCCTGCTGTCGACCGACATGTTCACGCTGATCGACGAGGAAGCGATCGTGCCCGTCGACGACATGCTCCGCACGCCCGACGACCGGAAATGGCTCGACGGCTTCTACAAGGCCTTCATGGAAAACAGCCAGACCGGCGGAAAGACCTGGGGCGTCCCCTTCCAGCGCTCGACCATCGTTCTCTACTACAACAAGGACCTGTTCCGGGAGGCCGGGCTCGACCCCGAAACGCCGCCGAAGAACTGGGCCGAACAGCTCGCCTTCGCGCAAAAGCTGACCAAGCGCGATGCCGCCGGCAACACGACCCAGTGGGGGATCCAGATCCCGTCCTCTGGCTTCCCCTACTGGCTGTTCCAGGGGCTTACCACGCAGAACGACGTGCGACTGATGAACGAGGCCGGAAACAGGACCTTCTTCGACGATCCCAAGGTCGTCGAGGCGCTCCAGTACTGGATCGACCTCGCCACCAAGCACAAGGTCCATCCGCCGGGCATCGTCGAGTGGGGCACCACCCCGCGCGACTTCTTCGAGCGCAAGGTCGCCATGATGTGGACGACCACCGGCAACCTCACGAACGTGCGCGACAACGCGAAGTTCCCGTTCGGCGTGGCGATGCTGCCGGCCGGCAAGCAGTTCGGGTCGCCGACGGGCGGCGGCAACTTCTACATCTTCAAGAAGACGACGCCGGCCGAACGCGAGGCGGCCATGAAGTTCATCCGTTTCGCGACCGAACCGGAACGCGCGGCCCAGTGGGGCATCGACACCGGCTATGTCGCTGTCCGGCCGGATGCCTTCGAAACCGCGCGCATGAAGGAATACGTCGTGAAGTTCCCGCCCGCAGCGGTCGCCCGCGACCAGTTGCGCCACGCATGGGCCGAACTCTCGACCCACGACAACCAGCGGGTAACCAAGGCCCTGAATGACGGCCTGCAGGCCGCCATTCTCGGCACCAAGCCGGCCAAGGCAGCGATGGAGGATGCGCAGCGCGAAGCGACGCGCATCCTGCGTCCCTTCCAGCGTTGACGACACGGACAGGGGCGGATGCCGGCGCATCCGCCCCTGTCCGCCTTCGAATGACCCGCACCAAGGCGACGATCTACGGCTGGCTGCTGCTGCTGCCGGCCTTCCTGCTGCTGATGGCCTTCACGCACTGGCCTGCGGTCGCGACGCTGCACGCAAGCTTCCATTCCACGCCGAAACGCAATCGCCCGTCGGTATTCGTCGGTCTCGAGAACTTCGAGGGCATGATCGAAGATCCGATTTTCTGGCAGGCGATACACAACAACTTCATCTATGCGCTCGGCACCATCCCGCTGTCGGTGGCGCTGGCGATGCTGATGGCGATCTGGGTGAACGAGAAGCTGGCGGGGCAGACCTGGCTGCGGCTCGCGTACTTCACGCCCACCGTCCTGCCCATGATCGCGGTCGCGAACATCTGGCTGTTCTTCTACACGCCCGACTACGGCCTGATCGACCAGGTCCTGCGGACCTTCGGCTTCGGCGCCACGAACTGGCTCGGAAATCCCGATACGGTGCTCTACTGCATGATGGTCATGACGATCTGGAAGGAGGCCGGCTTCTTCATGATCTTCTATCTCGCGGCCCTCCAGCAGATGTCGCCGAGCCTGGCAGAGGCGGCGGCGATCGAAGGCTGCGGGCGCTGGACGTTCTTCCGGCGCGTCACGCTGCCGCTGCTGATGCCGACGACACTGTTCGTCCTGGTCAATGCCGTCATCGGCGCCTTCCGCCTTGTCGATCACATCGTGGCGCTTACGGGCGGCGGGCCGAACAACGCGAGCCATCTTCTGCTCTCGTACATCTACGACGTCGCCTTCCGCTATTGGGACACCGCCTATGGCGCAGCCCTCACCGTCGTGCTGCTCGCGATCCTCGGCGGGACTGCGCTATTCCAGTTTCTCGTGCTCGAGAAGCGGATCCACTACCGATGATCGCGGCACGCGGCATTTCCCGGCATCTGGAGACCGTCGGCGCATGGACGCTGGCGATCGTATGGATCGCGCCTCTCGTCTATTGCGTCTGGACGGCGTTCCATCCGCCGGAATACGCCTCCCGGTTCGCGCTGACGGCACCACTCACGCTCGCGAACTTCGAGAAAGCATGGGATTCGGCGCCGTTCGCGCAATACTTCATCAATACGTTCGCGCTCGTGACTTTGGTTCTGGGCGGCCAACTCGTGCTCGTCACGCTCGCCGCCTATGCGTTCGCGCGCTTCGAGTTCGCGGGGCGCGATGTCGCGTTCGCACTCGTTCTCGTGCAGCTGATGATCATGCCGGACGTTCTGCTGGTCGAGAACTACCTGACGATGGCCTCGCTCGGCCTCGTGGATACCGTTTTCGCGATGGCCCTGCCCTACATGGCATCGGCGTTCGGCATCTTCCTGCTGCGCCAGACCTTCAAGAGCATGCCCAAGGAGCTGGACGATGCGGCACGGGTAGAAGGTGCGGGCAGCCTCACGGTGCTATGGCGGGTCTACGTGCCGCTCGCCCGTCCGACCTATATCGCTTTCGCGCTCGTTTCCGTCAGTTATCACTGGAACAACTTCCTCTGGCCGCTGATCGTCACGAACTCGGTCGGCACGCGTCCGATCACGGTGGGACTGCGCGTGTTCGCGGCGATCGAACAGGGCGTCGACTGGTCGACCATTACCGCGGCCACGCTGCTCAGTTGCGGGCCGCTGCTGGTCGCGTTCCTGCTGTTCCAGCGTCAGTTCATCCAGAGCTTCATGCGCGCGGGAATCCGGTAAGCGGCCGACGGCCGGTCAGCGGGTACTGCGGATCGTTATAGCCGGGGGTCGAAGGATGCCCGGCGGGAACGAGGTCGGACAGGACCGCTTCGTCTTCCGCGGAGAACCGGTACGACATGGCCGCGAGATAGTCCTGCCATTGGGCCATCGTACGCGGACCGGCGACGACGCCTGCAACCAGCGCGTTGTTGAGCACCCAACCAAGTGCCAGCGCCACGGCACTGGTTCCGCGACCGGCGGCATGCGCGCCGACAGCCTGGGCGATCGCGAGGGATTCGGGCCTGAACTCGGTCTCCAGCATGCGCCTGTCCTTGCGGCCGGCCCGCGTCTCGGGCGCCGGTACGGTACCGGGAACGTACTTCCCCGTCAGGATCCCGCGCGCGAGAGCACTGTACGGAACGACGCCAAGGCCATGATGCGCGCACGCCGGAAGCAGTTCGACTTCGGGCGTGCGGTCCATCAGGTTGTAGCAGGGCTGGCAGGCGATGGGCGCCGGCACACCCATCGCGCGTGCCGTCTCGACGAATGTCGCCAGGCGCCAGGCGCGAAAGTTCGACAGCCCGTAGTAGCGGATCTTCCCCGCACGGATCAGGTCGCCGAGCGTGGCGATCGTCTCTTCCATCGGCGTATCGGAATCGTCGCGATGAAGATAGTAGAGGTCGATCCAGTCGGTCCCCAGGCGCTTCAGGCTCGCTTCGCAGGCCTGCAGCATCCACCGGCGCGACGTACCTCTGTCGTTCGGCTCCGGGCTGCCGGGATTGGCGATCTTCGTCGCAAGCACCCAGCGCGAACGCTCCTTGCCGATCGCCCGACCGCAGATCTCTTCGGAGCGCCCGCCGGCATAGGAATCGGCCGTATCGAGAAAATTCACGCCGGCATCGCGGGCATTCGCGATGATCTCCGATGAACGGGCTTCGTCCGTCCGGTCGCCGAACATCATGGCACCGAGGCACAGCCGCGAAACCTTGAGACCGGATCGACCCAGATTGCTGTACTTCATCGCATTCTCCTGCTGCGCCGTCAGACCAGCAGGCGCCGATGATGCGCCAGATGATCGGCAACGAAGCTTTGGATGAAGAAATAGCCGTGATCGTAGCCGGCGTGCCGGCGCACGGTCAGCTTCTGGCCGCTGGCCTTTGCCGCCGCTTCGAGCCGTTCCGGCATCAGCTGTTCGGCAAGGAACTTGTCGGCCAACCCCTGATCGACGAGGATTTCGCGCGCGAACGGGCGCCGGCGCATTAGGGCGCTTGCATCGTAGTCGGCCCAGGCCGCCCGGTCGGGGCCGAGATAGTTCGTGAATGCCTTGACGCCCCAAGGGCAGTCCGACGGCGCGGAGATCGGCGCGAAGGCCGAGCAGGAACCGAACCGGTCCGGCCGGCGCAGCGCCGCGACCAGAGCACCGTGCCCGCCCATCGAATGCCCCATGATGCCGAGGCGCGACATGTCGATCGGGAAACTCCTTGCGACCGCCTCCGGCAGTTCGTCGGTCACGTAGCCGAACATCCGGTAGTTGGCGCTCCACGGCGCTTGCGTGGCGTCGACATAGAAGCCAGCACCCTGGCCGAAATCCCAGCTTTCGCGA
>JBIKWI010000271.1:0-3512 GCA_044356395.1 Tagaea sp. | reverse complement strand
CGCGCCAACGGCGGCGATCCGTCGTCGATCGACATCGCGCAGATCGCCACGCGGCCCTGGTTCATCCCGGATTCGACGAGCCTGCTCGACCAGCTCGAGGCGTTCCGCCGCCGGCGCGAGCATTTCGCGCTCGTCGTGGACGAGTATGGCGGGCTGATGGGCGTCGTCACGCTGGAGGACATCCTCGAGGAGATCGTCGGCGACATCGACGAGAAGCACGAGTTCCGCGTGCCCGGCGTGCGCCCGCAGACCGACGGCAGCTTCGTCGTGGACGGCAGCGTGACGATCCGCGACATCAACCGCCAGTTCGACTGGCGTCTGCCCGACGCGGACGCCGCGACGATCGCCGGGCTCGTGCTCCACGAGGCGCGCCGGATTCCCGAGGTCGGCCAGGTTTTCCTCTTCCACGGGCTACGCTTCGAGATATTGCGCCGCAAGAGGAACCAGGTCGCGACGCTCCGGATCGGCGTGATCGCGGATGCGGCGGCGCAAAAAGTTCCGGCCGCCGCCGTGGCCGCCGCGCCGGCACCGGAATCGGCCGTCTGACGCCGGGCTTGCCAATGCCGCCCGTCCGGGCGCTATCATCGGGGGCAAAGACGGCGCAAGACCGTCCCTCGACGTGGCGTCAGTCCGACGAAGGGAGAAGCCGATGATCCGCAAGATCGTACCCGACGTGATTTCCGGGACCCAGAACCTGGCCACGGCCAGCGCCAACATGACGGTCCGCGACGCCGCACTGGCGATGGCCCAGCGGCGCATCGGTGCCGTGATGGTGATCGACGGGGCGCGACTGGTCGGGATCTTCACCGAGCGCGACCTGCTGTCGAAGGTCGTCGCCATGAAGCGCGACCCCGACACGGTCCGCCTTTCCGAAGTGATGACGCGCGATCCCGACACGATCGGCCCGGACGAGACCGCGTTCGCCGCACTCGACATGATGCGCAAGCGCGGCTACCGGCATCTCCCGGTGCTCGACGGGGGCACGCTGATCGGGATGGTTTCGGTGCGCGACCTCTACTCGACCGCCTTGGGCGAGCTCGAGGAAGGGCTCAAGGAGCGCGACGCCTTCATCTCGGGTTCGGCCGGCTACGGGCTGACCTGAAGGCTTTTGCGTTCGGTACGCGGACGCGCGATCATCGGGCGGCATTCCCGCCCGGAGACCGCTTCCCATGCCGCTGCCCCCGCCCGCCGCCCCGCGCAAGCCGATCCACACGCGACGCATCGAATGCAACGGCTACCGGCGTGACGACGGGCTGTGGGACATCGAAGGCTATCTCGTCGATACCAAAGCCTATCCGTTCGAGAACGCGTGGCGCGGGACGGTGCAGCCCGGCGTTCCCGTCCACGAGATGTGGCTGCGCCTGACGCTCGACGACGGGCTTCTCGTCCACGACGTCGTGGCCGCGACCGACAACAGCCCGTTCGAGACCTGTCCGGCGATCGTGCCGCAGTTCCGCAAGCTGGTCGGCATGCGCATCGGCAAGGGCTGGTACGGCCAGGTCAAGGAACGGCTTGGCGGCGTGCAGGGTTGCACGCATCTGGTCGAACTGGCGCTGGGCGCGATGGCGACCGCGGCGATCCAGACGATCATGCCCATCCGTGCCGCGGAAACGCCGAAGTCGGACAGGAAGCCGGGCCATCTCGACACGTGCCACGCGCTTGCCAGCGACGGACCCGTCGTGCGCGTGCATTACCCCGAGCACTATACCGGGCCGGCCTGACGCCGCCGGCGGGGCCGGGGCCGATGGTTCGTGCGGGCGAGCCGGAACCAGTTCAGCACGAAAACGCGGACGGCCGACGTCCGGTTTCCCCGGTGCGCATCGCGCAGGATGCGCTCGCACAAGGCCGGCACGCTGACGCCGGAGCGTTCCGCGATCTCGGCAAGCGCCAGCCAGAACCTGCTTTCAAGGCGCATGCTGGTGCGCAGGCCTTCGATCCGGATATTGCGGGGATGCTTGGGCTCCATCGCGGCCGCCATATATTAATGGTTTAACAACTTGAAATAAAAATATCATTAAAGTGGTATTCCGGTCGAGCACAAACCGCGCGTGCCCCCGGCCTCAGCGTTTCTCGTCGGGTGCGCGCAGGACGAGGGCGAGCGCGTGGACCGGTCCGGCCAGCTCCTCGGCGAGGGCGGCATGCACGAGCCGCTGGCGGTCGACGCGGCTCTTGCCGGCGAAGGCGGCCGAGACGATCGTGACGGTGAAATGCGATTCGCCGCCCGGACGCGCGCCGGCGTGGCCGGCGTGCTTGCCGGAATCGTCGGCGATCTCGAGGTCCTGGGGGGCGAAGGCGGCTTCGATCTTGGCGCGCATGCGCTCGGCGACGCTCGGCATGTGGATCTCCGGTGTGGCTGGGATGCGGCACGTTCGCCGATGGACGCGGGCCGCGCAAGCGGTGCTTGACGGAGCCGCCGGCATGGGGCTCCCTAGCCGGCGCATGGAAAAGAACCCGCTCATCCGCGCGGCCGAGGCCGGCGACCTCGCCGCGATCGACCGCCTTCTCGACGATCCGGCGGGCGGCGGTCCCGATGCGCCGGGCGCGGGCGGGCTGACCGCCCTGATGCGCGCTGCGGCCCGCGGAAACGCGCAGGCTGTCGCACGCCTGCTGGCGCGCGGGGCGGCCGTCGATGCAGCCGACGCGTTCGGCAACACGGCCCTGATGTACGCGTGCGCCCGCGGCCACGAAGCGGTGGTCGTGGCGCTGGTCGAGGCCGGCGCTTCGCGCGCGCATGCCAACAAATACGGCCTTGGTCCGGCGGATTGGGCCAAGTGGCCCAAGGACGGCGACGCGATCGAAAACCGGATGCGGGCCTGAGCGGCGCCTAGCTGCGCGGGCGGGACGTTCCGGTGCGCAGCGTCCACTCGGCGACGCGCCGCAGCACCGCGCCGAGCGCGTCGTCGAACGCCGCGACGACCTTCTCGATCTCCGGTCCGGCGGCCTGCTCGACCCCCTCGTGCGTGAAGCTCGCGACGACTGTGCGCTCCGGCAGGCGCACGAGCCTGACCGACAGGCGCACGCGCGCGACCGGCGCCGCCGCTCCGCGGAACTCCGCCTGGAACTCGCGCAGATCGACTTTCAGCAGGTAGTCCGGCCGCAGGCTCGACGATTCCCGGCCCACCGCGACGAGCTTGCCGGTGTTCTCGAAGCTTTCGAGCAGCAGGGTCTGGACCATGCGGGGCGCGGTATCGGTCCAGGCGGCGCGGGCGAAATAGTCGAGCGTCAGCGGCGTGCGCTGCACGGCGATGCGCGTCGTGTCGATGCCGCCCGGCGCCACCGGGGCCTCGATCGCGAGCTGCCAGTCGACGCGCGGCAGGTCGGCGGCAAACGTCGATTTCGGCGTCAGCGTGAAAAGCCGCGGCGGCTCGCCCGTGCCGGGCAGCGAGCAGGCGGCAAGCGCCCCCGCCCCGAGGCCGATGAAGCCGCGCCGTGCCAGTCCGCTTGCCGTGCCGGTCATTTCGCCTCTAGTCCCTTCTGCTGGTCGCCGAAAAGGAAGCGCGCCGGATCGCGTT
>JBIKWI010000098.1:0-12279 GCA_044356395.1 Tagaea sp. | reverse complement strand
AGCCGTCGCCGGCGATCACGTAGGTGTAGTGGTCGACCACGGCGTCGCCGTAGCGTGCGGCCATCATGCGCTCGGCAAGCGCCATGCCCACGGCATTGGCCAGACCCTGGCCGAGCGGGCCGGTCGTGGTCTCGATGCCGGTCGCGTGGCCGAACTCGGGATGGCCGGCGGTCTTCGCACCCAGCTGGCGGAAGCGCTCGATCTCGCCCATCGTCATGTCGGCGTAGCCGGTCAGATGCAGCAGCGAATAGAGCAGCATCGAGCCGTGGCCGGCGGACAGCACGAAGCGGTCGCGGTCGGCCCAGTCGGGGGCCGTCGGATCGAACTTCAGGTGCTTGCCCCACAGCACCGTGGCCACGTCGGCCATGCCCATCGGCATGCCCGGATGGCCGGATTTCGCCTTCTCGACCGCGTCCATCGAAAGCGCCCGGATGGCGTTTGCCAGACGCGCATGCGCCGGGGTCTGCCGGTCGGAGAGGGGGATCGGTGCGGTCGTCGGAACGGTCTGGGGTGCGGCGCTCATCCGGCTCACTTCTCTGGGTGTCGGGGACCCGAAAACGCGCGGAACATGCCGCCCGGGGGGTGCCCCGTCAACCCCGCACGGACGGGCCACACGACATGGACGTTGTCGCGACTCGAATCCCGCCCTTAAGGTGCCGCAATCGCAATGCAACTTGGTTTTCCCGAAAGTCCGAAGCACCCATGACGTCGACCTCCCTCGATCGCCTGAATGCCGCCGTCCAGCGTCTCGAAGCCGCCCTCGAGGCGCGCATCAAATCCGAGTCGGGGCTGCGCGGCCGCGCCGAAGCCGCCGAAGCCGAACTCGCGAAGCTGAAAGCCGACTACGCCGCCCTGTCCGGCCTTGCCGACCAGGTCGAATCGCGGCTCGACAAGGCGATCGAGAAACTGAAGGCCGGCAGCGCCTAGAACCGGAGTTAGAGCCGATGAGCCAGATCGTCATCCGCGTCAACGGCCGCGACTATCCCATCGTGTGCGACGACGGGCGCGAGGAGCGCGTGCGCGGCATCGGCAGCTATGTCGACGAGAAAGTGCGCGAGATCGTGGCGCAGGTCGGGCAGGCGGGCGACGCGCGCCTGATGCTGCTGGCCGCCCTCAATCTGGGCGACGAGCTTGCCGGCGCCTACGACGAGCTCGAGGAGCTGCGCAACGCGCCCCCGCGCGTCGTGATCGATCCCGAACTCGTGCAGGCGACCGAGGAAGCCAAGGCCGCGCGCGCCACGGCCGAAGCGCTGCTCGCGCGCGAGCGCGAGGCGGCCGAGACCGCGCGCCACGAGACCAAGGCCGCCGAGGATTCGCGCGCGCGCGCGGAGGCCGCCACGCAGAGCTGGATCGCCAAGGCCGAAGACATGGGCAAGCGCCTTGCCGACTACGAGGCGAAGCTCGCGCGTGCGCAGACCGAGGCGGGTGCCCAAGCCGCACGTCTGGCCGCACTCGAAGCGGAACTGGCGGACGCGCAGGGCCGCGCCGACGATGCCGACAGCCGCGCCATCGACGCGCAGGCGCGCGCCGGCGAGACGCAAGGCAACCTTTCGAAGCTCGAGGCCGAGCACGCGGCACTTAAAAGCGAGTCGGCGTCGCTGGCCGCGAAGCTTGCCGAAGTCCGGACACGCGCCGAAGCCGCCGAGGCGCAGATCGCCGAGGCGCAGTCGCGCTTCGAGGCCGCCGCCGCACATGCGGTCGAGAAGGAGCGTGCGCTCGCCGAAAGCACGGCGACTCTGGCGGAGCTTCGCGCGGCGAATGCCGAGGTGGAAGCCGAGCTTGACCATTTCGTGCCGCTGCTCGACCGGATCGAAAATCTTGCGGCTGCCGCGGAAAAAAATTCGGCCGCAGCGGCCTGATTGCACGAAAGTTTCGGCCTCACACGCCTAACCTTAAATTAATTATTCTGATGCTATCTTCGGCTTTCTCAAAAAGATTGCCGAGAGATTGCCTTGGACGCCAATTCGCCACCCGTTGCCCCGTTTCCGGCGACCCGCCACTGGAAGATCGCGGCACTCTGGGATTACTGGTGCGGCGTGCGCATCAACCGCGGGCGCATGCCGCGACGCGCCGACATCGATCCGATCGACATCCCCAAGCTGCTGCCGAACATCTGGCTTGCCGATATCGAGCCGGGGACCGGGCGCTACCGCTATCGCGTCGTCGGCACGGCCGTCACGCGCGCGCGCAACAACGACCAGACCGGCGGCTACATCGACGAGGAAGTGCCGGGTCTGGGCGAGACCGAGTTCGGGCGTGCACTTGCCCGGACCGCGCGCGAAGGCGTGCCCACCTGGAACATCGCGGCGCCGCCCGCAGCGCTGCCGCTCCACGACATCGTCGAAGCCGAGCGCCTGACGCTGCCGCTTGCCGGCGAGGACCGGCCCGTCGCGATGCTGTTAAGCATCTCCGTCTACCGGCTGCGGACGGGCGAAATCCTCTGAGACGGATGGGCGGAAAACGAAAACGGCGGCCCTGCTTTCGCAAGGCCGCCGTCGTTCCGTCCGGCGAAGGGACTCCTTTTCAGGCGGCCCCTGTTTTTCAGGCGGCCTTTGCCTCGTGCGCTGCCGCGTTGGCGGCCGAGACCGAGGCGGCGCGGAACGCGTAGCCGTCCTCGTCGCGGACATAGTGGCCGGCGGCGACCTGCGAGATCTCGCCGCGCGACAGGCCGATATCGGCCAGGATGCGGTCGTCGAGACCTTCGAGCTCGGCATAGGTGCTGCGGCGCTCGTTCCAGCTCTTGATGCGGCCGAACAGCGTCTTGAGGCCGGCCCCGATCGCGCCGAGACCGTCGGCGGCAAGGGCGGCGAGCGCCTGGGTACGCACGCGCCGCGCTTCCAGGGCCGTCTCCACCTGAGAGGCCGACACGCGGCCGTAGAGGGTGGGCGAAAGCTGGTTGGCGGACATAATTCTCTTCTCCATCTGCGTTCGGCGCGGGGACCCGCCAATCGGGTCGTTTGATCGTGCACGAACGAACAAGGTCAACTTAGGGCCGACAGCCCCGCAGGAAATGGGTTAATACCGCGCTGCAGCAATGCAAAAACCGCATGTTGTGGGCACATTTTCGCCAAATTTTGCAGGGCTAGGGCGATCCGGCGTGCCGATATCCTGCCGCCCGAATGACCGATTCCCCCTCCATTTCCGAGTGCCGAATGACCTATCAGGGCGATGACGCGCTGGCGAAGCTGCTGGCCAAGAACGATGCGACGGTCGACGTCGCCGGCGTGCGCGCGATCGTCGCGGGCGTGCTGTCCACGCCGCCGGCCCTCGACGCGCGCGCGTGGCATGCGCTGGTCTGCGCGCGGCCGTCCGATGCGCTTGCCGCCCAGCTCGATGCGCTGCTCGCCGAGCTTTCCGCCCGCCACGATGCCGGCCTCGGCGAAGGAAGATGGCGGCGCAGCCGCGTGGCCGACCTGCGCGCCGAACTCGTGCGCCAGGATCTCGCCGGCTTCGTGCTGCCGCGCGGCGACGAGCATCAGGGCGAATATGTCAGCCCGCGCGCCGAACGGCTGGAATGGCTCACCGGCTTCACCGGTTCGGCCGGTGCGTGCATCGTGCTTGGCGACAAGGCGGCGGTGTTCGTCGACGGGCGCTACACGCTGCAGGTCCGCACGCAGGTCGACGGCACCGTCTTCGAATATCGCCATCTGGTCGAGGAGCCGCCGTCCGACTGGCTTGCCGCGAACGCGCCCAAGGGCGGGCGCATCGGCTATGACCCGTGGTTCCATTCGAGCGATTCGGTCGACCGGCTGCGCCTGGCGTGCGAGCGCGCGGGTGCCAGCCTCGTGCCCGTCGCGCGCAATCCGGTCGATGCCGTGTGGAAGGGCCAGCCCGCACCGGCACTTTCGCCCGCCCGTCCGCATCCGATCGAACTCGCCGGCAAGTCGTCGGAAGACAAGCGCGCCGAGCTTGCGGCAAAGCTGCGCAAGGACGGCATCGCCGCCGCGATCGTCACGGCCCCCGACAGTCTCGCATGGCTGCTCAACATCCGCGGGGCCGACGTGCCGCACACGCCGCTGGCACTCGGCTTCGCGATCCTTCATGCCGACGAAAGCCGGCCGCTCGACCTGTTCATGGACCCGCGCAAGCTGGTGCCGGAGACGCGCGCACATCTGGGCAACCGCGTGCGCGTGGCGGCACCCGATGCGCTGGGACCCGCCCTCGAAGCACTGGGGGCCGACAAGGCGCGCGTGCTGACCGACCGGCTGACCGCATCGGCGTGGATCGACCAGCTTCTCGCCGCGTCGGGGGCCGTGCTGGTGCGCGATTCGTGCGTGTGCGCTCTTCCCAAGGCCTGCAAGAACCCGCAGGAACTGGCGGGCAGCCGGGCCGCCCACGTGCGCGACGGCGCGTCGCTGGTGCGCTTCCTTGCATGGCTTGCCCGCGAAGCACCGACCGGCAAGTGGGACGAGATCGCGGTCGCCGACAAGCTGCTCGAGTTCCGCCGGCAGGGCGGGGACCTGCGCGACACGAGCTTCGACACGATCTCGGGGGCCGGGCCCAATGGGGCCATCGTGCATTACCGCGCCACGCCGTCAACCTCGCGCCGGCTCGAACCGGACATGCTGTTTCTCGTCGATTCCGGCGGCCAGTATCCCGACGGCACCACCGACGTCACGCGTACCGTCGCCGTCGGCAAGCCGACCGACGAACAGAAGGACCGTTTCACGCGCGTGCTGAAGGGGCACATCGCACTCGCCCGCGCGCGCTTCCCCAAGGGCACTTCGGGCTCGCAGCTCGACGCGCTCGCACGCCATGCACTTTGGGACGTCGGCCTCGACTACGACCACGGCACGGGCCATGGCGTGGGTTCGTACCTGTCGGTGCACGAGGGACCGCACCGCATTTCCAAGATGCCCAACAGCGTGGCGCTGCAGCCGGGCATGATCGTGTCGAACGAGCCCGGCTACTACAAGACCGGTGCCTACGGCATCCGCATCGAGAACCTGATCGCGGTCACCGAGCTGCCGATGCCGGCAGGTGCCGAGCGCCCGATGCTGGGCTTCGAGACGCTGACCCTTGCGCCCATCGACCGTGCACTCGTCGCACGCGAATTGCTGGACGCCGGCGAAACCGCGTGGCTCGACGCCTATCACGCGCGCGTGGCGGCCGAGATCGGCCCGCTGGTGGACACCCAGACGCGCGGCTGGCTCGACGCGGCGACGGCAAAGATCGCATGACGGAGTTCACGTTCTTCGTCGCTGCAGCACTCGTGGTGGCACTCACGCCGGGCCCCGGCATCTTCTACGTCGCCGCACGCACGATGGCCGGCGGCAGGGCCGAAGGGCTTGCCTCGACGTTCGGCACCGGTCTCGGCGGGCTCGTGCACGTGCTGGCCGGTGCGCTCGGCGTATCTGCCCTCGTGCTCGCGAGCGCGGAGGCATTCGCGCTGCTGAAGTTCGCCGGTGCCGTCTATCTCGTCTGGCTCGGCATCAAGACCGTGCGCGAGGCCGGGATCGCCGACGAAGGTCCCGTCGCCGCGACGGGTGCCGGTCGCGCCTTGCGCGAGGGCATCGTCGTCGAGGCCCTCAATCCGAAGACGGCGGCCTTTTTCCTCGCCTTCCTGCCGCAGTTCGTCGATCCGGCGGCCGGCAGCGTGGCCGCCCAGTTCGCGTTTCTGGGCTGCATATCGGTGCTTCTGAACACCGGAGTCGACGCCGCCGTCGTGTTCGGCGCGGTGCGGGCGCGCGAAACGCTCGCCGCCCGGCCCGCGATCCTGCGCCGCGTGCGCGCGGCCTCTGGAGTCGCGATCTGCAGTCTCGGCGCGATGCTCGCATTCGCGCGTCGTCCCTGACGTTTCAGAAATCCGCCTCGAAGCGCAGCGTGTCGCCGGGCAGGGCGGCACCCGCGCGCACGATATCGAGGCACATCTCGACGAAGCCTTCCGGATAGTCGAACGAGAATCCGTGGACGAGCGTTTCCAGCTCGCGCAGCTGGCGGCGCTCGATCACGAACGCGTCGCCGTCCATCCGGCCGATGGCGAGATCCTCGACGATGTCGCCGAGCGCGTAGTCCTCGCCCAGTTCGTCACCGGCATAGACATGGACCTCGACGATGCGGCCGTCGGGCGCCTTGGCGGTGACGGATGCCATCAGGGATCGAGGCCCGCGAGCTTGCGCCACGCGGCTTCGTCGATGACCGCGACACCATGTTTCTCGGCCTCGGCCAGTTTCGAGCCGGCACCGGGGCCCGCGACCACCAGATCGGTCTTCTTCGAGACCGAGCCCGCGACCTTGGCGCCCAGCGCCAGCGCGCCTGCTTTCGCCTCGTCGCGGCTCATCGTCGTCAGCGTGCCGGTGAAGACGATGGTCTTGCCGGCGACGGCCGCGTTGACGTTCTTCGGCTTCTCGAAATCGGCGACGGCGATCTCGGCGGCAAGGTCGTCGAGCGCTTCGCGGTTGTGCGCCTCGGCGAAGAAGCCGGCGATGTCGACGGCCATGGCGTCGCCGATCTGGTCGATGGCGACCAGTTCCTTCCACGCCTCGCCGACCAGCTCGGGCTTGCGCTTCTCGCCCGAGAACGCGGCAAGTTCGCCTTGCGCCTTTTTCATCGCGCGGCGCCATGCGTCGAACGATCCGTAGTGGACGGCGAGAAGGCGGGCGGTCGCCTCGCCGACCTGGCGGATGCCGAGCGCGAAGATGAAACGGTCCAGCGCCACCTTGCGCCGTGCCTCGATGGCCGCGAGCAGCCGCTCGACCGACTTGTCGCCCCAGCCTTCGCGCTTCGAAAGTTCGCCCGCGCGGGCCGCGAGGCGGAACAGGTCGCCCGGTTTCCTCACCCAGCCCAGGGCGAACAGTTCCTCGATGTTCTTCTCGCCCAGCCCTTCGATGTCGAAGGCGCCGCGCGACACGAAGTGGCGCAGCCGCTCGACCGCCTGCGCGGGGCAGGTAAGCCCGCCCGTGCAGCGGCGGATCGCCTCGCCCTCCGGTCGCGTGGCGATCGAGCCGCAGACGGGGCAGTGCGTCGGAAACACGAACCGCCTGGCGTCCGCCGGGCGCTTTTCCGGGATCGACGTCACGATCTGCGGGATCACGTCGCCCGCGCGCTGGACCACGACCGTGTCGCCCTTGCGCACGTCCTTGCGCTCGATCTCGTCCTCGTTGTGCAGCGTGGCGCGCGCGACCATCACGCCGCCCACGTTGACCGGCTCGAGCTCGGCGACGGGCGTGAGGGCGCCTGTGCGCCCGACCTGGATCACGATGTCGAGAAGCTTCGTGCGTGCCTGCTCGGCCGCGAACTTGTGCGCGATGGCCCAGCGCGGGCTGCGCGCGACGAAGCCCAGGCGCTTCTGCAGGTCGAACCGGTCGACCTTGTAGACCACGCCGTCGATGTCGTAGGGCAGGTCGGGCCGGTCGCGGCCGATCTCGGCCTGGAATTCGATCAGCGCGTCCACGTCCTTGCAGCGGCGCGCGCGCGGATTGACGACGAAACCCCAGCCCTTGAGGCGTTTCAGCAGGTCGCTCTGCGTGTCGATCGCCGGGCCTTCGTACACGCCCAGCGCATAGCCGAAGAACCGCAACGGGCGCTTTGCGGTGATCGTCCAGTCGAGCTGGCGCAGCGAACCGGCGGCGGCGTTGCGCGGGTTGGCAAAGACCTTGTCGCCGGTCGCTTCCTGCGCTTCGTTCATCGCGAGGAAATCGGCGCGGGTCATGTAGATCTCGCCGCGCACCTCGATGCGCGCAGGCGGCGTTCCGGAAAGCTTTTGCGGGATCTCGCGGATGGTCTTGAGGTTGGCGGTGACGTCCTCGCCCTCCTCGCCGTCGCCGCGCGTGGCACCGCGCACAAAGACGCCGTTCTCGTACAGCAGCGAGATCGACAGCCCGTCGATCTTCGGCTCGGCGGAAAACGCGATCTCGCCGTCCTCGATGTCGAGGAACCGGCGCAGGCGCTGGCCGAACTCGCGCACGTCGGCCTCGTCGAACGCGTTGTCGAGCGACAGCATCGGCAGTTCGTGGCGGATCTTGCCGAAGCCCGTCGCGGTGGGTGCACCCACCTTTTCGGATGGCGAATACCCGCGCTTCAGCAGCGGGAAGCGCGCTTCGATCGCGGAATTGCGCTTTTTCAGCGCGTCGTATTCGGAATCCGCGACGAGCGGGGCGTCCTTGCCGTGATAGGCAAGGTCGTGGCGGACGATCTCGCGCGCTAGGCGCTCGAGTTCGCCGGCGGCCTGTGCGGCGGAAAGATCGTCGACCGGGATCGCGGAATGGTCGGCCTTCTTCGCGGACTTCTTCTTGGCGCTCATGCGGCCGGACTGGCGAGAAGCGCGTCGGCGGCCGCGCGCGCCGCATCGGTGATCGTGGCGCCCGACAGCATGCGCGCGATCTCCTCGCGCCGCGCGCGCGGATCGAGCGTTTCCACGCGCGTGGCGGCGGTCTTCGCGGTCGCGGTCTTGGCCACGCGCAGATGCGTGTCGGCGCGGGCGGCCACCTGCGGGCTGTGCGTGACGACGAGCACCTGCGCTTCGCGCGCGAGGCGGGCGAGCCTTTCGCCCACCGCCGCTGCGACCGCACCGCCGATGCCGGCGTCGACCTCGTCGAACACGAGGGCGGGGGCCAGGCCGCGGCGCGCGTCGGCGCGTGCCAGCACGACCTTCAGCGCCAGCATGAAGCGCGCAAGCTCGCCGCCCGAGGCGATCTTCGCGAGCGGGCCCGGCTCGCTGCCGGGATTGGTCGCGACCTCGAAGGCAACGCTGTCCATGCCGCCGGCGTTCCAGTCGGCTTCGGCCATCGCCGTGAGGCGCGTGCGGAACCTTGCCTTGTCGAGCTTCAGCGGCGGCAGCTCCTTGGCGAGCGCCTTGTCGAGCTTGCCGGCGGCGGCATTGCGCGCGGCCGACAGCGTCTTCGCGGCCGCAAGATAGGCCGACTTCGCCGCCGCGGCGGCCTGCGCGAGTTTCTTGAGGCCCGCCTCGCCGTCGTCGAGGGCGGAAAGCTTGCCCGCCATCTCGGCGCGCAAGGCTGCGAGCCCGTCCACGTCGGTGCGGTGCTTGCGCGCAAGCGCGCGCAACGCGAACAGCCGCTCCTCGGTCTTCTCCAGATCGCTGCCGCCTTCGGAAAGCGCTTCGCCCGCCGCCTCGATTTCGGCGGCTGCATCCATCGCTTCGGATGCGGCCCGGTCGAGGGCGGCGATGGCGCGGTCGAAATGTTCGCCCGCATGCGGGGCGACGCGCTCGAGCGCACGCTGGGCGGCGCGCAGGGCACCCTCGGCGCCCTTGTGCTGGCCGATCTCGGCGGCCGCTTCGGCAAGCGCTTGCGCAAGTTTCTCGCGGCCCTGCAGGATCGCGCGCTGTTCGGCCAGCGTCTTTTCCTCGCCCGCCTTTGGTTCCAGTTCGTCGAGTTCGCCAAGCGCGTGGCGCAGATAGTCTTCCTCCGCGCGCGCGCGCGCGACGGCTTCGTTGGCCTCGTCGACCGCACGCACGCGGATGCGCCAGTCGGCATGCAGGCGTGCCAGGTCGGCGGCCGGCCGCACGAGATCGGCCCACGCGTCGAGCAGGCCGCAATGGGTCGATGCGTCGAAAAGCCCGTGCGTGTCGAACTGGCCGTGGACCTCGACGAGGGATTCGCCAAGCTCGCGCAGCAGTGCGACCGAGCAGGCCTGGTCGTTGGCGAAGGCGCGGCTGCGCCCGTCGGCCGACAGCACGCGGCGCAGGATCAGCGGCGCGCCGGCTTCCGGCAGGTCGAGCCCCTGTTCGGCAAGACGCGCCAGCGCCGGGTGCCCCGCCTCGACATCGAAGCTGGCGGCCACGGTGGCCTGCGTTGCCCCCTTGCGCACGAAGCCGGCTTCCGCGCGCCCGCCAAGGGCAAGGCCGAGGGCGTCGAGCAGGATCGACTTGCCGGCACCCGTCTCGCCGGTGAGTGCGGACAGCCCGGCCTCGAAGGCGAGGTCGAGCCGGTCGATCAGGACGAAATCGCGGATGGCGAGCGAAGCGAGCATCGCCTTCGATGTAGCGGGAGAATCGGCCGCAGGGAAGGCGGGCGGAACGAGCTTCAGATGCGGGCGTTCCGGGGACGGGCGGGGATGTCGGGTCACGGGCGGCGGCCTCGCAGGTGTCGGAGGGGGACTCGCGTCGCGAAGGCTAACGGCGAAGGCCGGATGTTGTCAATATGTTCTCGTTATTTATTCCTAGATCGAGGGATCCGATCTAGAACAGGTTCAGCGGATTGAGCGCGTTGAGCGTGCGCGAGACGACGCCGGGGCGCTCGTCCTTGGGCAGTTCGCCTGTCCCGACCAGGGCGTAGGAGTCCTGGTACCACTCGCTGCCGGGATAGTTGTGGCCGAGCACGGCGGCCGACCGGCGCGCCTCGTCGACGAGGCCAAGCGCCATGTAGGCCTCGACGAGCCTGTGCAGCGCTTCGGGTACGTGGCCGGTGGTCTGGTACTTGTCCACGACCGTGCGGAACCGGTTGATCGCGGCGAGCCACTGCCCGCGCTTGAGGTAGAAGCGCCCGACCTCCATCTCCTTGCCGGCGAGGTGGTCGTAGGTGAGGTCGATCTTCACGCGCGCGTCGCGCGCGAAGGACGTATCGGGGAAGCGGCGCACGACTTCCTGGAGGGACTGGAGCGAAAGCTCGGTCATGCGCGCGTCGCGCGCCACGTCGGTGATCTGCTCGTAGTTGCACAGCGCCTTCAGATAGTAGGCGTAGGCGACGTCGCGGTTGGACGGGTTGAGCTGGATGAAGCGGTCCAGCGCCACGATCGCGTCGTCGTACTTGTTGGCCTGGTAGTGCGCATAGGCCGCCTGCAGCAGGGCCCGTGTCGCCCAGACGGAATAGGGATGCTGGCGCTCGACTTCGTCGAACAGCTTGGCCGCACGGATGTTGTTGCCGGTCGACATCGCGTTGACGGCGTTGTTGTAGAGTTCCTCGACCGGCTTCTCGACATAGGGCTCTTCTTCGGTGCCGCTGCACGCGGCAGCGAACAGCCCGACGGCGAGGGCGGCGGCAAGGCGAATCGGTCGGGTGGCGCGTCGTGAGGTCATGGTCCCAATATAGGCGAATCCGGCGGGAAATTCAGCCCTGCCCGAAGGCCGGGCGGACCGGTCAATCCGAAGCCGCGCGGGCCGAGATCGGGCGGGAATAGGTATCGGCACCCACTTCGGTCCAGCGCCAGGCGGCGGGGCTCGCGAACAGGGCGTGCAGCAGCGCGTTGTTGTGGCGGTGGCCGCTGCGCCGGGCCTGCACGTGACCCAGGATCGGGGCGCCCGCGAGATAGAAGTCGCCGACCAGGTCGAGGACCTTGTGGCGCACGAACTCGTCGTCGAAGCGCAGGCCGTCCTCGTTGAGGATGCGCTCGCCCGACACGACGACCGCGTTGTCGAGCGATCCGCCGCGCGCCAGACCCATCGCGCGCAGCGAGGCGACCTCGTGCTCGAAACCGAACGTGCGCGCGCGCGCGATTTCCTGGCGGAAGCTCGCCGGCTCCAGCGCCACGTGGATGACCTGCCGGCCGATCGCCTCGTTGGCGAAATCGATCTCGAATTCGGCCGAGAAGCCGGCACCCGGCGTCAGCGCTATGTGCGCGTCGCCTTCCTCGAAGGTGATGGGGGCCAGGATCTCGATGGCGCGGCGGGGTGCCGTCTGCTCGATGGTTCCGGCACAGTCGACGAGGAACAGGAACGGCGCTGCCGAGCCGTCCATCACCGGCACTTCGTCGGCGTCCAGCTCGACGATGAGATTGTCGATCTCCGAGCCGTAGAGCGCCGCCATCAGATGTTCGACCGTGCCGATCTTCGTACCGGCGTCGTTAGCCAGCATCGAGCACAGGCGCGTGTCGCGCACCGCGCGGAAATCGGCCTTGAGGACGCCGGCGTCGCCGGGCACGTCGCGGCGGCGGAACACGATGCCGTGATTGGGCGGGGCCGGCAGCAGCTGCATGGCGACCTTCCGGCCGGAATGCAGGCCCGTGCCGGTGCACGCGATCGGACCCTTCAGGGTGCGCTGCGCAACGGTACGTGGCTTTTGTGTACGCTTGCCGAGCAAATCCGAACTCCGGTGGGACGAGGGCGATGCGACCACAACGCCGGGCCGCGGCGACTTCTTCCCCTGAAAAAACCTTGAGGCTCCGAGGGTTGGTACAGGACCGCCCCCGGAGCCTCAAGTCACCTTTTGTTGCGAACTATTGCAGGTCTAGTTCGCCTGGCGGCGCAGGAACGCAGGGATCTCCAGCAGGTCGTCTTCCGACTTGGGCTGGAGACGGTCCGACGGGTCGAGTCCGCCCAGACGCGGCTGGGCGGCGACCGGCTGGGGAGCCGGAGCCGGCACCGGTGCCGGGGCGACCGCCGTC
>JBIKWI010000097.1:0-12377 GCA_044356395.1 Tagaea sp. | reverse complement strand
CTTTCTACTACACCGCACTGGCCGAGGATCAGGACTATTCGCCGATCCGCCCGCTCGTCGACTGGCTGGACTACAACGGCTTCACGATGGTCACCAAGCCGATGAAGGACTTCACCGACAGCCAGGGCCGCCGGCGTTTCCGCGCCAGCATGGACATCGAGATCGCGGTCGACATGATGGATCTGGCCGACAAGCTCGACCATGTCGTGCTGTTCTCCGGCGACGGCAATTTCCGCCGCCTCGTGGAATCCATGCAGCGGCGCGGCGTGCGCGTTTCGGTCGTCTCGACGATCCGCACCCAGCCGCCGATGGTCTCGGACGAGTTGCGCCGCCAGGCCGACATGTTCATCGACCTGTTCGACCTCGCCCAGCACATCCAGCGCGCGACCGGCGAACGGCGCGACAGTGCGGGCGCCTCGCCCGCCCTGCCGACGACGCCGGCCGAGAACGCCTGAAGCCGTCCGTGCAGGAGCCCGCGCGCGACTGTCCGCTCTGCCCGCGTCTCGCGGCGCTGCGCGAAAGGCTGCGCGGCGAGCATCCGGCCTGGCACAACGCGCCCGTTCCGAGCTTCGGCACGCGTGCGGCGCGCCTGCTCGTCGTCGGCCTTGCGCCGGGTCTGAAGGGCGCCAACCGCACGGGCCGGCCGTTCACGGGCGACTTCGCGGGCGACCTGCTCTATTCGACACTGGCGAAGTTCGGGCTGGCGCGCGGCACCTACCGCGCCGGGCGCGAGGATGCGGCATGGGTTCCCGACGATCTGGAACTGACCGGCGCGCGTCTTGCCAATGCCGTGCGCTGCCTGCCGCCGGAAAACAAGCCGGTTCCGGCCGAAGCCGCCGCGTGCCGGCCGTTCCTGCGCGCCGAGATCGAGGCGATGGCGGACCTGAAGATCGTGCTGGCACTGGGCCGCATCGCGCACGACGCCGTGCTGGCCGCGCTCGGCCGGCGTGCGTCTTCGGCGAAGTTCGCGCACGGCGCCTTCCACGAACTGCCCGGCGGCCGCCTGCTGGCCGACAGCTACCACTGCTCGCGCTACAACACGAACACGCGCCGGCTTACGCCGGAAATGTTCGAAGCGGTGTTCGCGGCGATCGCGCGCCACCTCGCCTGAGGCAATCAGGCGAACAGCTCGGGAATTTCGAGATTGTGCAGCGTGAGCGTCCGCCGGCCGCCGCGCAGCGGATAGTTCCGCTCGACCGGTCCCTCGGCGCGGAAGCCGAGCTTCTCGAGCACGCGCACCGAAGCGGCATTGCCGGGAAACGTCTCGGCGACCATCCGGCGCACGCCGAGACGGCGCGCGTGCGCGATGCAGGCGATCCCGGCTTGCGTCGCGTAGCCCCGCCCGCGGAACGGCGCGCCGATCCAGTAGCCGAAGCCGGGCACGCCGTCGCGCGGGCCGCCGAAACCGCTTGTCCCGACGAACGTGCCGTCGGCAAGGCGGACGGCGAAGACGTGGCCGCCGGGACCGGTGCGCAGTTCGATCCACTCGCGCGCCGCTTCGACCGTCAGCGGCTCGGGCATGTGCGACAGCATCGCGATCGCGGCCGGATCGGCGCCAAGCAGCTCGGCGAAATGACGCCCGTCGTCGGGAACGAGGGGCCGCAGCCGCAGGTCCGGCGTTGCCAGCAGGGCGGTGTTCGTCGCGTAGAGGAGCGGAACGCGCATCCGGCGACCGGCCGCTAGCGCCGGGTCGCCAGCAGCCGCGCCTGGCTGCGCTTCCAGTCCCGCGTGGCGACGGCCGCCCGCTTGTCGGCCTTCTTGCGCCCCTTGGCGAGGCCAAGCTCGACCTTGGCGATGCCGCGCGCGTTGAAATAGACCTGCAGGGGCACGAGCGTCATGCCTTCGCGCGTGACCGAGCCGATCAGCTTGTTCATCTCGGTGCGGTTGACCAGCAGCTTGCGTGCCCGGCGCGGCTCGTGGTTCTGGCGGTTGCCGCCGGCGTATTCGGGAATGTGCGCGTCGATGAGCCAAAGCTCGCCGTTGCGCTCGACCGCGTGCGCCTCGGCGATGGCCACGCCCGCGCCCGCGCGCAGGGCTTTCACCTCGGTGCCCATCAGCACGAGGCCCGCCTCGAGCGTGCGCTCGATCGTGTAATCGTGACGCGCCTTGCGGTTGGTCGCGGCGACCTTGCGGCCGGTATCCGGTGCTGCCATCGGTGCCGCTGTCGGAACTCCCTAGCGCAGGAGCCCCGCTCCCTTCATCGCCGCGCGCACGCGCTCCTTCGTCTCGGGCGCGATGGGCGCCAGCGGCAGGCGCACCTCGTCGGTGCACAGGCCCATCAGCGAGGCCGCGTACTTGACCGGACCGGGGCTCGTCTCGCTGAACAGCGCCTTGTGCAGCGGCATCAGCGTGTCCTGCAGCTTGAGGGCCGCCTTGCCGTCGCCCTTCAGCGAAGCGGCCTGCATGCGCGAGACCATCTTGGGCGCGATGTTGCCGGTGACCGAGATGCAGCCCGTGCCGCCCGTCGCGTTGAACGCGAGGGCCGTGCCGTCGTCGCCGTCGAGCTGGACGAAATCGGCACCGCAGGCAAGGCGCTGCAGGCCGGGGCGCGTCAGGTCGCCGGTGGCGTCCTTGACGCCGACGATGTTCTTGATCTGCGCCAGACGGCCCATCGTCTCGACCGACATGTCGACCGCGCAGCGGCCGGGGATGTTGTAGATGAAGATCGGGATCTTCACCGACTTGGCGATCGCCGCGTAGTGGCGGTAGAGGCCGTCCTGGGTGGGCTTGTTGTAATAGGGGGTGACGACGAGGGCCGCATCGCAGCCCGTCTTCTCGGCGTGGCGCGTGAGGCTGATCGCCTCCTCGGTCGAGTTCGAACCCGTTCCGGCCATCACCGGCACGCGGCCCTTGGCCACGGCGACGCACATCTCGATGACGGCTTCGTGCTCCTCGTGGCTCAGCGTCGGCGATTCGCCGGTCGTGCCGCACGGGACCAGTCCGTCCGTGCCCTGCGCGATCTGCCAGGCGACGAATTTCTTGAACGCCGGCTCGTCCACCTGTCCGTTGCGAAACGGCGTGATGAGGGCGACGAACGATCCCTTGAACATGGGGAGGTCTCTCCGGACGGTTTCTGGTTGTCGGGCCGGGAACTTAGACCTGCAGCCCCCGTCGCGCAACACGCACCTCGCGTCTTGCGCCGGGGGGGCCGGGCGGTCTTAACTCTTCGGATGACGTCCAGAACCCGATTCGCGCTTGCCCTCGCCTGGGCCACGTTGACGCTGACCGCCTGCACGCGCGGCGATGCCGCCGCCATTCCCGACGGTGCCGACGCCGCGCCGAAGGTCGAAACCGGCGGCGGCGAGGTCGGCCAGGTGGCTTCCGCCGTCGAGACGGGCGAGATCCGGCTTGCCCAGGCGCGCACGAGCGGGACCCAGACGGCCGCATTGTCGACGGCCGCGCGGGCGATCCCGCCCCTCGGGCCGCCCGTGCTCAACGCCCAGCAGCGCGAGATCTACACGCAGGTTTTCGCGGCCGTCGAGGCGGGCCGCTGGGAGGCGGCGCGCACGCTGCTGGCGCGCGGCAACCATCCGGTCGCCAACAAGCTTTTCCGGTGGCTCGAACTGCAGCTGCCGCGCTCGGGCGTGGCGTTCGAGGACATCGTCCAGTTCGTCGACCAGAACCCGGACTGGCCGGCGCTCGACACGATCTCGCGCCGGGCCGAAGAAGCGCTGCTCGACCGGCCGACCAACGACACGCTGGTCCTCGCCTGGTTCGGCACGCGCAATCCGCTGACGCCGGACGGCGCGATGCGCTATGCCGACGCGCTGGCAGCTTCGGGCGACCGGGCGCGCGCCCAGCAGGTCATCCGCGACCACTGGGTCTCGGGGACGTTCAACGAAGTCCAGCACAAGCGCTGGATGGAGCGCTATCGCGGCCAGCTCACGCCCGACCTCCACTGGGCCAAGCTCGACCGCCTTCTGTGGGACGGCAAGACCGAGGAGCTGCGCCGCGTGCTGCCGCTCGTCAGCGCCGATCGCCGCACGCTTGCCGACGCGCGCCTGCGCATCCGAGCGGGCGGCAACGCCGAGGCGCAGAGCCGCCGCGTTCCCGAAGCGCTGCGCAACGATTCCGGCCTGCTGTACGAGCGCGTGCGGGCCCAGCGCAAGGCGAACCGCGACGCGACGGCGCGCGACATCATGCGCGGCCTGCCGCACGACATCTCGCGCCCCGACCTGTGGTGGGGCGAGCGCGGAACGCTCGCACGCCGGTCGATCGTCGCGGGCGACGCGGGCGAGGCCTATCGCCTGGCGTCCGAGCACCGGATGACGCCGGCCAACGGCGCCAACTTCCTCGAGGCGGAGTTCCTCGCCGGCTGGATCGCGCTGCGGCGGATGAACAAGCCGGCCGAGGCCCTCGCCCATTTCGAGAAAGTCCACGAGACGGCCCGCTTTCCCGTTTCGCGCGCGCGCGGCGCCTACTGGACCGGCCGCGCGTTCGAAGCGCAGGGCAACGCCGACAGGGCCCGCCAGTGGTACGTGCGCGCGGCTGCCTACCACACGACCTACTACGGCCAGCTCGCCAACGGCCGGCTCACCGGCGACGCGCGCCAGTCGTGGCCGGCCGCGATCGTGCCGACGGCCGAAGACCGGCGCGCCTTCGAGCGCAGCGAAGCGGTGCGCGCGGCGCGCATCCTGATCGAGACGCGCGAGAAGCCCGAGCGCGCGCGCCCGTTCCTCGTGCGCCTCGCAAACGTCGCGCGCACGCCGGCGCAGCATGCGCTGGTCTCGGAGTTCGCGCACCAGCTCGGCCGCAACGACCTCGCCGTCATCGTCTCGAAGCGTTCGGCGCAGGTCGCCGGCGTGCAGCTCCACGATCTGGGCTGGCCGACGATGCCGCTTGCCGGCGACAGGCCGGAAAGGGCACTCACCTACGCGATCATCCGCCAGGAGAGCCAGTTCGAGCCGGAGGCCGTCAGCCGTGCAGGCGCTCGCGGCCTGATGCAGCTGATGCCCGCCACCGCGCGCGCAGTCGCCAAGTCCGACGGCCAGAACGCCCATTCCGAAGCCAGGCTGTTCGAGCCGGCCTACAACGTCCGCCTCGGGCGCGCGTACCTTGCATCCCTCATCGACGATTTCAACGGCTCGTACGTGCTGGCGATCGCCGGTTACAACGCCGGTCCCGGCCGTTCGCGCGAATGGATGCGCAATTTCGGCGATCCGCGCTCGCCGGAAGTCGACGTCGTCGACTGGGTGGAGATGATCCCGTTCGAGGAGACGCGCACCTACGTCCAGCGCGTCATGGAGAACCTGCACGTCTACCGCCGCAACCTGCAGCCCACGCAGCTGGCGGTCGACATCGAACGGGACCTGCGGCGCGGCCGGAACTGACATGGCTTTCACGGTGCGCCCCGTGCGGACCGACGACGGGCCGCTTCTCGCCGACCTGCATGTGCGCAGCTGGCGCAACGCCTATCGCGGCATCCTTTCGGATGCCTTCCTCGAAAACGGCGTCGTCGAGGAGCGTCGCGGCGTGTGGGCCGCGCGGATGGCGGCATGGGATCCGGCGCGCAGCTTCGCCGAGATCGCCGAAACCGACGGCGTGCCCTGTGGGTTCGTCTGCGTGATGCGCGATATCGGCCCCGAGCACGGCGTGCTGCTCGACAACCTGCATGTCCTGCCGGGCAACCGCGGCGGCGGGATCGGCCGGCGTCTTCTTGCCGATGCCGCACGCTGGGTCGCCGAGCATTGCCCGGGCTCGCCGATGTACCTGACGGTCTATTTCGCGAACGAGAACGCATGCGCGTTCTACCGCCGGATGGGCGGCGTTGCGTCCGAACCCTACGACGAGCGCGAGCACGACGGCCGCACGCACCGTGTCCTGCGTTTCGTCTGGCCGAAGCCCGAAACGGTCCGGTGACCGCGGAGCTGGTCATCTTCGACATGGACGGCGTGCTCGTCGATTCCGAGCGCATCGCCAACCGCATCCTGCACGAGGACCTGCGTGCGGCCGGCGTCGACCTGACGCTCGAGGAATCGACCCGCAGCTTCGTCGGCCGCAAGGCGGGCTGGACGGTCGCCAACGTGCGCGAGCGTTGGGGCATCGTGCTGCCGGCCGATTTCGAGAAGCGGCTGCGCGAGCGCACGCTTGCGGCCTACGAAGGCGAACTGCGCGCGGTCGACGGCATCGAGGCGGCACTCGACGCGCTCGCCCTGCCCTATTGCCTCGCCTCGTCGAGCGACCCGATGCGCATCGAGAAGAGCCTGTCGCTGTGCGGCCTTGCCCGGCGCTTCGAGGGACGCACGTTCAGCGCCACGCAGGTGAAGAACGGCAAACCCGCTCCCGACCTGTTCCTGCTTGCCGCCGCGACGATGGGGTTCGAACCGGCGCGCTGCGCCGTCGTCGAGGATACGCTCGTGGGGCTCGCGGCCGCGAACGCGGCCGGCATGCCGGCATTCGCCTATGCCGGCGCCGGGCACACGCCGCGCGGCGAACTTGCCGCGACGGGTGCGACCGTCTTCGACCGGATGGCCGAGCTGCCGGCCCTGCTTATTCTTTCGCGAGCAGGTGGATGAGCGAGGACGTGTCCCAGCGCCCGCCGCCGCGTGCCTGCACGGTGGCGTAGAACTGGTCGACGAGGGCGATGACCGGCAGGCGGGCCTTGTTGTTCTTCGCCTCGTCGAGGCAGATCGCCAGGTCCTTGCGCATCCAGTCGACCGCGAAACCGAAATCGAACTTGCCCTGCACCATCGTCTTGGCGCGGTTTTCCATCTGCCAGGAACCGGCAGCGCCCTTGGTGATGACCGAAAGCACCTTGTCGGTGTCGAGCCCCGCCTTGACCGCGAAGTTCATGCCTTCCGACAGGCCCTGCAGGAGCCCGGCGATGCAGATCTGGTTGACCATCTTGGTGAGCTGGCCCGAACCGGCCGGGCCCATGTGGGTCAAAGCCTTGGCGTAGATCTTCAGGACCGGCTCGGCCGTGGCGAAGGTCGGGTCGGCGCCGCCCACCATGATGCCGAGCTGGCCGTTCTCGGCACCCGCCTGCCCGCCCGACACGGGCGCGTCGAGGAAGCCCACGCCCTTGTCCTTCGCCGCCTTCTCGATCTCGCGCGCGACGGCGGCCGATGCCGTCGTGTGGTCGACGAGGATGGCGCCGGCCTTCATGCCGGCCAGCGCGCCGTCCTTGCCGTAGACGACCGAGCGCAGGTCGTCGTCGTTGCCCACGCAGGTCAGCACGATGTCGGCGCCCTGTGCGGCAAGGGCGGGCGTGGCCGCACTGGTGCCGCCATGCTTGGCGACCCACGCCTCGGCCTTCTTGGCGTTGCGGTTATAGACGGTGACGGCGTGGCCGGCCTTCTGCAGATGGCCTGCCATCGGAAAACCCATCACGCCCAGTCCCAGAAATGCCAGCTTGGCCATCGTCGAGATCCTCCGTCGGCACGCCGTGAATTCGGCGCGCGCAATTCGCCGGAACTTTTCTCAAAGACAGGCCAGGAACGCAAGGTCGAGAAGGATCGCGGGTCCGCGCGTCGCCCACAGCCAGACGGCCCCGAGGAACACCGCCCCGGCGCCCGCGATCAGCCCGATCTGGGTCCTCGTTCCCATGCCGTCAGGCCCCCGCCGGCGCCGACAGCCGGGCCTGCGGGGCATCGCGCAGCGGCCAATGGAGGGCGGCCGCGATGAACCCGGTCGCGACGCACAGCCCCCAGACCACGTCGTACGACCCGTAGAGGTCGAAGACCTTGCCGCCGAGCCAGGCGCCCATGAAGCTGCCGATCTGGTGCGAGAAGAAGACGATGCCGTAGAGCGTCGACATGTAGGTGGTGCCGAAAATCTGCGCCACCAGCCCCGAGGTCAGCGGCACGGTCGACAGCCACAGCAGGCCGAGCGCGGCCCCGAACACGATGACGCTCGCTTCGCTGATCGGCATCAGCAGGAACACGATGAAGACGAGCGAGCGACCGATATAGATGCCCGCGAGCAGGTACTTCTTGCGTTTGGTCTGCCCCAGCACGCCGGCCGTGTAGGTACCGACGATATTGAACAGCCCGACAAGCGCCAGTGCCCACGCTCCGACCCAGCCCGGCAGGCCCTTGTCGGCGACATAGGCCGGCAGGTGGACGCCGACGAACACGACCTGGAAACCGCAGACGAAGAAGCCGATCGTCAGCAGCCAGAAGCCGGAGTGGCCGAGCGCCTCCTTGAGGGCGGCGCGCAGCGTCTGCTGCGACTGGGCGCTGGCAGGGGCCGCAAGGCCGCGGAGCCCCAATGCGAGCGGCAGGATCGCAAGCGCCGTCATCGCGATCACGAAAAGCGCCTCGCGCCAGCCGACGAGATCGAGGATGACCTGCGCATACGGAATGAACGCGAACTGCCCGAACGAGCCGCCCGCCGCGACGATGCCCAGTGCCAGCGAGCGCTTCTCCGGCGGGGCCGCACGCCCGACGGCGCCCAGGATGATCGAGAAGCCGGCCCCGGCCATCGCGAGCCCCTGCAGGACGTTGCCGACCATGATCAGCGTGCCGTCGGTCGCCGCCGACAGCGCCCAGAATCCGGCGGCATAGAGCAGGCCTCCGATCAGGACCGCGCGCGACGTGCCGAACTTGTCGGCGATTGCACCGGCGAACGGGCCCATGGCCCCCCAGAGCAGATTGGAGACCGCAAGCCCGAACGCGAGCACTTCGCGGCCGGAGCCGAGTTCGATCGTCATCGGCTTCATGAACAGGCCAAGCGTGTTGCGCAGCCCCATCATCACGGTCAGCACGAGCGATCCGCAGACCAGGATCGTCAGATAGCTGCTCTTGCGTTGTTCCATGGGGCCCCTCCGCCGACAGGCTTCGATTGTCACGCGGAACTTCGCGCACCCGCAAGCCGAACATTGTCGCCTTACGCGACAAGGATTGCAGACCAGCTATGCCGATCGGAGCAGCTCAAAAGCCATATGCTCCACATGGGCTTGATCGTCTCCTGATCCGGCGACGACGGCCGTCCGCGTCAGCCCGCGCCCGCGCCGGGAGTACGCGGCGATGCTCGACCCCGGACCGCCGCCGGTGTGGCCGAACACGCGCACGCCCTGTGTCGTCGTCCCGATCATCAGCCCGAGACCGTAGCCGGCCTGCTGCCATGGCCGGCCCGGAAACGGGCCGACGACTTCGCACGGCTCGAACATCTGCAGGCGCAGCGCTTCGGGCAGCACCGGACTGGCGGGCAGCGCGTCCACGAACCTGGCTGCCGAACTTGCCGGGCCGACCAGTAGGCCGTGATGGACGAAGCCCGGATGGTAGCTGCCTGCCGCACCCATCTCGACATCGGCGAGATCGGCCGGCGAGAGCGCCAGCTTCACGCCAGCCAATCCCATCGGCATCAGGACCCGCGACGAAAGGATCTCGCCAAGCGGCATATCCGCCTGCCGCTCAAGCCAGCACCGGAGAAGCGCATAGCCGACATTCGAATAGTGGAACCCGGCACCGGGAGAGAAATGAACCTGCACCGTTCCGGTGCGCGCGAAAAGCTCGTCGGCTCCCCACGGCAAAGCGCCGGTGGCGACCGCCTCGCGATAGGCCGCAAGTTCGGAATAGTCCGGCAATCCGGAGCGATGCTGCAGCAGATGCCGAAGCGTGTAGCCATTGCCTTCGAACGGTTCGTCGAGCCGTGCAGGATCGTCCGCGACGCGGTCGAGGACCGCGACGGCGATCGCCGCCTTCGTCAAGCTCCACCATGCGACCACCCTTCCGCTGTCCTGGTCGCGCGTCGTCACCGAATCCTGCAATACGACGACCGCGGGACCGCGCACGCTCAAGGGCGCCGCGCGCGATACAGCAGATGGCGTCGCAAGGGGTGCCCCTCCGGCACGCGCGGATGGTCGAAGGCGCCAGCCGGATCCTCGCGTAGCCCGATCCGCTCCATCACCGCGCGCGAGGCGCGATTGCCGGGCGCGACGAAGGCGACGATCTCTTCGAGGCCGCCGGGACCGAAGGCGAAATCAAGCGCGGCTTTCGCCGCCTCGGTCGCGTAGCCCTTGCCCCAGTATGCGCGCGCCAGCCGCCAGCCGATCTCGACGCGGCGCGGCGGGTCGTCGAAATTCACTTCCCATGGACCGACGAATCCGGCGAACGGCGTCACGCCGGGAATTTCGACGGCCCATGGCCCGTAGGGCGTGCGATCGAACTGCGAGGACAGGAAATCGGCGCTGGCATCGCTTTCGGCGCGCGTCTGGAGCGACGGGAAGAACCGGCGGACTTCCGGATCCGCATTGAGGGCGGCGAACGGTTCGCGGTCCTCGGCCCGCCAGGGTCGCAGCACGAGGCGCGATGTGCGGAGCGTGACGCCGATCATAGGGCGGACGCGGCCTGCTTGCGCCGGTGCATGTTGAGGCTGATCTCGTCCATTGCGATCGTGTCCTTGCGCTCGAACTCGGCCTTAGCCGATTTCTTGCGCATGTCGAGCGCGATCTCGTAGCGCTTGAGGTCCTGGAAGGCTTCCGACACGGCCTGCCTCGCCTCTTCGAGCATCGGCTGCATGCCGGCGATCTGGGCTTCGATCCGTTCGCGCCGCTCGATCACGCCGCGCGCGTAGCCGGAATAGGCGAAGGCGCCGAACTCCATCGAGCGGGCGTTCTGCTGCTCCTGCGCCTTCTCGACCTCGAGCGCATCGAGCCGCTGGCGCAGCTCGTCTTCCTGGCGCTCCAGCTCGTTCAGTTCACGCCGCTTCTCGTTCAGGTTCGCGTCGGCGAGCCGGATCAGCGACGTCAGGCCCTTGTTCTTGGCGGCCATCTACCGGCTCAGACCGCGTGCGCGGCTTCTTCGGGCACATCGCCGGCCGCGGTCGGATCGGGCATGCCCAGGATCTCGGCGAGCTGGCGGTAGCCGTCGGGAAGCAGGGCGCGGTCGCGCTTGCCCTGCTTCAGGAAGGCCTCGATTTCGGGGTTGTAATGGATCGCCTCGTCGACCAGCGGATCGGACCCGCGCCGGTAGGCGCCGAGCCGGATCATCTCGGCCATGTCGTCGTACTGCGACATCAGCTGGCGCGCGCGCGAGACGACGGCGTTCTCACTGGGCGTGTTGCAGCCCGGCATGGTTCGCGACACCGAGCGCAGCACGTTGATGGCGGGATAGCGGCCGCGCTCGCCGATGGCCCGTTCGAGCACGATGTGGCCGTCGACGATGCCGCGCACCGCGTCGGAAATCGGTTCGTTGGTGTCGTCGCCCTCGACCAGAACGGTGAACAGGCCGGTGATGCTGCCCTGCCCGATGCCGGGACCGGCGCGTTCGAGCAGGCGCGGCAACTCGGCGAAGACCGAAGGCGTGTAGCCCTTGGAGGCCGGCGGCTCGCCGGCGGACAGCCCGATCTCGCGCTGGGCCATCGCGAAGCGGGTGACCGAATCCATCAGGCACAGCACGTCGCGGTCCTGGTCGCGGAAATATTCGGCGATCGCCAGCGTCAGATACGCCGCCTGGCGGCGCATCAGCGGGCTTTCGTCGCCCGTCGCGACCACCACGACCGAACGCGCGAGGCCCTCGGGTCCGAGGTCGTCCTGGATGAATTCCTGCACCTCGCGGCCGCGTTCGCCGATCAGGCCGATCACGACCACGTCGGCCGCCGTGAAGCGCGTCATCATCGACATGACGGACGACTTGCCCACGCCCGACCCCGCGAAGATGCCCATGCGCTGCCCGCGGCAGCAGGTAAGGAACGTGTTGATCGCCCGGATGCCCAGATCGATCTTGCCGCGCACGCGCTGGCGCTTGTGCGCCGAAGGGGGCGACGCCTTGATCGTGTAGGGGGCCGGGCCCATCGCAAGCGGCCCCTTTCCGTCGACCGGCTCGCCCAGCGCGTTGACCACGCGCCCCAGCCAGCCTTTGTGCGGATAGACGACCGGATCGGAATCGGCGATTTCCGCGCGGCTGCCGACGCCGATGCCGTCGACGGTGCCGAAAGCCATCAGCAGGGCCCGCCCCTGCCGGAACCCGACGACTTCGCACGGCACTCGGCGACGGTCGCGAGTGGAAACGAAGCATCGCGATCCGACGGCCAGCATGTCCTCGACGCCGCCGATTTCGACGAGCATGCCCTGGATGGCCGAAACGCGGCCGAAGTACCGGTAGTTCGGAATGCGGTCGACCGAAGCGATCAGCTCGTGCGCGGACATTCGGCGGGCAGCTCCGGAATAGGAAGAATTCGAGTTAAATTCGAGTCGAAAGCGACTGTATCCAAGCTTGATTAACGATCTGTGAAGATCCGCTCAATTTTCTGATATATAATAGTTAAATGGTTTATTCGAGAACCATCAATGGATGTATTTCGGCGATCTTGAATTCGTTAATTCTGTCTGTTTTGCAGCCCCGACGCGTGTTAACTTATTAACGTTATCCCGGAGGCGCCCATGCGCGTTTTGTTGGTTGAAGACGATCAGGCGACATCCCGTTCGATCGAGCTGA
>JBIKWI010000269.1:0-3560 GCA_044356395.1 Tagaea sp. | reverse complement strand
GGTCGCGATCGCGGGCGCGATCTTGTGCGACACCATGTTGAGCGGATGGTTGAACGGCGTGATCGCCGAAATCGCACCCTGCAGCGGCTCGCGCAGCGTGTGGATGCGCCGCGCCTTGCCGTGCGGGGTGATGTCGCACGCGAAGGTCTCGGCGTCCTCGCGGATCGCGAGCTGGCCCGACAGCGTGTAGACGTCATAGGCGCGGCCCACCTCGTAGTAGCTGTCCTTCAGCGACAGGCCGCTTTCCGCCGTGATCAGGCGGGCGAGCGGCTCCTTGCGGGCCGCCAGCAGTTCGGCCGCGCGCATCAGGATCTTCTGCCGGTCGTAGCGCGTCAGCTTCGAGCGGTACGAAGCCGCGATGCGGAAGGCTTCGGCCGCCTGTGCGGCCGACGCACGCGCGGCCGTGCCGACCAGCGCGCCGTTGTAGGGGTGGAAGACCTCGAACGAGCCGTTGTCGCCGGCGACCTTTTTGCCGGCGATGCGCAGGCTCTCGTGGCGGACCTCGATGGGGGAAATCGCGTTCATGCGGGCACCTCCGCCGCGACCCGGTTCAGCGCCAGGTCGAAGGCATCGAAATTGCGATGGCGATGGGCGGCATCGACCGCGCAGCGCTTGTTGGAAATGAGCGGAACCTTCTGCTCCGACACGCCGCCGTGCGAGCGCAGCGGCTCGGTCAGGCCCGACAGGTCGTGGCGCTGGACGCTCGTGCCGATCGTCTTGTGGCGCGTCGACACGACGACGATCTGGCCCAGCCGGTCGGGCGGCAGCTCGAAGCGCTTCGCCGCGTCGTCTTTCGAAAGGGCGCTTTCCACGCCCGGCATCGCGGCGATCTGCCGGCGTACCGCTTCGGCATCCTGCGTCACCGGCAGGTAGACGACAGCGAAGGAACCCAGCGCGCCGTGATGCACCACGTAGGGGTCGGTGATGGGCAGGATGACGCGCGCCACGTCCTTGCCCAGCAGGCCGTCGAGCGCGTCCTGCAGGTAGAGCACGTCGGGCTTGCCGGCCGCGTCGTGCTTGGAATTCATGCCGTGGTCGGCGGTCAGCACGATGGTCGCACCCATCGCGTCGAGGCGCGCGAGGTAGGAATCCATCATCGCGTAGAAATCGTCGGCGACCGGCGTACCGGGCGCATGCTTGTGCTGGATGTAATCCGTCGTCGACAGATACATGACGTCCGGGCGCATCGTTTCCATCAGCTTGACGCCGGCGGCGAACACGAACTCCGACAGGCCCGCGCTATAGACGTCGGGCACCGGCATGCCGACGAGCGCGTTGACGCCCTCGATGCCGTTCTCCGCCAGCGTCGTCTTGTCCGACTTTTCGGACGAGAAGCACACGGCCTTGCCGGGCGCCATCGCGACGCCATGCCCGAGGAGCGCGCGCAGCTTGTCCTTCGCCGTGACGATGGCCAGCGTCTTGCCCTGCTTCTGGAACGCCTGGAACAGCGTGGGGGCGCGCAGGAATTTCGGATCGTTCATCATCACTTCCTTGCCCGTGTCCGGATCGAGGAAGTAGTTGCCCGAAATGCCATGCACCGACGGCGGCGCGCCGGTGACGATGGAAAGGTTGTTGGGGTTCGTGAAGCTCGGCACCACGCAGTCGGCCAGCAGGTTCGTGCCCTCGGCCAGGCAGCGCTTGAAGAACGGGGCGCGGCCCTTGGCGACGGCCTGCTCGATATAGCCGGGCTCCGACCCGTCGACGCACACGACGACGATGGGGCGCGTGGGCGCGGCGTAGCTGCGTCCGTTGAGTTCGATGCGTTCCATTTTCAGGCCGCCTTCCGCGCCGGGGCGCCGGACGCCACGCCCATTTCGGCCATCACGGCCGCGATGGCCGCAAGGGCACCCTTCATGTGGCTTTCGTCGAGCCGGCCGATGCAGCCGATGCGGAAGGAATCCGCGACGGTCAGCTTGCCCGGATAGATCACGTAGCCCAGTTCCTTGAGCCGGTCGTAGAAGCTCTGGAACACGAACTTCGGGTCGGCCGGCATGTGGATCGTCACGATGATCGGCGCCTGCAGCGCGTCGGGCAGCAGCGTGACGAAGCCCATCTTCCGCATGCCCTCGACCAGGACCTTGCAGTTGCGCGCATAGCGCCCGCCCCGGCCGGCAACGCCGCCTTCGGCCGCGTGCTCGTCCAGCGCCTGCGAGAACGCCATGATCGCGTGGACCGGCGGCGTGAAGCGCCACTGGCCGGTCTTCTCGAAATTGGCCCATTGGTCGTGGAGGTCGAGCACGAGCGTCGTGGCGTTGCCCTTGGCGGCGACGATGGCCGCCTTGTCGCACACGACGAAGCCCAGGCCCGGTACGCCCTCGATGCACTTGTTCGACGAAGCGGCGAGCGCGTCGTAGACCGTGTCCTTGCCCACGTCGATGGCGCCGAAGGCGCTCATCGCGTCGACGAGCAGCCTGCGCCCGCGCGCGGCAACCACCTTGGACACCGCCTCGACCGGGTTGAGCACGCCCGACGTAGTCTCGCAGTGGACGACGAAGACGTGGGTGATCGATGCATCGGCCGCGAGCGCCGCATCGACCGCTGCCGGATCGACCGGGCGGTCTTCCGGGAACTCGACCGTCGTGGCCGCGCGCCCGGCGATGTCGCACATCTTCTTCGCGCGAACGCCGTAAGCACCGTTGATCGCGAGCAGCAGCTTGCCGTTCCGCGGCACCATGCTGGTGACCATCGCTTCGACCGCGAAGGTGCCCGAGCCCTGCACGGGTACCGTCACGTGGCTGTCGGCGCGTCCGGCGAGGGCGGCGATGCGCTTGAGCATCGAGGCGTTGGCGGCAAGGAAGGTCGCGTCGCGCGAGCCCCAGTCGTGCACCATCGCGGCCTTCGTCGACTTCGACGTGGTCAGCGGGCCGGGCGTCAGCAGCAGTGGGTCGCCGGTTTCGGACTTGCCGGTCGGAGCGATGGACATGGCGGACGTTCCTTGTGTCGGAAGAGGATGGCACAGCATCGCGCTTGCCCTATCCATAGGTCCAATACATAATGGCTATGTTTCAAATCGGATATATCTATAGATGAACCTCGTCCAGCTCCGCGCCTTCCGCCTCGTCGCCCGCGCCGGCGGTTTCAGCCGGGCGGCGGAAGCCGCGCGCGTCAGCCAGCCCACGCTATCCGCGCAGGTAATGGCGCTGGAACGAAGCTATGGCGTGACGCTGTTCGACCGGCGCGGCCGGCAGGTGCGCCTCACCCGGCTAGGCCGGCGCCTGCTCGACGTGGCCGACCGGCTCTTCGATCTGGCCGAGGAAGCCAAGGCCGTGGTCGCTGGAACCGATGCGCCGTCGCGCGCGTTCCTGAGCGTGGCCGCCGACGGGCCGGCGCATGCACTTGCCGTGCTGGGGGCGCTCGAGAAGCGCGTGCCCGGGCTCGATTTCGCGCTCGCCATCGGCAACTCGGACGAGGTCGTGCGCAGCCTGCTCGCCTATGAGGCGGATATCGGGATCATGGGCCGGGCCGTCGCCGATCCGCGCCTTGCGGTCACGCGCCTGCGCAGCGACCGGCTGGTCGCCTTCGTGCCGGCCGCCGCCGCGCGCCGCCGCCGTCCGCCCACG
>JBIKWI010000270.1:0-3560 GCA_044356395.1 Tagaea sp. | reverse complement strand
CCGCCGTCCGGCGGGATGATGTCTGCCGAAGCGATTGCCGCCCTTGCGCGAGGGGTGCCGGACGACGTCCTGCTGCTCGTCGACGAGGCGTACCACGAGTTCGGCCGGCACGCGGGCGGTCCCGACGCGCTGGCGATCCTGCGGACGCGCAAAGGGCCATGGCTGTCGACGCGGACATTCTCGAAAGCCTATGCATGTGCGGCATTGCGCGTCGGCTACGCGATCTGCGGCGACGACGGCGTCGGCGAGGCGCTGCGCCGCGCGAAGCTCCAGTTCAACGTGCCGACGCTCAGCCAGGCGGGCGCGCTCGCCGCCTTCGGCGACCACGCCTATCTGCGCACGATGCTCGATCGGATCGCATCGGAGCGCGACCGGCTCTCCAAAGGCCTTTCCCAATTGGGTCTGCGCGTCCTGCCGTCGGCGGCGAATTTCGTGTCGTGCGTCCTGCCGGGGCCCGCCGCGCCGGCGATGGCGGCCCTCGAGAAGCGCGGCATCCTCGTTCGCGACTGGCGCGACCCCGAGTATCTGAACGAGCTCCGTATCGGCGTCGGCACGCCCGACGATACGGGCGCCACGCTTGCGGCACTGGGCGACTGGCTGCGGGGCGAGGCATGACGGATGCCGCGCCGCAGGGCGACAGGATCATCGGCGCCCTGAAGAAGGCACGCGTCGAGTTCGTCGTCGCCTTGCCGGATCTCGTGACGAGCGACGGCCTGCTTTGGCCGCTGTCCCGGGATCCGGCGGTGCGGCTCGTGCGCATCTGCAAGGAAGACGAAGGCATCGCGATCTGCACGGGTCTCGCGTTCGCGGGACGCCGGTCGGTCCTGCTGATGCAGCAGACGGGCCTGCTCGATTCGATCAACGCGCTGCGTGCGGTCGGGGTCGAGTACGAGCAGCCGGTCGTCATGCTGGTGGGCCTGCAGGGCAAGGAGCCCGGGATCGCGCCGGCCGATTCGGCCAAGGTCTCGGTGCGGATCGTCGTGCCGATACTCGACGCGATGGGCGTGGCCCATCACCTGCTCGAAAACGACGGCGACGAGGCGGCGGTCGGCCCCGCGATCGAGATGGCCTACGCCCGCTCCCGGCCCGTCTGTCTGCTGATCGGCAGGCCGCCGGCCGCACCGGCGGCACGGCCATGATGAAACGCGATGCCTGCCTGCGCCTTCTCGCCCGCCATGTCCGGGACGAAGCGGTCGTCGCCACCTATCAGGCCGCGTTCGACTGGATGGCCATCGCGCCACGCGATCTCAACTATCTTTCGATCGGCGCCATGGGAATCGCGTCGTCGCACGGCCTTGGTCTGGCACTTGGCCGGCCCGACAGGCGCGTCATCGTGCTCGACGGCGACGGAAGCCTGCTGATGAATCTCGGCAGCCTGGCGACGGTCGCGGCGGCGGCTCCGCGGAATTTCGTGCATCTCGTCTGCGTCAACGGCGTCTACGAAGCCAATGGCAGCCATCCGCTACCGTCATGCGACAAGCTGGATTTCGCCGCCATCGCGCGCGGCGCCGGGATCGCCAATGCTGGCACCATCGCCTCGCTCGACGCGTTCGAGGCGGCATTGCCCGAGATCCTCGGCGGCGAAGGCCCGATCTTCCGTGCGCTGCGCGTCGAAGCGGGCGCGCCGAGCCCGCAGGACTACGCCTACATCCATGGCGCTGAGACGCGCCAGCGCTTCAAGGACGCGTTCGGAAAGCCGACGGCAAGCTAGATTTTGCCCTGCGCTTCGGCGATCAGCCAGGTACGGAACGCCGCGATCTTGGGCGTGGCCAGCGCGCGCGGAGGGCAGACGAAATAGTGCGCGTAGCCGCTCGGGATCGAGATGTCGAACGGACGCACGAGCCGGCCGGCGGCTAGATCGTCGATCACGAGCGGCGTGCGGCCGAGCGCCACGCCAAGCCCCTCGATCGCCGCCTGGATCGACATGTTGGACTGGCCGAACCGCCGCCCCTTCGAGATGTCGACGCCCGTCGCCGCCGCGGCATCGAGCCAGCTTTTCCAGCTCGGCGTGTTGCCGTCGATCGTGAGGATGTCGTCGTGCAGCAGCGGCACGTTTGCAAGATCGCCGGGAACGCGCAGCGCCTTGGGGCCCTTCATCAGCCGCGGCGCGCAGACCGGGAACATTTCTTCGTCGAGGATCTTCTCGACATGCAGGCCCGGATACCGGCCAGTTCCGTAGCGGATCGCCACGTCGGCCTCGCCCGCCGAGAAATCGGCGATCTGGCCCGTCGTGGCGATCGACAGCTCGATGTGCGGATGGCGCTCGTCGAAGCGAATCAGCCTCGGAAACAGCCACTTCACGGCGAAGCCGGGCAGCGTCGAGACGGTCAGGCGCGGGCCCGTGTCGGTCTTGGTCAGTTCGCGGATCGCCTCGGCGACGACGCCCAGCCCGTCCCGCACGGCCCTTGCAAGTGCCTCGCCCTTGACGGTCAGCGTGATACGTCGCGGCTCGCGATGGAAAAGTTCGAATCCGAGCTGGTTTTCGAGACTGTGGATCTGGTGGCTGATCGCGCTCTGGGTAAGGCCGAGTTCGTCGGCGGCCATCGTGAAGCTCTTGAGTCGCGCCGCTGCCTCAAAAGCGCGCAGTGCCGAGATCGGCGGCAAATGACGCAGGGGGGAGGTACCCATGAAATCGGCTCACTTGAGGATTTAGATATTTCGAAACAGAATGAAGACGATCGATCTTCTCACATGAACGAAACAGATGGAAGTGCCGCAGATGGCCTATGCGAACGCCAAGCACATCGCGCTGGAGGAAATTCCGATCATCGATGTCGGCGATCTGGCATCCGACGACCGCGCGAAGATCGATGCGGTCGGCGCGCGGATGCGCGAGGCGGCCGAGCGGATCGGCTTTTTCTATGTCCGGAACCACGGCGTGTCAGCGGACCTTGTCGAACGCGCCTATGCGGCCAGCCGGGCCTTCTTCGCGCAGCCCGAATCCGTCAAGCGCGCGGTCGCGATCAACGACCTGCATCGCGGGTTCCTGTCGGTCGGCGGCGCGAAGATGTACAGCGGCGCCAAGATCGACCTGAAGGAAAGCTACCTCTGGGGCCTCGAACTTCCCGACGACGATCCGGATGTCGCGGCCGGCAAGCCGCTTATGGGACCGAACAACTGGCCGGCCGGAAGCCCGGAGACGCGTGCCGCATTCTACGCCTACTACCTCGCGATCTGCGCCTGCGGGCAACGCCTGCTCAAGGGCCTGGCCGCCAGCCTCGGGCGCGACCCGTCCTTCTTCGCGTCCGCATTCGCCAAGCCGCTGGCGCGCGGATCGGCGATCTACTATCCGCCGCAGCCGCCGGATCTTGGCGAGACGCAGTTCGGCGTGGCGCCGCACACCGACTACGGCGGCCTGACGCTGCTGTCGCAGGACCAGGTCGGCGGGCTACAGGTCCTCGCCAAATCCGGGCAGTGGGTCACGGCGCATCCGGTTCCGGACACGCTGGTCGTCAACATCGGCGATCTCATGCATCGCTGGACGAACGCGCGCTTCAGTTCCAACCCGCACCGCGTGATCAACGCGTCGGGTCGCGAGCGCTATTCCATTGCCATCTTCT
>JBIKWI010000268.1:0-3567 GCA_044356395.1 Tagaea sp. | reverse complement strand
TCCGCACCCTTGTAGACGATATGGCGCAGGTCGTTGAGGCGGCCCGGGTTGGCGGGCTTGCCGGCGGCGAGCCAGCGCTCGCGGCTCTGCCCGCCCTTCCACGCGCGCGTCGTGAAGCCGAGGATCTCGACCTTGACCGCACAGCGTTCCAGCGTACGCGCGAGGATGTCGGCCGACATCGCGGCGACCGTGATCGGCCGGCCGCGCATCGAGCCCGAATTGTCGATCAGCAGCGAGACGACCGTGTCGCGGAACTTGGTGTCGAGTTCGCGCTTGTAGGAAAGCGGGAACGCCGGGTTGGCGACGACGCGCGCGAGGCGTGCGGCATCGAGCGTGCCTTCCTCGAGGTCGAATTCCCACGCGCGGTTCTGGCGCGCGAGCAGGCGGCGCTGCAGGCGGTTGGCGAGGCGCGCGATGACGCCCTGCAGATGGCTCAGCTGCTGGTCGAGATGGGCGCGCAGGCGCGTGAGTTCGTCGGCATCGCAAAGCGCGTCGGCCTCGACGGTCTCGTCGAACTCGGTCGTGTAGGCGCGGTACATCGGCGCGTCGGCCGAGTTGCGCATGTCGTTGGGCGGCCGCCAGCGCTTGCCGGGGCGCTCGGGGCCGTCCTCGCCCATGCCGTCGGAATCGTCGCCTTCGCGTTCCTCGCCCTCGCCTTCGCCGCCGTCTTCGCCGGCCGCGTCGCGCGTCTCGGACCCCATCATCGCCTCGGAGTCGGACTGGTCGCCCGAATCCTCGGCCTCGCCGGACTTCTGGCCTTCCTCGTCGTTCTGGCCGTCGCTGTCCTGGTCCTCGGATTCGGTCGCCTGGCCCTCTTCCTCGCCCAGCTCCAGATCGGCGATCAGCTTGCGCGCGACTTCCGCGAACGCCGCCTGGTCGTCGAGCGAACGGGAGAGCTGCGTGAGATCCTGCCCCGCCTTGCCCTCGATCCACGGGCGCCACAGGTCGACCATGCGGCGCGCCGATTCGGGCGGCATCTGGCCGGTGAAGGTCTCGCGCGCGAGCAGCGCCACCGCCTCGACGATGGGGGCGGCCTCGCGGTCGGCGATGCGCGCGTAGCCGGCCTGCCGGCAGCGCTCCTCGAGGGCGGCGGAAAGATTGCCCGCCACGCCCGACATCAAGTTGGAGCCGAGCGCCTCGCAGCGCGCCTGCTCGACCGCATCGTAGATGGCCCGGCCCATCGTGCCGGTGGGCGAGCGCTTCGCGTGCACACCCGCGTCGTGGTGGCGCAGCTTGAGGGCGATGGAATCGGCCTCGCCGCGCACGATCGCCACTTCGCCCGCCGGCAGGTCGCGCGCGGGCACGGGCAGACGCGCCTCGTTGCCGCGCAGGCCGGGCTGCTCGGGCACGAAGGCGACCGTCAGCTCCGGCTCGCGCGCGACCGCGCGCATCGCCGCGGCCGTGACCTGGCGGAACTGCTCGACCGGACCGTCGTTGTTGCGCGGCGGCATGGGCAGCTCAGCCCGCCTTGCGCACGCTCAGGTTCGCTCCGCCCTGCAGCTCGGTGCCGAAGCAGCGCTGGTAGTATTCCGCCACGGTCGTGCGCTCGACCTCGTCGCACTTGTTGAGGAACGTGAGGCGGAACGCGAAGCCGACGTCGCCGAAGATCTTGGCGTTCTCGGCCCAGGTGAGCACGGTGCGCGGGCTCATCACGGTCGAGATGTCGCCCGCCATGAAGCCGGCGCGCGTGAGATCGGCCAAGGCGACCATCGCCGAGACGATCTCGCGCCCTTCCTTGGTGTCGTAGCCCGACGCCTTGGCCAGCACGATCTTCGTCTCCTGCTCGTGCGGCAGGTAGTTGAGCGTGGTGACGACGTTCCAGCGGTCCATCTGGCCCTGGTTGATCTGCTGCGTGCCGTGATAGAGGCCCGTCGTGTCGCCGAGACCGACCGTATTGGCCGTCGCGAACAGCCGGAAGGCCGGATGCGGATGCAGCACGCGGTTCTGGTCGAGCAGCGTGAGCTTGCCGTCGACTTCCAGCACGCGCTGGATGACGAACATCACGTCGGCGCGGCCGGCGTCGTATTCGTCGAACACCAGCGCGCAGGGATGCTGCAGCGCCCAGGGCAGCAGGCCTTCGCGGAACTCGGTCACCTGCTTGCCGTCGCGCACGACGATGGCGTCGCGCCCGACGAGATCGATTCGGCTGATGTGGCTGTCGAGATTGATGCGGATGCACGGCCAGTTGAGGCGTGCGGCGACCTGTTCGATATGCGTGGACTTGCCCGTGCCGTGGTAGCCCTGGACCATCACGCGCCGGTTGAACGCGAAGCCCGCGATGATGGCGAGCGTCGTCTCCTTGTCGAACCGGTAGTTCTCGTCGAGATCGGGGACATGCTCGGTGGGGGCGCTCGAGAAGGCGGGAACCTCGAGATCCGAATCGATGCCGAAGGTCTGGCGGACCTTCACCTTGATGTCGGGAACACGCGCGTAGCTGTCGGCGGACGCAGTCGTCACTAGGGCCATGGTGTTGGAAACTCCGCTACCGGAACGTCGATAAGGACCGGCGCAGAAACCCGCCGGTCGGGACCCTAGGGTCCGGCCGTCGGCTTGGCTTGCTGCGCCTTCAGGAACGTATAGGCCTGATTGATGGATTTTAGACGTTCTTCCGCCGCCTTGTCGCCCCCGTTCGCGTCGGGATGGTGGCGTTTCACGAGCGACTTGTATCGAGACTTTATCTCGTCCGGGCTGGCGGTCCAGTCGAGCTCCAGCACGGCCAGCGCCTCCTCGACCTGTGTGGCCGGGCGGCGGCGGGGGGGCGGGGCCTCGGTTTTGGCGGACGCGTCGAATCCCGGGATGTCGGACTGCGCAAACCAGCGGCGCATTGCCTCTTCGATGGCCTCCGCCCCGCCCCGGTTGCGGCCGCGCCGGCCCACGCCCATCGGCCAGGTCGGGCGCCGCCCGATCACGTCGGCGCGCTTTTCCTGTTCCAGCGCGTCGGCGCCCATGCCCTTGTAGAAATCCCACGACGCATTGTATTCGCGCACGTGCGGCAGGCAGAACCAGTAGAAATCGTTGAGCTTTTTCCGGTCGCGCGGGGCGCGGAACTCGCCGCTCGCCGCACAGCCGGGATGGTCGCAGCGCTTGGGAGCGGCACGGGGATCGACCTGGGGGCGGTCATAGGGACGGGCGCGGACGCGGGCCATGGTCAACAAGTATGGGCGAGGTTGGGCACGGCGACAACATCCGGCTCCGATTCAGGCAGCCATTTGAGCCGTCTATCTGTTTACAGAAGTTTTCTAAAATTGTAGATTTATTGTCGATCGGGCGCGCAGTGGCGGGCTTTCGCCCAAACCATTAGGATTGCGGCCCAATCGCGGCAGACGCCGCGTTGCGGGGGTTCAGGGGAAGAGGCGATGGCGAGCGAGTACCGTCTGATCTTCTTCGACCAGAACGAGATGTGCCGCGCGCTCATCGAATATAACCGTCAGCGCCGCACGCCGTTCCCGCCGGGCAATCTCAAGAAAGTCGTCATCGACCGCGACCGGCTCAACGTCACGATCCTGATCGACAAGGATGCGGGCGACGTGGACAAGGTGACGTTTGACGCCGCGTCGGTCGCCGCCG
>JBIKWI010000096.1:0-12445 GCA_044356395.1 Tagaea sp. | reverse complement strand
TGCGCTCGCACGACGTGCCGTTCCTGCTGGAGCATGGCCAGGTCGTCGGCCGCTTCGCGTTCGAGCGCCTGACGGCGGTTCCCGACCGGATTTACGGAATGGGTATCGGTTCCAATTACCAGCGCCAAGGCCTGACCTTGGCCAAGCAGTTCCGCCGGAAGCGCTAGACCGGCGCCGCAAAATTTAGCTGACGGCAGTTGACGGGAGGTTACCGTCGCATTCCCAAGTATCTGTTTTAGTTTTATATTCGTCGCTACAGGTGACGAGGTGACGTGATTTTCCTGTCTAATGTAGGTCGTCCGGGGCCTCCAGTGTCTGCGCCAATTGCGCTCTGGACATATATCCTAGTATAGGAGAAATGGCAACATCCGCTGTTTGGGCTTCGGCGAAACAAGTCGTGGATGCCTGCGATTTCCTAGATCGCCATCCCCTTGGCGACCGCCGGGCGTGCCGAGATCGCGTCGAACCAGCGCTTCACGTTCGGGAAGTCCTCGAGCTTGACCTCGTGATACTCGTGGCGCGCGACCCACGGGTACGTCGCGATGTCGGCGATCGAATAGTCGCCGGCAAGATACGCTGCCTCGCCCAGCCGCCTGTCCATCACGCCATAGAGACGGCGCGTTTCCTTGGAATAGCGCTCGATGCCGTAGGGCACCTTCTCGGGCGCGAAGCGGATGAAATGGTGCGCCTGGCCGAACATCGGCCCTACCCCGCCCATCTGGAACATCAGCCACTGCAGCACTGCCGTGCGCCGGCGCGGATCGGCAGGCAGCAGCGCGGACCCGGTCTTCTCGGCCAGATAGATCAGGATGGCGCCGGATTCGAAGACCGAGATCGGCTTGCCGTCCGGCCCGTCGCGGTCGACGATGGCCGGGATCTTGCCGTTGGGGTTGACCGCGAGGAACTCCGGCTTGAACTGGTCGCCCTTGCCGATGTCGATCTTGTGGACGTCGTACTTGAGGCCGCATTCCTCGAGCATCACGGATGCCTTGCGGCCGTTGGGCGTGCCCCACGTGTAGAGATCGATCATCGGTCGGCGGTTCCTTCGTTGAGGCTCAGGGGGCGGTGACGACGGCGATGTCGACGATCTTGCGCGTGCCCGACGCGATCGGGCCGATCTCGCGCATCTTGCCGTTGGTGACCGAGAACTCCCACAGCCGCGAGGCGGCGACCGCGAAGCCCGAATAGTTCTTCATGTCCTTGTCGGTGTAGATGTCCATCGCGTCGATGCGGGTACCCGGCGGCAGGCCCGGTTCGCCGATGGAGGCGAGCGTGCCGTCGTTCGGCGGGTCCTGGATGAGGTAGGCGCCGTTGGCGGAATCGTACTCGAAGAGCTGCGTCTGCTTGGCGCCGGCGACCGAGTTGATGTAGGCGCCCGCCGTGACGCCCGGCTTCTTGCCTGCGTTGGGATCGCCGGCCGCGAACGCGAGACGCCCGTCGACGACGGCTTCGCCGGTATCGACATTGACGCGCAGGCTCTGTCCGCCTGGGCCGATGACGCGCATGCGGTTGGCCTGCGGGTTGAAGTCGACGACGGCGCCGTCCGGCGATTCGAGCGGCACGGAAAGCGTCGAGACCTTCTCCGACCGGCCGCTGACGACGTCGATGCGATAGAGGTTGCCGCCGGCATCCAGGCCGTAGAGCTTCCCGTCCGCCGGGCGGACATCGATGCCGATCACGCGCCCGACCGTGCCGAGCACGGCGACCATCCAGGTCTTCTGCGGGCTCGTCGATTCGAAACGGACAAGCTCGTTGCGGTCCGTCAGTCCGACGAGTTCGAGCGCCTTGGCCGGCAGGGCGGCGAATGCGAGCAGCGAGCAGGCGATGATTCGCATCTTCATGGGAGATCCTTTCTGGAAGACTCCCGGAGGAGTTACGCCAGAAAAAAGTTAACGGATCATTCGACCGGGCGGTCTTCCTTCGGCATGAGGGCATACGGATGTGCGACACCGGGCAGCTTCATCATGCGCTGGCCCCAGTCGCGGATGTTCGGATACTTGCCGGCGTCGTACTGCGCCTCTTCCGCCGTCGCGATCCACGGGAACACCGCGATGTCGGCAATGGTCGGATTGGGACCGGCGAGGAACTTCGCGGTTCCGAGATGGCGGTCGAGCAGTTCGAGCGACTGCTCGCCGCGCCCGAACACGAACGGCAGCGCCGGGCTATCGGGCGCGTTGCGCCGCAGGAAGCGGGCCTGGCCCACCGACGTCATGCGGTCGAGATCCCAGGCGAGCCATTCGGCGATCCGGCGCTTCTCGTGCGCGGCCGAGCCGCCGAACGCGCCGAAACGGTCGGCCAGATACTGCAGGATCACGTTCGACTGGACGATCACCTCGTCGCCGTCGACGAGGGCGGGAACCTGGCCGTAGCGGTTGATCTTCAGGTAGTCGGCCGTCTTGTGCGCCCCGGCGCGCAGGTCGATGTGGCGGTAGTTCCACCTGGCGCCGAGCATCGACAGCATCAGCGCCACCTTGCAGGACGGCAGCGACAGGTGGAAGCCGTAGAGAGTGACGTAGGCAGGCGCCTTCGAGGCGGCCTTCTTCGCCGGCACGTCGTAGCCGGACTTGCCGATGCGCGCCCCCTTGGCGGCCCTCTTCGCCGACTTCGCCGCCGCCGCCTTGATCGCGGGCGTGGCTTTCAGGATCTTCTTGGGCAGGATCTTCTTGGGCAGGATCTTCTTGGGCTTCGGCTTGGCGGCCGCCTTCTTCGCGGGCTTCTTCTTCACCGGCGTCTTTTTCTTCGCGGCCATGGTCCTATCCTCCGAGTTTCGCCTTGAGAATCTCGTTGACCTTGGCCGGGTTGGCCTTGCCACCCGTGCCCTTCATCACCTGCCCGACGAACCAGCCGAACAGCGTGACCTTGCCCGCGCGATACTCGGCGACCTTCGCCTCGTTCTCCGCCATCACCTTGGCGATGGCGGCGTCGATGGCGCCGGTATCGGTGACCTGCGTGAGGCCCTTCTCCGCGACGATGCTTGCGGCATCCTTGCCGGTCTCGACCATGAACTGGAACACGTCCTTGGCGATGCGGCCCGAGATCGTGTCGTTCTCCATCAGGTCGAGCAGCCCGGCGAGGTTCTTCGCCGAAACCGGCGAGTGCGCGACGTCGACGCCCTTCTTGTTGAGCGCGCCGAACAGTTCGACGATCACCCAGTTGGCGGCAAGCTTGGGGTCCTTGCGGCCTTTGGCGACGGTCTCGAAGAAATCGGCCTGCTCCTGCTCGGCGACCAGCACGCTCGCGTCGTAGGGCGACAGCTTGTACTGCGAAACGAAGCGCGCCTTCTTGGCGTCGGGAAGTTCCGGCATCTCCGCCTTTATGCGCACGATGGTCGCAGGGTCGATCACCAGCGGCAGCAGGTCCGGGTCCGGGAAATAGCGGTAGTCGTGCGCGTGCTCCTTCGAGCGCATCGGGCGCGTGATGCCCTTGGCGGTATCCCACAGGCGCGTTTCCTGGACGATCGTGCCGCCGTTCTCGAGTTCCTCGACCTGGCGCATCGCCTCGTACTCGATGGCCTGCATGACGAAGCGGATCGAGTTGACGTTCTTGATCTCGTTGCGCGTGCCGAACTCGGTCGCACCCACCTTGCGCACCGAAACGTTCGCGTCGCACCGCATGGAGCCTTCCTCCATGTTGCCGTCGCACGTGCCCAGATAGCGCAGGATGGCGCGCAGCTTCTTCAGGTACGCGCCCGCCTCTTCCGGCGAACGGATGTCGGGCTCCGACACGATCTCCATCAGCGCCACGCCCGACCGGTTGAGGTCGATGTAGCTCTTCGACGGGCTCTGGTCGTGCATCGACTTGCCGGCGTCCTGCTCGAGATGCAGACGCGTGACGCCGACGGTCTTGGTGACGCCGCCCGGCATGTCGAGTTCGAGCTTGCCGCCGGTCACGATGGGCCGCGTGTACTGGCTGATCTGGTAGCCCTGCGGAAGGTCGGCGTAGAAATAGTTCTTCCGGTCGAAGATCGACACTTCGTTGACCGTCGCCTCGATGCCGAGGCCGGTCTTGATTGCCTGCTCGACGACGAAGCCGTTGATGACCGGAAGCATGCCGGGGAACGCCGCGTCGACGAAGCTCACCTGCCCGTTCGGATCGCCGCCATAGGTGGCCGAAGCACCCGAGAACAGCTTCGCCTTCGAGACGACCTGTGCGTGGACCTCGAGGCCCACGACGATTTCCCACTTGCCGGACTTGCCTTCGATGATCATCGCTTCACGCTCCCGGACGCGCGGTGAAGTTCGCGGCCGTCTCCAGCACGCCACCAACGCGGAACAGGGTTTCCTCGCCGAACGGTTTGCCGATCAGCTGCAGCCCCAGCGGCAGCCCCTCGCCCGACAGGCCGGCGGGCACCGACATGCCCGGCAGGCCCGCGAGGTTCACGGGCACCGTGAACACGTCGTTAAGATACATGCCGATCGGATCGTCTTCCTTCTCGCCGATCGCGAACGCGGCCGACGGTGCGGTGGGCGTGAGCACCACGTCGCACTTCTTCCACGCTTCCTTGAAGTCGTTGAAGATCAGCGTGCGCACGCGCTGGGCCTTCAGGTAGTAGGCGTCGTAGTAGCCGGCCGACAGCACGTAGGTACCGATCAGGATGCGCCGCCGCACTTCGGCACCGAAACCTTCGGCGCGCGTGTTCTCGTACATCTCGTCCAGCGACTTGCCTGGCACGCGCAGCCCGTAGCGCACGCCGTCATAGCGCGCGAGGTTCGACGAGGCTTCGGCGGGCGCGATGATGTAGTAGGTCGGCAGCGCGTACTTGGTGTGCGGCAGCGAGATCTCGACGGGTTCGGCCCCGGCAGCCTTCAGCCAGTCGATGCCCTGCTGCCAGAGCTTCTCGATCTCCGCCGGCATGCCGTCGACGCGGTATTCCTTCGGGATGCCGAACTTCAGGCCCTTCACGTTGCCGGTCATCGCGGCTTCGTAGTTGGGCACCGGTACGGGCACCGACGTCGAATCCTTGGGATCGTGCCCGGCCATGGATTTGAGCAGGATCGCGGCGTCGCGCACCGTGCGCGCCATCGGCCCTGCCTGGTCGAGCGACGAGGCGAATGCCACGATGCCCCAGCGCGAGCAGCGCCCGTAGGTCGGCTTGATGCCGACGATGCCGGTGAAGCTCGCCGGCTGGCGGATCGAGCCGCCGGTATCGGTACCCGTCGCCGCCGCCACGATGTGCGCCGCGACTGCGGCGGCCGAACCGCCCGACGATCCGCCGGGAACCAGATCCTTGCCGTCCTTGCGCTTCCACGGGTTCTTCACCGGGCCGAAATGGCTGGTGACGTTGGCCGAGCCCATCGCGAACTCGTCCAGGTTGAGCTTGCCGAGCATCGTCGCCCCGGCATCGAACAGGTTCTGCGAGACGGTCGATTCGTACGGCGGCTTGAAGCCTTCGAGGATGTGGCTGCCGGCGGTCGTCTGCACGCCCTTGGTGCAGAACAGGTCCTTGATGCCGAGCGGGATGCCTTCGAGGGCACGCCCCTCGCCCTTCTGCAGCTTCGCGTCGGCGAGGGCCGCCTGCGTCAGCGCCATGTCGGGCGTTTCGACGATGAAGGCGTTGAGGTGGCGGTTCTTCTCCATCGCGGCGAGATACGCCTTGGTGAGTTCGATGGCGGAGAAACGGCCGGCCTTCAGGCCGTCGCGCAGTTCGGCGATCGTCAGATCGACAAGCTCGGCCATCACTCGACCACCTTCGGAACGGTGAAAAAGCCGCCGAGATCTTCGGTCGTCGATACGCGCACCGGATCGGTCGCGTTGGCGAGCACCTTGTTGGGATAGCCGCCGTCGGTGACCTTGTCCTCGCGGCTCGGCATCACGACCTCGACGGTCGATGTCATCGGCTCGACCTTCGAGGTGTCGAGCTCCTTGAGCTGCTCGACCCAGTCGAGGATCGTCTGCAGTTCCTTTGCCATTTTCGGGCGGTCTTCGGGTGCGAGCCGGATACGTGCCAGCTGTGCAATTCGTGCGACGGTAGCCTGATCGAGCGACATGCGGTATGTCTCGCCTTGGGCCTTGAAATGACGGTGAAAACGTCGGTGAAAACGGGCCGGGAAGCTAACATCCGACATGCCGATCCGCAACCCTACCGACCTTCTGGCCGAACTGCCGGAAAAGACGTGTCTTCTCGGCCTCGACCCGGGCGAGAAGACCATCGGGCTCGCGGTCTGCGATCCCGGCCTTTCCATCGCCTCGCCGCTCGAGACGATTCTCCGGGGCCGCAAGGCGAAGGCCGACTATGACCGGATCGCCGAGGTCGTGGCCCAGCGCAACATCGGCGGCTTCGTGTGCGGCATGCCCACCAACATGGACGGCACGCTCGGCCCCCGCGCGCAGGCGGTACGCGCCTTCGCGCGCAACCTGCTGGCGCGCGTCGACCTGCCGCTCGTGTTCTGGGACGAGCGCATGTCGACCCAGGCCGTGACGCGCACGCTGATCGACGCCGACATGAGCCGTGCGCGGCGCAGCGAGGTCGTCGACAAGATGGCCGCCTCGTTCATCCTGCAGGGCTATCTCGACTGGGTGCGGATCGGGCGATGAACGCGGTCGCCGCCGCCCTCGCCCCGGTCTTCGGCCTGATCGCACTGGGCGTGGTGCTCAAGCACTATGCGTTCCGCGAGGCCGGCTTCTGGGAACCGGTCGAGCGGCTCACCTATTTCGTGCTGTTCCCGCCGCTGCTCGTCACGTCGATCGCCGAAGCGCGCATCGACGGCGTCGAGACGGTGCAGCTGATCGCCGCGTGCCTCGCCATGATGTCGCTCGTCGCGGCCGGCCTGTTCGTGCTGCGCCGCCATCTCGGCATGGACGGCCCGGCCTTCACCTCGGTCGTGCAGGGATCGCTGCGCTTCAACACGTATGTGGCGCTCGCGGTGGCGGCCGGCCTGCACGGCAAGCCGGGGCTTGCCCTGCTCGCCATCGTGCTCGCCTTCGCAGTACCGCTGGGCAACGCGATCAGCGTGCTGGCCTTGGCGCGCTTCGGCATGCGCGGCGGCGGGTCCGCGTCGGTCGCCTCGGAAGTGGCGAAGAATCCGCTGATCCTCGCCTCGCTTGCCGGCCTCGCGCTGTCGCTTGCCGACATCGCCATCCCCGCCACGCTTTCGCAGATGGCCGACATCCTCGGACGCGGATCGCTTGCGCTCGGCCTGCTCACCGTCGGCGCCGGGCTGTCGTTGAGAAGCGTGGGCGCGCACGCGCGCGGCCTTTTCGTGGCGAGCCTTCCCAAGCTCGTCCTGTCGCCGCTGCTGGTCTGGGCGATCGGGCGGTGGATCGGGCTCGATCCGGTGGCGCTGTCGGTCGCGGTCGTCTTCGCGGCTCAGCCGGCGGCGACGTCCAGCTACATCCTTGCGCGCCGGCTGGGGGGCGATGCGGCACTGATGGCAAGCATCGTGTCGGGCCAGGTCGTGATCGCGGCCGTCACGCTGCCGCTCGCGCTCGCCCTTCTGGGTTGACCCGCACGCGGGAAAGTATGAGGATTCGCGCATGTTCAAGCTGACCCAAGACCAGGCCGACCTTCGCGCCCGCGCGCGCCGGTTCGCCGACGAAGTCCTCGCCCCGACCGCCGCCGAGACCGACCGGACGGAGGCGTATCCGTGGGCGAATGTCGAGCGGATGCGTGCGGCCGGGTTCCTCGGCATGACGATCCCGAAGGAACTGGGCGGACAGGGCCGCTCCTATCTCGACGCCGTGCTCGTCATCGAGGAATTCGCGCGCGCCTGTGGGGCGTGCGCACGCATCGTGGTCGAGACGAACATGGGGGCCGTCGGTGCCGTCGTCGCCTACGGCACGAAGGCCCAGCGCGAGCTGGCCGCCTCGTGCGTGCTGTCCGGCGACAAGCCGGCGATCTGCATCACCGAACCCGAGGCCGGCAGTGCCGCCACCGACATGACCACGCGCGCCGACCGGCGCGGCGGTGGCTATGTACTCAACGGGCGCAAGCACTGGATCACGGGCGGCGGCGTGTCGCGGTTCCACCTGATCTTCGCGCGCGTGTTCGACGAGAAGGGCAAGGAAGAAGGGATCGGCGGCTTCATCGTCGTGCGCGATCCCAAGGCCGGCACGCCCAAGGGGCTGGTGATCGGCAGGCGCGAACCGGCGATGGGCCTGCGCGGCATTCCGGAGACCGAAGTGATCTTCGAGAACCTCGAAGTCCCGGCCGACATGGTGCTCGACTCGCCGCGCGGCTTCGGCCACGGCTTCGGCGACCTGATGGACGCCTACAACGGGCAGCGCGTGGGTGCCGGCACCGTGGCGCTTGGGCTGGCGCAGGGGGCCTACGAGCATGCCTGCGAATACGTGAACCGGCGCGAACAGTTCGGCCGGCCGATCGCCGAGTTCCAGGGCCTGCAATGGATGGTCGCCGACATGTCGGTCGCCCTCGAAGCCGCGCGGGCACTGATCTGGCAGGCGGCCGCATCCGCCGGTCCCGCCGGCTTCCCCGAGCCGGCGATGGCCGCACGCGCCAAGCTGCTGGCGTCGGAATCCGCGATCAGGATCACCAACGACGCCCTGCAGCTGTGGGGGGCCGCCGGCTATTCGCGCAACAATCCGATGGAGCGCTACGTGCGCGACGCGCGCATGTTCCCCATTGCCGGCGGTACGGCCCAGATGCTGCGCACGCTGATCGCCGGCAACGTGCTGGGCCGGCGCTTTCCGCAGACGCGCGAAGGCTATCTCAGGCGGCCGAAGGCGGCCGAGTGAGCACGCGTACGTCCATCGCCGCCAGCCGGCGATAGAGCAGCGCTTCGCGCCGGATCGGCCACCAGCGATAGAGGAAGATGTCGACCGGGTGCCACATGGCGATCCAGCCGATGATCGTCAGCCCCTCGCCGATCCAGCCGAACCAGGGTCCGCTCGTGTGGACCGCAAGAAACTCGCGCGCGATGCCGCACGCCGCGAGGAACGCGATGCCGATGAAGATCGCGCGCCGGCCTTCGGCGAGCCGCTCGCGCATCTCCCGCCACGCCATCTCCTCGCGCCACTCGAAATAGCCGCGGATCGCCTGCGGCACGCCCGCCGTTTCCGGATCGTCGACGGGAAGCTCGACCGTCATCGTCAGCGCCGCGTCGGCCGCCTGCTCTTTCGCGCGCGCGACGATGTAGGCGACCGCCGCCGGGTCGAGGTCCTTGTCGTGGAACGGGGCCGGATCGAAGCTCTGGAAGAGCTGGCGGACCGTGTGCAGGCGAAGGTCGATCGCGGCGGTCACGGCACCACACCCCTGCCCGCGCCGACGGCCGTTCCCGACGCATCCCAGAAGCCGCGTCTGGCCATGCGTTCGTAGATGCGTTCGACGAGCGCTTCGATGCGCGGATCGGTGCCGCGCGCGGGCGCGGTGCGCTTGCGCGTCATCTCCAGCGTCACGCCCGCCTCAACCCACGACTTGCCGTCCGAGATGTAGACCTGCAGGAATCCCTGGAGCCGGTCGCAGGCATAGGCAAGCCGCGCTTCGGGCGTTTCCTGCGCCTCGAACTCGCGCCACAGGGCGTCGAGACGGCCCCCGAGATCGGCGGGCAGGCTGCCGAACAGCCGGCGCGCGGCCTCCTCCTCCTTGGCGACCGCCGCCTGCCGGGCGACGGCGTCGTAGGCGAAGGCATCGCCCGCATAGATCTCGACCATGTCGTGGACGAGCACCATCGACAGCGTGCGTCCGAGGTCGACCGGAAAGCCGATTTCCGTCTCCAGCAGGATCGCGCACAGCGCCATGTGCCAGCTGTGTTCGGCCGAATTCTCGCGCCGCGAGCCGTCGGCGATGAAGGCCCGCCGCTCGACGGTCTTGAACCGGTCGGCGAGAACGAGAAAATCGAGCATTGAATCGATGCGGTCGGACATGGTTTCGTGAGTGTGGCGCGACCGGGCGCCGTCGTCAAAGCGGGGAAAAATGGCGCTTCTGGAAGTCGTGCTGGCGATGCTGGTCGTGGCCATCCTGCTGGCGCACTTCTCGGAAGCCCTTCGCATCCCCTACGCCGTGCTGCTGGTGATCGCCGGCATGGCGCTCGCGTTCGTGCCGGGGCTGCCGGCGCTGGGATTCGACCCGCAGCTGACGATGGCGCTGTTCCTGCCGCCGCTGCTGTTTTCGGCCGCCTACTTCACCTCGTGGCGCGATTTCCGCTTCTACCTGCGGCCGATCCTCCTGCTGGCCATCGGCCTCGTGCTGGCGACCACGCTCGGCGTGGGGCTCGTCTTCAAATGGCTGGTCCCGGAAGTGCCGTGGGCGGTCGCCTTCCTGCTGGGCGCCATCGTCTCGCCGCCCGATGCCGTCGCCGCCGCCGCGATCATGGAGAAGCTGCGCCTGCCCAAGCGCATCGTCGCGATCCTCGAAGGCGAGAGCCTCGTCAACGACGCGACGGGCCTCGTGCTCTACAAGTTCGCGCTCGCCGCGGCACTTTCCGGCACGTTCTCGGCCGTCGAGGCGGCGGGCACGTTCGCCATCTATGCCGTCGGCGGCTGCGCGCTGGGCTGGGCGGTCGGCGAGGCCGCCGTGTGGATCATGAAGCGCATCCACGAGACGCTCCTGCAGATCGCCTTCACCTTCGTCGTCGCCTTCGGCGCCTTCCTCGGCGGCGAGATGGTCCACGTCTCGGGCGTGCTCGCCGTCGTCGTCGCGGGCCTCGTCGTGGGCTGGCATGCGCCCGAGTTCTTCTCGGCCCAGGCGCGCGTGCAGGGCCAGATGGTTTGGAGTGCGGTCGTCTTCTTCCTCAACGCTATCGTCTTCATCCTGATCGGCCTGCAGCTCGACGGGATCGTGTCGCGACTGGCAGGCTACGATCTCGCGCAGCTGCTGTGGTGGGCGTGCGCGATCTCGCTGGCCGCCATCGCGATCCGGCTCGTCTGGGTGTTTCCCAACGCATACCTGCCGACGCTGTTCGCGTCTGTCCGCGAGCGCGAAGGCGTTCCGCCGCTCGGCTGGACCACGATCGTCGGCTGGACCGGCATGCGCGGCGTGGTCAGTCTCGCGGCGGCGCTGGCGATCCCGCTCAATTCGGACGACGGCACGCCGTTTCCGGCCCGCGACCTCGTCGTGTTCCTGTCGTTCGCGGTGATCTTCGCCACGCTCGTCGTGCAGGGCACCACGCTGGGCCCCCTCATCAAGTGGCTGAAGGTCGGCGGCGACCGCAACGCCGAGATCGAGGAGGAGATGGCCCGGCGCAAGATGGTGCACGCAGCACTGGCCGAGATCGACCGGGTCGCCGAACTCGATCTCGTGGCGCTGGAGATCGCCCCTGCCCTGCGCACGTCGTACCAGAACCGCCTGCGCCCCGAGGAACCCTCGCAGGAGCACCGCGAACTGGAACATGCCCGCCGGCAGGCGCGGCGCGTGCGCCTGGAGATCGTCAATGTCGAGCGCCGCCGCCTGCTGAAGCTGCGGCGCGAACGCGAGATCGGCGACGACGTGCTGCACAAGCTGATGCGCGAGATCGACCTCGAGGAGATGCGCCTTGCGACGCTTGGCGTGGACTAGCCTGCTGCTCGCCGGTACCGCCGCCGCACAGGTCGCCGACGTGCCCGTGGCCGTGACCGCGAGCGACGGCTTCGGTTTCGGCGCGCGCTGGCAGGTGGAGCTGCAACAGGATGCCGGCGCCCTGAAGGCCGGCCAGATCCTCGAATGCCGGGTCGACGCCCCGCCCGACGCGCTGCCGCGCGCCGACGTGACGTGCCGCCTGCCCGACGGGCGCCGCGTGGCGCTCGGCGAGCCCGACGGCCGGCCGGGCGTACTGCCGGTCGACGTGCGGGTGCGCAGCCTGCGCCTGCTGCTCGGCGCAGGGAGCCGCTGACGCTTGCGTCTGCGCGCGCGAGTGGGCAAGTTTGCGCCCCACCCCCAGCCATGACGGTCCCGAATGCCCGCCCTGCCGCTCGACGGAATCCGGATTTTCGATCTCACCCGCATCCTCGCGGGGCCGACCTCCACGCAGCTTCTCGGCGATCTCGGCGCCGACGTGATCAAGATCGAGCGGGCCGGTGCCGGCGACGACACGCGCAAGTGGGGTCCCCCCTACGTGACCGACGCCGCCGGCAAGGCGACGAACGAGAGCGCCTATTACCTCTCGGCCAACCGCAACAAGCGCTCGATCTCACTCGACCTGTCGAAGAAGGAAGGCCAGGAACTGGCGCTCCGGCTGATCGCGAAGTCCGACGTTCTGGCGGAGAACTTCAAGGTCGGCGATCTCGCGAAGTTCGGCCTCGACTACGCCACGCTCGCGAAGAAGTTTCCGAAGCTCGTCTACTGCTCGATCACCGGCTTCGGCCAGACCGGCCCTTACGCGCCGCGCGCGGGTTACGACATGCTCGCGCAGGGGCTGGGCGGCATCATGTCGGTGACCGGCCCCGCACAAGGTTCGCCCGAAAGCCGCCCCTACAAGGTCGGCGTCGGCATCGCCGACATCATGACGGGCATGTACGCGGCCGTTTCGATCCTCGCGGCGCTGCGCCACCGCGACGCGACCGGCGAAGGCCAGCA
>JBIKWI010000267.1:0-3585 GCA_044356395.1 Tagaea sp. | reverse complement strand
GCGCCAGCTCGTGCGCCATCACGGCGGCGACCTCGCGCTCGTCGAGCATCTCGAGCAGGCCGCGCGTGGCGGCGACGGCCGCGTTCTCGGGGTTGCGGCCCGTGGCGAAGGCGTTGGGCTGCGGGTCGTCGATCAGGAAGACCTTGGGCATCGGCAGGCCTGCATTGGCGGCAAGCCCCGCGACGATGCGGTGGAAGCCTGGCGCTTCGTCGGGCCCGACCTGGCGCGCGCCGTACATGGACAGCACCATCTTGTCGGCGTTCCAGTAGGCGAACAGGTTCATGCCGGCGGCGACGACGAAGGCGATGACCATGCCGCCCTCGCCGCCGAGCAGGAAGCCGATGGCGAGGAACAGGCCGGTCATGGCGGCCAGCAGGATGGCGGTCTTGGCGTAGTTCATGCCCCAACAGGTAAGACCGCAGGGGCTGCGGTTCAAGGCTTGCCGGGGCGGGGCAAAAGCCGCATATGCTTGATCCATGACCGACGTCGACACCAAGAAGCCGGCTGCCGATCCCGCCAGGGTCCCGACGGCGCCCGCTGCCGCACCCAAGCCGGCCCCCGAGATCGGCGGGCCGAAGGGGCCCGAACCCACCCGCTATGGCGACTGGGAGCGGGCGGGGCGCTGCGTCGATTTCTGACCGCCTCCACCATCTGACCGGCCCGCACGATTTCGCGCGTTCGGAGGCGCTCGCGCGGCCGCTCGCGTTCGTCGCGGTCTTGTTCGTCGCCTGGGTGCTGCGGCTGGCGGCCCTGCCGGTCAGCGACCTTGCCGCCGCCGACGTGGCGGACGCCCGGACGATCGCCGAACTCTGGCGGTTCGCGATCTGGATCCTGCTGCCGCTGGGCTGGGTCTTCTGGATCGAGCGCATCGATCCGCGTCTGGCGATCGACCAGCGCCCGGGGCAGCTTGCCTGGCTGGCGTGGCTGGTGGCGGTCGTCGCGACGCTGGGTGCGCGCGGGGTCGACGTGCTGGCCGGATCGGACTGGATCGCGATCCCGCCGGCCGCGCCCGCGAGCTTCATCGTGGCAAGCGTCAGTCTCGCCTTTGCGGCCCTGTGCGAGGAGTTCGTGTTCCGGGGGCTGGTCCTGAAAGGTCTTCGCAAGCGCATGGCGTTCTGGCCGGCCAATGCCGCCGCCGCCTTGCTCTATGCCGCCATTCTGGCCCCCGGCTGGCTGGCGCTGGTCGAACTCGACGCCGGCGCGTTCGGCTATCTCTTCGCGTCGGTCTTCGCGTTCGCCCTGCTGCTGGGCTGGCTCGTGCGCCTGACGGGCACGATCTGGGTCGCGGTCGCCGCCCGGTTCTTCAACGATTTCCTCCAGGGTTTCGGGTTTTCGGGCTGAACGCCGGCGCTTGGAGCGATTCCAGGAAGCAGCCCAGACCTTTCAATTCCCCGACACTTGCCATATATAACGGGCCATGACGACCGAACGACCCTTCTCGCCGGCGATCGCCCGGCTCAAGGAATCGGGCCTGCGCCCGACGCGCCAGCGCGTCCAGCTGCTGCGCGTGCTGCAGGAGGGCGGCCACCGCCATCTGTCGGCCGAGCAGCTGCGTGCCGAAGCGCATGCCGCCGGGCTCGAAGTGTCGCTCGCCACGATCTACAACACGCTCAACCAGTTCACGCGCAGCGGCCTGCTGCGCGAGGTCGTCGTCGAGCCGGGCCGCTCGTATTTCGACACCAACACCGGCGACCACCATCATTTCTATTTCGAGGCCGAAGGCCGCCTGCAGGACATCCCGGCCGAGCAGGTGTCGCTGGCGGCGCTGCCGGCGGCCCCCGACGGCATGCGCGTGTCGCGCGTCGACGTCGTCGTGCGCGTGACCGACAAGTAAATTTAACGATTACCTGCAAACAGTTCTCATCTAGTTTTGAACGTTTCCAGAGTATTGACCGGCACCGGTCCAAGGTCCATATAGAGGGCGCTCCGGGTGCCAATGCCCGGGGCGGGCCGCACACATATTGCGGCAACCCAATCGCCACCGATGGAACGAGGGAGCCTTTCATGCCCAAGCTCAAGGGAACCAAGACCGAGAAGCATCTCAAGGACGCGTTCGCCGGCGAAAGCCAGGCCAACCGCCGCTACCTCTACTTCGCCCAGAAGGCGGACGTGGAAGGCTACAACGACGTCGCCGCGGTGTTCCGCTCGACGGCCGAAGGCGAGACCGGCCATGCGCACGGCCATCTCGAGTTCCTCGAGGAGACCGGCGACCCGGCCACGGGCGAGCCGATCGGCACGACCGAACTGAACCTCAAGGCGTCGATCGCCGGCGAGACGCACGAGTACACCGACATGTACCCGGGCATGGCGAAGGACGCGCGCTCGGAAGGCTTCGACGAGATCGCCGACTGGTTCGAGACCCTCGCGAAGGCCGAGAAGTCGCACGCCGGCAAGTTCTCGAAGACCCTCGAAGCGCTCAAGGCCTCGGCCTAAGCGTCACTGCCGTTCCGGCCCCTCGCGCCCGCAAGCGCGGGGGGCCGCTACGTTTCGCGACCGGAGACCGACATGCGTGAAGGCAGCCTCGAAGCCCCGACCCGCCACAAGATCGACTGGCAGAACCCCGATTTCTGGGACGAGGCCAAGCTCGACGCCGAGCTGCGCCGCGTGTTCGACATCTGCCACGGTTGCCGGCGCTGCTTCAACCTGTGCGACTCGTTCCCCAAGCTCTTCGACCTCGTCGACAACACGCCCGGCGAGGTGATGGAGGAGGTCCCGTCGTCGGCATTCAAGGGCGTCGTCGACGCCTGCACGCTGTGCGACATGTGCTTCCTGACGAAGTGCCCCTACGTGCCGCCGCACGAGTTCAATCTCGATTTCCCGCACCTGATGCTGCGCTACCGCGCCATCGAGGCGAAGAAGGGCAAGGTTCCCTTCGCCGAGAAGGAGCTGACCAAGACCGACCGCAACGGCAAGCTCGCGTCGATGGCGCCGGGCATCGCCAACTGGGCGACCGACACGAAGAACACGCTGACGCGCGGCCTGCTCGACAAGGCCGCCGACGTCCACCCCGAGGCGGCATTGCCGAAGTTCCACGGCGCCACCTTCGCCGTGCGCGCGAAGCGCGAGAGCGTCGAACTCAACGACAAGGCCCCGGCCTTCGGCAAGCGCAAGGCCGCGCTCTACGCCACGTGCTTCGTCAACTACAACAACCCGAATATCGGCATGGCGATGCGCGCCGTGCTCGCGAAGAACGGCGTGGAAAGCAAGGTCGTCTATCCCAAGTGCTGCGGCATGCCGCAGCTCGAGCACGGCGAGATCGAGAAGGTCGCCGCCAGCGCGCGCGCCGTCGCCGCCGAGATGAGCCCGCTGATCGACGAGGGCTACGACATCGTCGCGCTAATCCCGTCCTGCGCGCTGATGCTGAAATTCGAGTGGCCATTGATCGTGCCGGACGACCCGCTGGTCGCCAAGCTCGCGAAGGCCACGTTCGACGCTTCGGAATATGTCGTCGACATCCACAAGAAGCACGGGCTCGCTCCGGGCCTGCAGCCGCTCGACGGCGGCGTGTCGATGCATTTCGCCTGCCACGCGCGCGCGCAGAATATGGGCCCGAAGGCGGCCGAGATGCTGCGCCTTGTTCCCAAG
>JBIKWI010000266.1:0-3650 GCA_044356395.1 Tagaea sp. | reverse complement strand
GGGCCGCCCAGCGGAACGGACCGATGCCGCGGCAGAACAGCGGGCGGATATAGGCCGGCACGAAACCCGGGAAGGCGAATGCGTCGGCGACGCCCTCTTCCTTCGCGACCTGGCGGATGTTGTTGCCATAGTCGAGTGTCGGCACGCCGAGGCGGTGGAACTCCAGCATCGCGCGCACATGCTCGGCCATCGAGCGGCGCGACGCGGTTTCGACCGACTTGGGATCCTGCTCGCGCGCGGCTTCCCATCTGGCGAGCGTCCATCCGCGCGGGAGATAGCCGTTGACCGGATCGTGCGCCGACGTCTGGTCGGTGACCACGTCCGGGCGGATCTTCCGGCGCAGCATCTCGGGCAGGATGTCGGCGGCATTGCCGAGGAGGCCGACCGAGACGGGCTTCTTCGTCTTCACGCTCTCCTCGATGATCGCCATCGCCTCGTCGAGCGTTTCGGCCCGCCGGTCGAGATAGCCGGTCTTCAGACGCATCTCGATCCGGCTCGGCTGGCATTCGATCGCGAGACACGACGCACCCGCCATCGTGGCGGCAAGCGGCTGGGCGCCGCCCATGCCGCCGAGGCCGGCCGTCAGGATCCAGCGCCCGGCCAGATCGCCGCCGTAGTGGCGCCGGCCGACTTCGACGAAGGTCTCGTAGGTGCCCTGGACGATTCCCTGCGTGCCGATATAGATCCACGAGCCCGCCGTCATCTGGCCGTACATCATCAGGCCCTTGCGGTCGAGTTCGTGGAAATGGTCCCACGTCGCCCAGTGCGGCACGAGATTCGAATTGGCGATGAGCACGCGCGGCGCGTCGCGGTGCGTGCGGAATATGCCGACCGGCTTGCCGGACTGCACGAGCATCGTCTGGTCGTCTTCGAGGGTCTTGAGGCCCGCGACGATCTGGTCGAACGCTTCCCAGTTGCGCGCCGCGCGCCCGATCCCGCCATAGACGACGAGTTCGCCGGGCCGTTCGGCGACCTCGGCATCGAGATTGTTCATCAGCATGCGCATCGCGGCTTCGGTCTGCCAGCTCCGGGCAGTGCGTTCGGCACCGCGTGGTGCTCGGATGCGGCGTTCGTTGTCGATGCGGGTCATGGAGTCCTTCCGGTCATTTGCCGCGCCAGATGCGCGAATGGAGCGGGTTGAAACCGAGACGGTAGACGAGTTCGGCCGGACGTTCGATGTCCCAGATCGCCAGGTCGCACCATTTGCCGGCTTCAAGCGTGCCGGTTTCGTCGCCCAGGCCGAGTGCTTGCGCCGCTTCGCGCGTGGTGCCGGCAAGGCATTCGGCGACCGTCATCCCGAACAGCGTGGCCGCCATGTTCATCGCAAGCAGCAGGGAGGTCATCGGCGAGGTCCCGGGATTGCAGTCCGTCGAGACGGCCATCCGCACGCCGGCACGCCGAAGGGCGGCGACCGGTGGCAGCTTCGTCTCGCGCAACACGTAGTAGGCGCCGGGCAGGAGCACCGCGACGGTGCCGGCAGCGGCCATCGCCGCCGCACCTGCCTCGTTCGTCCATTCGAGATGGTCGGCCGACAGCGCCTTGTGGCGCGCCGCGAGTGCCGCTCCACCGAGATCGGAAAGCTGATCGGCGTGGAGCTTGACCGGCAGGCCGAGTGCCGCCGCCGTGGCGAAGACACGTTCGATCTGGGCGGGGGAGAAGGCGATGCCCTCGCAGAACCCGTCGACCGCGTCGGCGAGACCCTCGCGCGCGACGGCCGGGAGCATCTCGCCGCACACCAGATCGATATAGGCCTGCTTGTCGCCACCCGCTTCAGCTGGCAGCGCATGGGCGCCGAGGAACGTGGTGCGGATGGTGACCGGCCGGACGGTGCCCAGACGACGTGCGACGCGCAGCATTCGCAGTTCGCTTGCCGTATCGAGCCCGTAGCCCGATTTGACCTCGACGGTCGTGGCGCCTTCGGCGATCAGCCGGTCCAGACGACCGCATGCGGCGGCGAGCAGTTCGTTGTCGCTTGCCGCACGCGTCGCGCGGACGGTCGATGCGATGCCGCCGCCGGCGCCGGCGATCTCCTGGTACGTGGCGCCGGCGAGGCGCATCTCGAATTCCGCCGCACGGTCGCCGCCGAAAACCAGATGCGTGTGGCAATCGATCAGTCCGGGCGTGATCCAGCGGCCCGCGCAGTCGATCCGCTCCGGTGCGTCGAACCCGGGCGATTCGGCGGCCGGTCCGGCGTACACGATGCGTCCGTCTGCGCTGGCGACGACCCCGGCTTCAACCGCACCGCCGCCGGCTTGACCTGGCTGCGCCATGGTCAGGAGGCGGGCGTTCGTCCAGAGCCGGTCCACCCGTCGGGGCATTGCGCGATCCTCATGCTGACGCCAGGCAGGGTGTCGCTGCCGGCAGACATGTCTGTCATACGCGGCGGAGAGGGATCAAGGCAGGGGCGATCGGAAAAACGCCAATAAGGGCCAAGCGGCGTGCCAGCCGGCCACTAAAATTCTAGATCTACACCGCAGCCGTCGTGCACGAAAACACGCGACAAACAGTTACGCGCCCCGTCCCGAAGGAACGGGGCGCGCTAGATTCTCGCCCGTGATCGGAAAGCCAGCGCCGGGGACGAACCGTCGGCGCCTGGGTTCCGCGAGGGGAACCTGTTAGATGACCTTGAGGTTGTCTGCCGAGGTCTTGCCCTTCTTGGGATCGGGCTTCTCCTCGTACGACACCTTCTGGCCTTCGTTCAGCCCGCGAAGCCCGGCGCGCTCGACCGCCGAGATATGCACGAACACATCAGCACCGCCATTTTCCGGCTGGATGAAGCCGTAACCTTTGGTGCCGTTGAACCACTTAACCGTACCGACGGGCATTTAATCGCTCCTGGAAATAGAACTAGAGAGTTCGTGTTTACAGATTTGCCGGTCCGCACGCAACTAGCGCGATTGAGGGGGCGGACGGTCCCTGGCTTGGCGCAGGACGGGCTTTGCCGGGGAATCCTGAAAAAGTCCGAGAAAATTCATTATTTCTTCTTTATTTCATTAGTTTACCGGAATTCCTTGATTGGCGAATGGCTCTATCCATTGCTCTTGGCCGGGGCTGCGGGAAGGCTGACGGTAACCGTAGTGCCGTGTCCAAGCTCCGATTCGATCCGGAGATTTCCCCCCATTCCGGCGGAAAAGGTACGGCTGATTGCCAGACCCAAGCCGGTTCCCTTGACCTCCGACCGGTACGCATCGCCGACCTGAACGAAGGGACGGCCGACACGGTCGAGATCGTCCGGGGCGATTCCGCGCCCGGTGTCCTGAACCGAAAACTCGACGAAGCCGGCGTCGGGAGCCGGGGCCGCGCCCAGCGTCACGATCCCGCCCGGACTCGTAAACTTGATGGAGTTCGAAAGGAGATTCACGACGATCTGACGGATCGCGCGGGGATCCGCCCGCGCCATCAGCTGCCCGGGAAGCGCGGAGCGGAATTTGAGGCCCTTCGAATCGAACAACGGCATGAGCTGCCGGGCCGTCGACGACAGCAGATCGCAGACATCGACATCTTCCGGTTCGAACCGGTAGGCGCCGACCTCGGCCTTCGAGAGATCGAGGACGTCGTTGATGATCGTCAGGAGATCCTCGCCGCTGCTCTTTATGTTCGCGAGATACTCCTTGTATCGCGCGTTGCCGATCGGTCCGAACATCTCCCGT
>JBIKWI010000329.1:0-12689 GCA_044356395.1 Tagaea sp. | reverse complement strand
TGGGGGCCTGCAAGGTTGCGGAAAGCCGTATCAGGAAGCTTGTCGGAAAATACAGCGACAAAACCGTCTCAGAAGCGCTCGCAATCAATCTGGATCGGACGGAGCGTCGTCTACGGGACAAGATTCGCGAATTGCCAGACGGCGACTACTACTACGAAGACTATCTGGAGTTCTTCAACGCCGGAAAGCTGGATCCGGTTCTTGCACGCATAAAGCTCACTGTCGCCGGCGATCAGATAATCGCCGACTTCGCGGGTACCAATCCGCAGGTGCCGGGCGTGGTCAATAGTTCCCTCGCCGTCGCAGGTGCAGGTGTGTTTGTTGCAGTAAAATCGATGCTTGATCCGGGCGGAGCGGTAAATGAAGGCGCGTTCCGGCCGATCACATTGAAGGCGCCGCCGGCATCTATCTTCAATGTCGCTCTGGATGCCCCTGCGGGTGCGCACGGAGAAGTGCGCAAGAGAGCGGTTTCCGTGTCGCTGGGCGCTCTTGCGCAGATCATTCCTGAGAAAATCTCTGGAGACCTATGCGGCAGTTCGTTCCCCAACGCCATAGGAGGCTGGAACAAGCGCCGCAACCGGCAGTATGTCTATTACGAGTCTCCGGCCGGTGGAAACGGGGGGCTTAGTGACGCTGATGGTCCGAGCGCATTCGTCAACATCGACTTCGGCAATCTCCCGTCGATCCACAATGTCGAGTCGATCGAAAACGAGATGCCGCTCGTTATCGAGAGCTGCACCTTGAGGACCGATGGCGGTGGCCCTGGAAAGTTCCGGGGAGGCGTGGGTATGGTCCGACGGGTCCGGCTGCTCGATGACGAGGGGCAATACTCGGTTCTCAGCGATCGTGCAGTGATTCCGCCTTGGGGGGTCGTCAAAGGCGGTTCTGCGAAGCCTTATCACTTGTCATTGGAGCGGGACGGAAAGCAGTCCGATTTCTCGACGCCAGGTAAAGTGACGGGGCATCCGATCTTCCGGAATGACGTCGTGGTCATTCGTTCGTCCGGTGGCGGCGGGTATGGAGACCCCTTAGAGCGCGATATTGCCCGCGTTGCCGCGGATATTGACTATGGTTACGTATCTGCGGAGGCCGCGAAGGACGTCTATGGGGTGGTCCTAAAGGACGATGGGGTCGTCGACGAGGCCGCTACAAAGAAGCAGCGGGCAGCTCTTGCAGCAGGCCGTCATTACTTCCGCTTTCGGAACGAGGATACCGTCGAGCCATATGTTGGTGCGAAAGGAAAGCGCCGAATCCTGACCTTGGATCCGAAGGATGCGGAGGCGCTCGAAGTGTCGCCCGATGATCTTGTCGAAATGTATGGTCGCAATCCGGCGCCGCTTCGTGCGTGGGTGCGTATAGCCCCAGGTAAGCCCGGCGAGATCCCAATGGATGACTTTGGCCGGCGCGTTCTGGGAGTTAAGGAAGGCGACAGCATCCTTGTTCGTTTTGTGCCGACGCCGGTTGTCGAGAGAGGGTACGCCTAGGGACATTGAGAGATGCGATCCCAAGGCTGGCTGCGGGTGACCTAGCCGGCATTCTTGAAGCTGGTTGAGTGAGACAATGAGCTTGGTTCAATAGAGCTCGGTCAGGTCATGCATCTTGCAATTCTCGATCGAATATTCGTCGAGAGTTCGTCGGTCTCATGTCGTGCGGACAAGATCAGCAAACACCTGAAACTAAACGACCGAAAATCTCAGTCTCAGACTTTCGGGTGATTTTTCAGGGCAGTCGCAAACATTCAGCACAAATCGCCCCTTTGGGTTGATTTGCGACTCCTAGAAAATTCAATTGTATAGTCGCCATCACGGTCTCAAACCTTCTGAGATCCTAGATTCATCGGCCAGGCGCTATGGGTCTGGGGCGTGACGGTGTTGCCTCTGGCCACGGTGTTCGCCATCGAGTTCACCACGCCGGCATGGGTGGCATTGTTCGCCGTCCTGTTCCTCAAGGAACGGATGACGCCGTTTCGCGGCATGGCAATCGTGCTCGGCTTCGCGGGCGTGCTCATCATCCTGCGCCCCGGTCTCGACAGCTTTCGGCCGGAGGCATTGGCCGTGGTGCTGGCCGCCGTGTTCTTCGGCATCCAGATCACCACGACGAAGTTCCTGACCGGCTCAAACTCGACCTGGACCATCATGTTCTGGATGAACCTGATGCAACTGCCGATGAACATGGCCGCCAACTGGGCTACGGGCCACTCGCCGCTGATCGTCGGAAGCCTGAACTGGAGCATCTGGCTGCCGGTGCTCGGCATCGGCATCACGGGATTCCTCGCCCACTATTGCCTCACCAACGCCTTCCGCCACGGCGACGCGACGATCGTTGTGCCGATCGATTTCCTGCGCCTGCCGCTGATCGCGTTGATCGGTTGGCTGTTCTATGCCGAAACGCCGGAGCTGCCAGTTCTCGTCGGCGCCCTGGTCGTGATCGGCGGCGTGGCAATCAACCTCACGGCCGAAGCTCGGGCGAAAAAGCCGTGACGGCGCAGCAGCGGCTTGCCTGGATCATGTCAACCTGTCGTGCCGCTGCTTAGCGCGTTCAAGAAGATCTGGACGCCGGTTCCGGCAACAATCGCCGCATCAACCCCTCGTGGACTGGGGCGCACTTCACCGCGCATGTAACGACTGAAAACCACCATGCAGGGCATCAGCGTGTACCGGTGCGGCTCGACGATCAGCTTTGCTTCGGCCATTGACCTGATGGCGAAATCCCAAGTCGCTTGGCGACGCCAGCAACGGATTTCCGCGCGCCATCAATGACAGCACCTTCATCCACGTTCGTTGGTTGGCCATGACGCAGCACAAGCTTGCCATTGACGAGTACAGTGTCTGCAGTCGCTCCGTGTGCCACTGCAACGAGTTGGTGAGCTGCGTCGACGCCGGGCGCGATTTCGGCGAAGCGATTTGAACGAATTACGATGTCCGCCCGCATCCCAGGTGCGATTGCTCCGATCAGTGACTGAAGTCCTGCAGCTCGTGCGCCCCCCAGTGTCAGCATCTCCAGAATATCTTCGGGCTGGAGTGCATGACCGATTTCTGCTGAAAGGACGAAGGCGAGGAAGCCCGCATCGCCAGACGAGCTCTGGCGCGCTGAGTCGGTGCCAAGGGCGATAACAGAGCCCTTCTTCTTCATTTTCGGGAGTGGTGTTGGCATTCGCATCACGGTTGCACGTGATGCATAGGCGAACGGGCACCAGACGCTGACGACATCGGACGAAAGAATCGGATCGACTTCCTGCTCGCCGATCAGGTTCATATGGACAAAGGTCAGGTTTGGGCCGAGTACGCCGATGTCGCGCAGATGGACGAACCGGGGCTTCCCCCACCGCTTTTCCATCGCTTGTGCGAGGTCGAGGTCATAGCCGATGTGGCTGTTGAGGATCGTCTTCTCCTTGTCAGCGAGCACCTTCGACACCCGCAGCAGCTCGTCCGATGCCGTGCCTTCGCCATAGAGCGAGACATGCCCGTGCGCGATTCCGTCGACATCGCGATTCCGGAAGAGCTGGCCGCCGAGCAGTTTCATGCAACGCGCATGATCCGGCGGGACGCGCCGGGCGAGGGCCGGGCTCATCAGGCCAGGAATCGTCTGCATGATCTCGGTCTCATCCCATAGATAGGGATCGGACAGCGTGCAGCGAACGCCGACGGCACCAGCCGCCTCAGCCACGGCATCCGGCTCGAAGGCGCTGCCGGGCTCGACGAACGTGGTGATCCCGTGTCGCAGCATCTCGACCGATGCAAGTGCAGTTGCAGCACTTTCGTCGTCGCCGGTCAGTTCAGCCTTCCAGTCAGCGTAGCTTGGCCCCTTTGCGGTGCCCTTGCTCGCATCGCCTCGAAAGTATCCACGGCAGGACTGCGCATTCACATGCAGGTGCGCGTCGATGTAGCCAGGATGCACGAAGCTCCCCCCCGCATCGATAGTCCGGACAGCCTTCCACTTCTGGGAGAGACTGGCTTCGGGGCCCACATCAACAATCGTGTGACCGCGAATGGCGATGGCGCCGGCGGGTATCAGTGTCCGTTGAGCATTCATCGTCACGACGTAGCCATTGCGGATGAGGATGTCGCAGGCCTGCTGTGTGCTGGGTGCCATTTTGCGCTCCTATCAGGCTTTCGCCCCGTCTGGGCCGGCCTTGCTCCACCTGTCCAGAATTGCCATGTCGACCTCGACGCCGAGGCCTGGACCCTTGGGGGCGTAGGCAAAGCCATCTTCGAAGTGCAGCGGGGTCTTGAGCAGGTCTTCCTCGTGATAGAGGACGCCGCAGGTATCGCTGTCCGGACCAAGATTGGTCATTGCCAGGCCGACATGGATCTGTGCTGCCGTACCAATGCCGAACTCGGGCATCGATCCGATCATGCAGGGAATCGATGCTGCCTCGCACATGGCGAAGATTCGCGTCGCGTTGAGGATGCCGCCGGCTTCGGTGACGTAGACATTTGCGATGTCGGCGGCACCGCGCTTGATCACTTCCATTGCACTTCGCGGATTTCGGATGCTTTCGTCCGCCATCAGGGGAACACCGATGTTCCGCCGGACCTCGGCCATTCCATCGAGGTCGAGAGCTGCCAGCGGCTGTTCGAAGAGCTCGAGATTGTAGGGCTCCATCGCGCGGATCATCCGGATGGCGTGCTTGGCGGTGGACCAGCCCATATTGCCGTCGACGCGAAGCTTGATTGCCGGTCCGATCGCTTCCCGGATCATGCGGACAGCCGCGATGTCGCGCGGTCCATCTTCGCTGCCGACCTTCACCTTGATGGTCTTATGACCGAACTTCACGCGCTCGACCGCAAGTGCCGCCATCTGTTCCGGTGTGCCAAACGGGATCGAGTAGCTGAGCGGAATGCGGTCGCGAACCTTTCCGCCGAGCAGATTGTAGACTGGCGTATTCAGTGCTTTCCCGACGATGTCCCAAAGGGCCATCTCGATGCCGGCCTTCGCCTCTTCGACGCCGTCGAGCGTCAGGTCCATCTTCGCAACCAGATATGCGATCCGGAACGGATCCTCGCCGACAACTGCCGGTGCGAGTGCCAGTTCGACATCGGAGCGGAGCAGGGCGCCGCGCCGCTTGAACACCGAGCAGACCTCTCCGAGTCCCGTGATACCGGCGTCGGTATCAACGAAAACGATCGTGTAGTCGGAGATCGGAGCCGCACCCAGAGCGGTTCGTGTTACGGCGCCGAAGGGGCGCTTCCGGCGTCCCCAGACTGGAACCGTGCGAACAGCCGCGATCTTCATGCTCCCCTCCGTTTCGATTTAAGTCATCGATTGACAAAGTGTTCCGAACACTCTACCAACCTAACACTCTTGGAGTAGATTGCAATGACCAAAGCGTGGCCTTCGCCGACCATCCAGACACTTCCCGACCAGGTCGCGCAGACGATCCTCAAGCGGATCGCGAGCGGCGAGCTTGTTCCGGGCAGTCGGCTTCCGCCGCAGCGCGAGCTCGCCCAGTCGATGCGGGTCGGGCTCGCCGTGATCCGAGAGGCGGTGCAGCGTCTGGCCGCGCTCAATGTCGTCGAGGCCAATCACGGCAGTGGAACGGTGATTCGGCCGTTTCGCTGGATGCCCTTGATTTACGATCCTGCGCTGTTCCATCTCGCCATGCAGCGCATCGGGATCCGCGACCTGTGGGAAGCCCGACGTGTTCTCGAAGGCCAGATCATCCAACTCGCGGCGGAAAGGGCGACGAAGGCGGATATCGACGCGATGGCGACGATCATTCGCAGGGCCGACCCCCTTCCACTCGACTACGCTGCCAGCCAAGAACTGAACCGCGAGTTTCATCTGGCGCTTGCCCGCGCAAGCAAGAACGCAGTGCTTGAGGATCTGTTGAGCCCGCTTCTGGATGTTCACACCGAGGGAGCCGAGCACCGATTCAGTGCCGAGTTCTGCAAAAAAACATGGGATGCCCATCAAGAAATCCTCGATGCAGTCGAATCGCGTGATCCAGCTGCCTCAGCACGCGCCATCAGTGATCACTTTACGGTCGGACCGATCGCCCTGAAGGAGATCGAAGCCCAGCTCCAGGCGCGAAAGGAAAAAGGTTCCGACTTTCTGCCGGAAGACCCGCCAGACATGAGCATCCGGCCGCAGCGCCGGAAAGGCCCGTAAGGCTGACCGGCATGCTGCGATTCGATTCGGTCATTGGCGACGTTCCAGCTCTTCTTCTCGGCGTGCCGCTGACCATCGGAATCACGGTCGTCGCTTTTGCTGTCGGAACCATCGCTGCACTGCCGATTGCGGTTACCCGAATCGCAAAAGTGCCTTTTTTGGCAACGCTATCGCTCGCGTGGATAGAATTCTTCAGGACGACGCCGCCCTTGATGCATATCGTCTGGGCGTACTATGCGCTACCAGTCATCGCTGACATCAAGCTCGATGCGTTTACGGTTGTCGCCGGTGCGCTAGCCTGTTCCACCAGCGCGCAAATGGCCGAGATATTTCGCGGCGGCATTACTGCGGTGCCGCGAGGACAGTCGGACGCGGCACAGGTCCTCGGCCTGACAAGTTTCCAGCGCCTGTGGTGGGTCGTTCTCCCCCAGACCCTGCGTCTGATCCTCGCCCCTTCCTGCAATACCCTGGTCAGCCTCGTGAAGCAGTCGTCGCTGGCGGCAGTGATCGCAATGCCGGAGATCATGAACCGCGGCTGGATACTTGCATCAGAGACATTCCGACCTCTCGAGATCCTGACTTTCGTAGCGCTCATCTACTTCGTCCTCACTTGGCCGTTAGTCCTGCTCTCAGCAAATCTCGAAAGACGAAGCAGTCTGGCGTTCAAGACCGAATAAGCGGCGGCCGCTCGGCCACCGAAAACCCGCGGCGGGCAAATGCCTCCGCACGAACAAGGAGAATCACGATGCGTAGACTCCTGACCTTGGCGGTTCTACTTCTCGGCACTGTTGCGGTCGGCACGCCGGCGCCGGCAACCGCACAGAGCGTGCTCGACGAAATCAAGCAGCGCGGCGAACTCCGCGTCGCCGGCGTCCTCTACCGCCCCCTCATCTCGCGCCGGCCGAATGGCGAATATGTCGGCATGGATGTCGAGGTCATGAAGCGAATGGCAAGCGATCTCGGCGTAAAGCTCAACGTCGTCAATGCGGAGTGGGCAACTGCCGTCGCAGGCGTCGAGACGAAGAAATGGGACATCGTCCCCGCCCTCTGCATCACTGACCGGCGCAAGGAGTCCGTCGATTTCAGCGAAAGCTACATAACCATCGGCGCAACCCTCACGACGGCAGCAAACAATACGAAAGGGTTGACGAACGTTGCGGCTTTCAACCGTCCGGAAGTCGTGTTCGCCGTACCCGGCGGCTCATGGTCGGAATCAGTCGCGAAAGAAGCGGCTCCGCTCGCGACACTGAAGGTATTCGGCCAGTCCACGTCGGCTGACCTGATCCAGGAAGTGATTGCCGGCCGCGCTGATGCAGTCGTTCTCGACACCCCGATCCAGACCACGGTCGCTCTCGCTGCCTTTGGTGATCGGATCAAGATCGTACCGGGGCACAACAACCCGCTCGACATCCGAGCCTGCAAGGTCGGTTACGCTCACATGAAGGGCGATGCCAAGCTTGCCGAGTATGTCGCGGGCTTCACCAAGAAGCTGCGTGAGTCCGGCCAGCTGGCCGAGCTGGTCAAGCAGTTCATGACGGCCGACCAGATCAACGCAGCCCAATAGCAAGCAGACTCGATACAGCATATGGGCAATCTCAACTTCGCTCCGATCATCGAGTATCTCCCGGACCTCGTAGACGGGGCCCGGGTGACGATCGGGCTAAGTGCGGTGAGCGCAAGTCTGGGCCTCGTGCTCGGGCTTGCGCTTGCCCTTATGCGCTACTCAGGCATCGCGATCCTCAACTGGCCGGCCTATGTCTTCATCGAATTCTTTCGTACGACGCCGCCGCTTGTCCAGATCGTCTGGATATTCTACGGCCTGCCGGTGATCACCGGCTACGATCTCGATGAATTCTGGTCGGCGGCACTCGCTCTTGGACTGAACATCGGCGCCTTCTTCGCCGAGATCTTCCGGGCCGGGATTTCCGGCATCGACCGGACCCAATGGCAGGCATCAAGAGTCCTTGGATTAAGTCTCAGCGATACACTTCGATTCGTGATTTTACCGCAGGCGTTTCGCAACGTGATGCCTCCCACCGGCACGACCGTCATTTACCTGATCAAGGGAACAGCACTGGCTACGGCGATCGGCACACCTGAACTGCTTCGCGTCGGACAGTTGATCTCGCTTGAAACCTTCAGGCCAGTCGAGACGCTGACGATTGTCGCGGTTGCCTACTTTGTACTGACGTATCCGATTGCACTCTTCTTTCAGGCAATCGAGAAGCGCCTGAGCGCCAGCCGGAGCCATTAATGACTGAGCCACACGTTGTCATCGAAGGCGTAACGAAGAGATATGGGACGGAAACGGTCCTCGATAACATCACGCTCGCAATCGATCCTGGCCAGGTAATGGTGATCATTGGCCCTTCAGGGTCCGGCAAGAGCACGATGCTGCGCTGTGTCGCCGGACTTGAACCTATCCAGAAGGGACGAATCCTGATCGACGGGATGCCAGCCGTTCAGGGGGGCGAAGACGGAAGCTCGATCAAGGTCGACAAGGCCGGCCGCGAGAAGCAGCGCCAGGAAGTTGGCATGGTCTTCCAAAGCTTCAACCTGTTCCCGCATCTCACCGTTCTCGAAAACATCACGCTCGCGCCTTGCCGGGTTCGCGGCATGAATCCGGGCGAAGCAAGGGACATCGCGATCGAGCTTCTTCGAAAAGTTGGACTTGAGGACAAGAGTGATGCCTACCCGGCGAGGCTCTCGGGCGGTCAGCAGCAGCGCGCGGCTATCGCCCGAGCGCTCGCCATGCGCCCGCGCATCATGCTCTTCGACGAAGTGACTTCCGCGCTCGATCCGGAGCTTGTCGGTGAAGTCCTGAAGACGATGCGTCAACTTGCAGAGCAGGGCATGACAATGATGGTCGTGACCCATGAAATGGGCTTCGCGCGCGACGTGGCTGACGACGTGATCTTCATGGACAAGGGAGCAATCGTGGAGCGTGCACCGCCCTCGCAGATCTTCAGCACTCCTGCCGAGGCACGTACCCAGGCGTTTCTGGAGCGATTGCTCGAGCGTGATGGTGGATCCCGGAGGGTACGATGATTGAAGTCGAATGGTGGAAACTGAAGGCCGGCGAATTGAATGCGCTTGCGGCACGCAATGCCGTTGTGATCCTTCCCGTCGGATCGACGGAGCAGCATGGTCCCCACTTGCCGACGCAAGTGGATTCGCTGCTGTCTGGTGAAGTAGGGCGTCGAGCTGCGCGTAAAATCGCAGATCGAACGCCAGTCGTCGTTGCCCCGACGGTTTGGCACGGCCTCGCCGAGCACCACCTATCGCTTGGTGGGACACTTTCGCTCGATCTCGCCACCTTCCACTCCGTACTCCGTTGCCTTGTTCGATCGATCTTGAAGGGCGGGTTCCGGCGAATCTTCTTGTTGAATGGCCACGGCGGAAACATTGCAGCCTTGACCGCGATCGTGAATGACTTTGCGATTGAGTTCGACGCACCGATTGCGACAGCCTCGTATTGGCTGCTGGCTCAGGAGGAATTCGGGAAAATCCTGGAGCGCCAGACAAACGTCCGGCATGCCTGCGAAGCCGAGACGTCGATGCTTCTGCATCTTGCCCCTCAGTTTGTCGATATGGAGCGGGCGCAGAACGCTGTTGGTCCGACGGAAACCGAGATCAAGGATGTTACTGGTACGGATGCTGCAATCCGCTATCGCTCCTTCAAGTCACGCACGACGCATGGTGTTATCGGGGATCCTCGTGCGTCGACTGCGGAGAAGGGCGAGAAGCTATTGGAAGCAGCTGCCGACGCCGTTGCTAAGCTTGTGTCAAACGAGCGTTTCTGGCTGCTTCCGGCATGAAATAGGCGAAAATAAGCTGTCGCGATCTTTTCGAGGGAAACGCCATATGCATGGATATGACCCTTGTCTTGCTCAGCGATATTTGGGTGAAATCGCACGAAAGCTCGCGCAGGAATCACCCGACGGTAGGCGTCCGCTTCGGCCAGCAGGGCGGACCGAGCCATCAATTCCATCGGAAGCAGCCAAAGAGCTGCATGACTGACGAGTTAAGTGTTCAAGATCTCGGGTATGCGCAATGCTGGAGCACCTGCCCACAATGTACCAGTAGCTGAAGTCACGAATTCTCTCGGGCGGCTGCAGATTCTGTTTCGCGTTTGAACTTATCTTGATTTCCAAGAAGCCCGGGGCAGGCGAAATGGCTGAAATTTTGTTGAAGGTGGTGGTGATTGGTGCTGGTGCGACTGCATTGATGGATATTTGGGCGATCTTCCTGAATGCTGCATTCAAGATGCCATTGCCAAACTGGGGACTAGTAGGGCGGTGGTTTTGTGGCTTGCTTGGCGGAAAAGTCTTTCACGAAGACATCGCCATATCCGCGGCATGGCCATACGAGCGGGCGGTCGGCTGGATATCGCACTATGCGATCGGGATTCTCTACGCCGGCATTCTGGTGTTGGCCGTAGGAACGGAGTGGGTTTCAGACCCCACCTTCCTGCCGGCGTGGGTTCTGGGAATGATAACAATTGGTGCCGGATGGTTCCTGCTTCAGCCGGGTATGGGGGCGGGTTGGGCAGCATCGAAGCGCCCAAATCCCATGCGCGTCAGGTGTTTCAGCATTCTTGCACATACCGTCTTTGCTGTTGGCCTTTACGGAACCGCGTTGATCCTCGCGCAGGTTATGTAGGCCAGCTACTAACGTACGTGCCACTCCTCGAGAAGTGGGCGGGCACCGTTGAGTTCTGCGTAGCCCGCACCGGTCGTACCGCTGGGGCTCCTGCCGAAGAAGCGCGGATCGGCCGGCTCCGTTGACGGTTGGTAGCGGATATCGAACGACAGGCGGACGCGGTTCTCGGGCGAACTGTTGTCGAGTGATCCATGTGCAGTGAACATGTTCAGGACAAGCATGTCGCCGGCCCTGAAGTTCTCCGTCAGAAGATGCACCCCGCGACTTCGGGCAAAAGCGACCGCCGGAATGTCGTAGGCCGCCTTCTTGTTCGGATCCCGAATCACATCGATCTGGCGCATTTCGGCAATCAGGTCCGAGAATCTGTTTGAACCTTCGACTACGACCAATGGGCCATCGCTGACTGGGACGTCTCCGACCGGAACCCAGGTCGTCACGACCTTCTCGCTGGTTCTGGCAAAGAACGGATAGTCGTAGTGGATGCCCGTCGCGCGGCCGCGAGCGGCTGCCCGCAGATAGAGGAAGTCATGGGCGAGCGGTTCACTGTCGAGCAGGACACGCAGTACGTCCCGGATCGCCTGGCCGTGACTAAGGTTTCTGATCTTCGGCCCGGTGCTTACCGACTCCCAAAAGCCGCCACGGTCGAAATCGGGCGCGGTACGACGGCTTCGGCCGGACGCTATCGCGTTTGCCGGCGGCGCCAGCAGCTCATCCATTTCGTAGAGGCGAGCGGCAACTTCTTCACGCGCCTCGGACACGATTTGGCGAGGGAGTACGCTCCGAAAGAAGACGTATCCATCCTCTGAGAACCGGCGCCGCAAAGCCTCGGGAACCTTCAATAGCGACGTGCTGTCCGAGAATGGCTTCAGCAGCTCTGGAGGTACGACCTCCCCATTTGCCACACACAGCATAATTAAATTCTCCAAAACTCGTGAATTACGAAATTTTATAGCTATTCGGATCCAAAAATCAATCACCGTCGACGAAAAACCGTCGACGGTCGGACAGTCGCCTATTGACTCCTGAAGTTGGAATTGGCGAACTACCACTATGTCCGAACTCATCCAGATCGCGGGATCCATCCGAGAAGCCCTTCACCAGCCCACGCTTGCCGCGCGGGTCGAACTCCATATCGAGGGACTGATCCTCGACGGACGCGTGAGCCCGGGCTCACGCGTGATCGAAGAGGATCTCGCCCGCGAGCTCGGGATTAGCCGCGCCTCGTTGCGCGAGGCGATGATCGGCCTCGAGCAGGCTGGCCTCGTCTCGCGGACGGGGAAGTCGGGACGATCAATCCGCCGATTGACCGACCGAGACGTCAAAGAACTCTATCAATTGTGGACCATCCTTGAGCCGGAAGCTGCCGCACTCGCGTGCATGCGCGCGACGGATCTGGATCACGCACTGATCCGAACGATCATGTCCGAGATGATCGACGCCGCCCACGACCGGAAAGCGTATCACCGGCTGAACCTTGCCTTCCATCGGGCGCTCGTAAAGCCTTGCGACAACGCGATGCTTCTCCAGTCTTATTACGCCTGCATCAAACAAGTGAGCTGGGCGTGGGCGCTGGCCATATCGAAGGCGGGCGATCCGGACGTCTCGATCGGCGAGCATCAAGAAATCGCAGACGCCTACTTCTCACGAAATCCCGAGGACACGCGCCGCCTTGTTCGGGAGCATCTGACGGAAGGCGCGCTACGGACACATTCGGCCGAACCATCATAAAAAACCATGGGAGTGCCAGATATGAAAATGTCGAGACGCGCCGCCATCGCAGCGATGGGTGGGATTGCCGTTGCACCCTATCTCTCCCGCAGCGGACTTGCACAGACCAAAGATCCCATCCGTGTTGGAATGCTACAGATGCTGACCAGCGATCTGGCGCAGTACGGGCTTCCCTTGCGCGATGCGGG
>JBIKWI010000138.1:0-9538 GCA_044356395.1 Tagaea sp. | reverse complement strand
TGCGCCGGCGGTTCCCAACCCGTCCCAGGCTTTCGCGCCGCTGCCGGCGACGCCGCCGGCCGTGACCGCGACGCGACCGAGTTTCGACGTCGTCCGCGTCAGCCCCTCAGGCGACGCTGTCATTGCCGGACGTGCGGCGCCGAACGCGCCGATCACGATCCTCGATGGCGACAAGGAGATCGGCCAGGTCACGGCCGACGGTCGCGGCGAATGGGTTTTCGTCACGGTCGAACCGCTTGCCCCCGGCCCGCACGATCTGCGGCTGCGGGCACCCGGTCCCGACGGCAGCGTGCTGACGTCTGACCAGAGCGTTGCGATGGTCGTCCCGCCGCGCGGATCGATCGCGCCCGGCGGCGGCCCGCTTGCGGCTTTGCTGCCGACGGAACCGGGGCGGGCGCCGAACGTGATCCAGGTTCCCGGGACGCCGATCCCGGGTCAGCGCGTCGCGATCGATGCACTCGACTACGGCGAGAAGGGGGAGGTCGTCGTCGCGGGTCGCGCCGATCCCGGCACCACGGTGCGCCTCTATGTCGACAACAAACCCGTCGCTAGCGCCACGGCCGGTCCGGATGGCCGCTGGGAGATGCGGGTGGCGGAACTGGCACCCGGCACCTATACGCTGCGCGTGGACTCGATAGGCCCGGATGGACGTGTCGTCGCGCGGGCGGAGACGCGCTTCCAGCGCGATACGTTGACGGCACCGCTGCCGGGGCAGCAGATCGTCGTGGTCCAGCCCGGGAATTCGCTCTGGCGGATCGCACGCCGGGTCTATGGCGAGGGCCTGCGCTTCACCACGATCTTCGAGGCCAACCGCGCCCAGATCGGCGATCCGGACCTGATCTATCCGGGACAGGTCTTTGCAGTGCCGAAGACGAACTGAGCCGGGCATCAGTGGCCAATTTCGGGGCGAGGCGCTAAACTCGGCGCCTGCTGTTGCTTAAAAACTTGAAATTTGGCGGCTAAACTTATGAGCGATATGTGGAAATCAGTATCGGCGCCGATGCATCGGGCCGGCGTGCCGTTCGTCGTCGGCGGGGTCATCGCGACGTTCCTGGCTGCCTTCGCCTGGGCACCGCTGGCGGCCGTGCTGGCGCTGGTCACAGCGTGGATGATCTATTTCTTCCGCGATCCGGACCGTGTCGTGCCGACCCGACCGGGGCTGGTCGTCAGTCCCGCGGACGGAATGGTGCAGCTGATCGTGCCGGCCGTTCCGCCGCCGGAGCTCGAGATGGGCGACCGGCCGCTCACGCGGATTTCGGTCTTCCTCAACGTCTTCAACGTCCATGTCAACCGCGTGCCGGCCGGCGGCCGGGTCGTGCGGGCGCGCTATCGGCCGGGCCTGTTCCTCAATGCCGCCCTCGACAAGGCATCGGACGACAACGAGCGCATGTCGGTGCGGGTGGCGATGGCGGACGGGCGCGAGATCGCGTTCGTCCAGATCGCGGGCCTCGTCGCGCGGCGCATCCTGTACGACATCAAGGACGGCGACGAGGTGCGGACCGGCCAGCGCTATGGCCTGATCCGCTTCGGCAGCCGGTGCGACATCTACCTGCCGGAAGGCGTCGAACCGCTGGTGTGCGTCGGCCAGACCACGATCGGTGGCGAGACGGTCATCGCCGACCTTGCTTCGGGCGAAGCGCGCCGGGAAGGGGAGACGCGCTGATGTTCGGCCGGGTGCACAAGCGCCGCCAGCGCGACCGGGACAAGCGGATCGGCGGCGGCCACATGAACCGGCTGATCCCCAATGCGATCACGGTCGGCGCGCTTTGCGCGGGGCTGTCCGGGGTGCGTTTCGCCATCGACGCGCGATGGGAGATGGCAGTCGCCGCCATCGTCGTCGCCGCGATCCTCGACGGTCTCGACGGCCGCATGGCCCGCCTGCTGAACGGGACCTCGAAGTTCGGTGCCGAACTCGACTCGCTATCCGATTTCGTAAGCTTCGGCGCCGCACCGGCGCTCATCGTCTATCTCTGGGTTCTCAACGCCTGGGGCGGGGTTGGCTGGGTGATCGCTCTCGGCTTCGCGGTGTGCTGCGCATTGCGCCTCGCGCGTTTCAACACGGCACTCGCCGATCCCAATCCGCCGCGCTGGTCTGGACATTTCTTCACCGGCGTTCCGGCGCCCGCAGGTGCGGGGCTCGCCTTGCTGCCGATGATGCTGCATTTCGAAGTCGGCCCGGGCTGGGTCGACCGGCCGGTCGTCGGCGCCTTGACGCTTGCCGTCGTCGCGTTCCTGATGGTCAGCCGCCTGCCGACATTTTCGGGCAAGAAGCTCCATGTTCCGCGCGGCTGGATGGTTCCGACCCTGGTGATGGTCGGCCTGTTCTTCGCCATGCTCGCGAGCGCGCCCTGGGCGACGCTGCTGGCGCTCGGCATCGTCTATCTTGCGGCCATTCCGGTCTCGATCGTGCTGCAGGGCCGGATGCGCCTTGCCGAAGCGGCCGCCCCGGCGGCGGCGGCACCGGCCGGCAAGCCTGTCCTGAGCGTGGTCGGCGACCGGGCAGGCGGGGAGGCCCCTTGATCGTTACCGCAGGCCGGTTCATTCTTTTTCGCACGATTTCGGGGATCGACCCAAGCGTTTGGAAAGCGAAGGTTTTTCCGGTAGCTTACGATCCGTTAACCAATCGCCGCTAGCATACCGAGTCGGGTTTTATCGATCGGGGTCCCAAGGAGGGACGGATGTTCGCAATTGTCGGGTTGCTGCTGGTGCTGTTTTGCGTATTCGGCGGCTACATCATCGCCGGCGGCAAGATCGGCATCATCCTCAAGGCCCTGCCGTTCGAGTTCCTGATCATCGGCGGCTCGGCGGCCGGTTCGTTCCTCGTCGGCAATTCGGGCTCCGTCATCAGCCATGCGCTCAAGGATTTCGGCCGCGTGTTCAGCGGCCCGAAATACAAGCGCGAGGACTATATCGACCTGCTGTGCCTGATCTTCACGATCCTCAAGCTCGCGCGCTCGAAGGGCACGCTGGCGGTCGAACCGCACATCGAGAAGCCCGACGAGTCCAACATCTTCATGGCCTACCCGAAGGTGCTGGCGAACAAGTATGCGATCGCGCTGATCTGCGACCACATGCGCATGCTTTCGATGGGCGTCGAAGACGCCCACCAGCTGGAAGAGATCTTCAACAAGGAACTCGAGAAGCACCACCACGAGGTCATGCGCGGCGGCAACGCGCTGGCCACCACGGCGGACGCGTGCCCGGCACTCGGCATCGTCGCGGCCGTCATGGGCGTGATCAAAACCATGTCGTCGATCGACCAGCCGCCGATCATCCTGGGCGGACTGATCGGTTCGGCGCTCGTGGGAACGTTCCTCGGCGTGCTGCTTTCCTACGGCATCATCGGTCCGATGGCCGCCCGCCTGAAGCAGGTCTACGAGGACGAATTCAAGTTCTACGAGATCATCCGCGACACCTTCGTGGCGCACCTGCAGGGCAACGCCCCGCAGATCTCGACCGAAATCGGCCGCAAGAGCGTTCCTTCGGAACTGCAGCCGACCTTCTACGAGCTTGAAGAGGCGATCGCCTCCAAGCCGGCTGCGTGACAGAGCAGATATTCGCGTCCATCGCCACGATCGCCCGACACGCGAACGCGGGCGCGTGGCGGGAGGCGCTGGCACATGCGCGTGCCCTCGATCACGAGCGGGAAGCCGCGTCGCACGCCGATGCGAAGCTCGTCTGCGCACAGGTCTATCTCGCGACCGGTTTCGTCGACGAGGCGCGGCGCACGGCTGGCGAGGCCGTGGCGCTCGCCGACGGCCTGCCCGGCCCGTATCTGGTGCGGGCAAGGGCAGCCGCGACGGCGGGAGACGGCGAGTCCGCGATCGCCGATCTCGAGACCTGCCTGAAGCTTGCGCCGGATTCCGTCGAAGCACGCATCGTCCATGTCGACCTGCTGCACCGGCTTGGCCGCTATGAAGCCGTCGCCGCCTCTCTCGATGCGGCCGAGCGTGCCGGCGTGCGCTCGTCGGAACTGGCGCAGCGGCGCTCGGTGAATGCAATGGCCTTCGGCGAATTCACCCGCGCCGAACGCGAAGCCAGGGCCGCACTCGAGGGTGCAAGCGATCCGGCGCGTGCCCAGCAATTGCTGGGTACGGTCCTGCTCCAGGAAGGGCGGATCGCCGAGGCGCGTGCGGCGTTCGCGGCGGCGATCCGGATTTCGCCGGAATTCGAGCAGGCGTGGACCGACGACCTTTTCGCGGCGAACTACGATCCTTCGCTGTCGGCCGAAGCGCTGAAGGCCCGCTATCTCGAATGGGCAGCGCGTTTCGCGCCCGAGCAGCCTCGGCCGGATTTTCCCGTCCCGTCGCTGCATGCGCGACGCCTTCGCGTCGGCTACGTTTCGCAGGACCTTCGCGCCCATTCGGTTCGCCATTTCCTTCGTCCGCTGGTCGAGAATCACGACGGCACCCGGATCGAGAGCTTCGCCTACAGCGCCACGGCCGAGCCCGATCGGGAGACGGAGCGCTTCCGCAGCTGCCTCGGGAACTGGCGCGACGTGGCCAACCTCGACGATGCGAAGCTTGCCGATGCGATCCGTGCCGATGGCATCGACGTGCTGGTCGATCTCGGCGGCCACACCGCCGGGACGCGCCTGAAGGCATTTGCGCGGCGGCCGGCACCCGTGCAGGTGACGTGGCTCGGCTATGGCGGCACCACGGGGATGGCGGCGATCGACTGGTATCTCGGCGATTCGAGGATGCTGCCGCCGGGGGCGGAGGCCGGGCTTGTCGAAGGTGCCTGGCGCCTGCCGCGGGCCTGCTTCGCCTACGATCCGCCCGGCGAGATGCCGGAACCGGGGAAGCTTCCGGCACTGAGGCGTGGACACGTGACATTCGCGAGTTTTTCGCGTCTCGTGCGCATCAACGATGGCGTCGTCGAGGCGTGGTCGCGGATCCTGTCGCGGGTCGCGAACGCACGGCTCTTCCTCAACGCATTGCCGTTCGTCGACGCGGATGTCAGGGCCCGGGTGGCGGCACGCTTCGCCGTGCATGGGATCGCGCCGGAGCGGCTCGACCTTCGTTACACGCGCCCGCAGCCGGCGACATGGTCGGCATATCGCGACGTCGACATCGCGCTCGATCCGTTCGTCCACAACGGGGGGGTGACGAGTTTCGAAGCGCTGTGGATGGGGGTGCCGGTCGTTTCGAAGCGCGACCGCGCACCGCTTGGCCGCTATGGCGACTGCCTGTTGGGCGCGCTGGGTATGGACGACTGGTGCTGCGACACGGTCGATGCCTATGTCGATCGGGCGGTCGCGGCAGCCGGCGATCTCGACGGTCTTTCCGAAATCCGGGCCGGCCTGCGGCCCCGCATGCGCGCGAGCGAGCTTTGTGACGGCGCCGGTCTGGCCCGGGCGGTCGAGGACGCCTTCTACGAGATGCGCGCGCGGGTCTGAGTGCCGGTCAGCGCTTTGCCCCGGACGAGAACTTCCTGGCCGCCACGGTCTGACCGGGGATCCATTTCTTGACGTTCTGGGGGCGGGCCGGCCGCTTGCCGATCGTCGCTTCCTCGAGCTTGTCGGCGAGGCTCTTGTAGTTGTCCATCGTCAGCGCCAGCAGGTCTTTTTCCGCGATCCCCATCGCGATGGCAGAATCGCCTTTCATCTGCGCCTGACGCAGCAGATAGACCATCAGCTTGGCCTCGTCGGCCGTGACCTTCAGGGTGTAGACGGGACCGGCCATCGTGGCCTCGCGGGGCTGGAGAAACGACTCGCTGACGTCTCCGAATGCTAGCACAGGTCGCCAACGCCAGAAGCGCCACACCCGAAACGGCTGGCGCTCGTCATGTCCGGCCGGCTGGAACCGCTGGTGTCAGGCCGAGATATCGACGTTGCTGCCGCGCCCGTTGATGGCGGCCAGCGCATTGCTCGCGATCCGGTTACCCTGCGACACCTGAGTCAGCACGCGCTGCTTGGTGCGGTCCGCAAAATCGCTCGTGACGTCGTTGAAGGTTTCGGTCTTCGCGTTCCGGAAGTCCAGGATCGGCTGCGCCGCCTGCGAGATCGTCAATGCCATCGGGATTCTCCGTGGATCAGTTCAACCCTACGATTATAGTAAAAGAATGGTTAATCGTAAAGGAGGGACAAATCGTCGCCCGGACCGGGGATTCACGCGGTTGTTCAATGCTATAAGGTATAGGTTCGGCTAGAGAGGGCGCATGGCGATCGGCCTCACCACCCACCGCGCACGTCCGGGCATCTTCGGGCGCCTCAAGGACGTGCCATGGCTGCTCGTCCTGCTGATCGTCCTCCTGACGGCCGTGAGCTGCGCCATGCTCTATTCGGCCGCCGGCGGCGACTGGGAGCCGTGGGCCCAGCGCCAGGCGATCTTCGTCGGTATCGGGCTCGTGATGATGCTCGCGGCCGCCCTGATCGACATCCGCGACTGGTTCCGCTTCGCCTACGTCGTCTACGCGTTCGGCGTCCTGTTGCTCGTCGGCGTGGAGATCGCCGGCGTCGCCGGCATGGGGGCCAAGCGGTGGCTCGATCTGGGCGTCGTGCGCGTGCAGCCGTCGGAGTTCGTCAAGATCGGCGTCGTGCTCGTCGTCGCGCGCTATTTCCACGGCATGTCGCAGGAACGCATGGCCAATCCGCTGTTCCTCGTCTGGCCGGCGGCACTGGTGCTGGTCCCGGCGGCGCTGGTGCTCGTCCAGCCGAAGCTCGGGTCGGCACTGCTGATCGCGTTCACGGGCATGGTCGTGTTCTTCGCGGCCGGCGTGCGGCTGTGGAAGTTCGCGCTTCTCGGCGCCTGCGTGGCGGGTGCGGTTCCGGTCGCCTGGAGCTTCCTGCACGACTACCAGAAGCGCCGGGTGCTTACCTTCATGAACCCCGAGAGCGACCCGCTGGGTGCGGGCTACCACATCATCCAGTCGCGCATCGCGCTGGGCTCGGGCGGGATCTGGGGCAAGGGGTTCGCGCAAGGCTCGCAGAGCCAGCTCCAGTTCCTGCCCGAAAAGCAGACCGACTTCATCTTCGCCGTCCTCGCCGAGGAGTTCGGTCTCGTCGGATCGATGTCGCTGCTGGGCGTCTATGCGACGATCCTCGTGTTCCTGCTGGCGATCGCGGTGCGGGCGCGCAGCGTGTTCGCCCGGCTGCTCGCGACCGGCGTGGCGGCGATGTTCTTCGCCAACGTCTTCGTCAATGTCGCGATGGTCGCGGGCCTGCTGCCGGTGGTGGGCGAGCCGCTGCCGCTGCTGTCCCTCGGCGGCTCGGCGATGATCGCGAGCCTGGTCGCGATGGGCCTCGCGATGAGCTGCTTCGTGGGCCGCGACCGCACGATCTCGCGCTCGGGCGAGGACGCGGCCTAGCCGCCGTAGAACTGCGGATATTGCCAGAATGCGGCGTTGAGATTGGCCGGCCCCGGAATGGCGAGCAGCGGATTGGGAACCTTGGCCGCATGGCGTCCGGTGGCGAGCCGGTAGAGGAACAGCCGTCGGACCGTTTCGGGCGTCGCAAGGCCCGCGGCGATCACGAACTCGAGGGCTTCTTCGCGGCCGGCCGGAACGGCGAACAGCGACGACGGCGCGTTCAGTTCATGGAAGCTCTCGAGCACGAGCGCGCGGCACCATGCCGTTCGCCCCTGCGGCGATTGCCGTCCTTCGTAACGCGCGAGCGGGCAGAGGAAGGGGCCGGCGGGAACGTCGAGCGTGCCCGCGAGCGCTGCGGCGACGTGCGGCTCGACGAGCCGGGAGGCCCGGCGGCAGCGGCCGAGATCGGCGTAGACCCGGGCGGCCGACAGGTCGCGGGCAAGGGCGGGCGGAGCGGCCTCCAGCAGGGCCAGCGCGCGAAGCAGGTCGGCGTGACGCTGCCCGGGCGTGCGCGCCTTGTCGAGCGAACGCGCATGGTGTGCGAGGCCGCGCGCATATCCGTCGGCACCGGAAAGATCGTCCACCGTTTCCGTCCGGCAGAGCAGGCCGAGCCGGGCGAGAGCTTCGGCGCGCGCGGGCTTGGCGGCGAAGGCATTGAGCTGGTCGGGCGCTTCCGGATTGTCGCCCATGGGAACGAGGCAATTGAGAGCGGGTACGAGCCTGTATCGCTGGAAACCGTGCGCTTCGAGGGCCTGCAGCGGTTTGAGGTCGTAGTTGGTGCCGTCGCGGATCTCGATCATCACGAGCGGGTTGCCCGCGGCCAGGAACCCGGCAGCGCCTCGGATGGCGCTGAGTTCTGCACCTTCGATGTCGATCTTCGCGAAATCCACGGCTTGCGCGTAGGCCGGCGGAAGCACGTCGTCGAGGCGCTGGACCTGCACGCGCAGCTCGCCGCCGGTTCCCATATGCGCGCCCTCGTGGAACTGATGGCCGCCGAACTCGGCCGTGCCGGGTGCATCGCCCAGCGCCACCTCGAACACGCTGAGCTGAACGCCCGGCATCGCGGCGGCCGACCGACGCAGCTTGTCGGCCAGGGCCGGCTGGGGTTCGAAGGCGAGCACGGGCACGCGTGCCGCGGCCAGCGTCGCCGCGTAGAAGCCGAGATTGGCGCCGATGTCGAGCGCCATGCGCAGGTGCGGGGCGAGGGCGCGCACGAAGGGCGCCTCGTCCTCGAACCAGTCTTCCTGTTCGAGGAAGATGAAGCTCGAGATGCCGCCAAGGTCGGCCGGGACCACCAGCCTTACGTTGCCGGCCAGCGACAGCAGCCATTCGTCGGGTCGAAGGTCGGTCATCGGCGCCTCGTCTCGTCGTCGGCGGGCACGAGCCCGTAGGGCTTCACGAGGCGCCAGACATGGTCGGGCACCATCGCGCGCAGCCGGCGCGCGCGTTCGCGGCGCAGATGCACGACCGTCTCGACCGCCTTCATCTCGACGCGCGCGCGCGCGAACTCCAGCCCGCGCGGGCCGATGCGCGGCATCAGCCAGCCCACGACGGGGCGCAACCAGTCGGGCATGCGGCGCAGCGGCAGGCCGCCGGCCGCGCGCAGCGTGTTGGCAAGGAAGCCCTTCACGGGGCCGGTGCGCTTGCCCGCACTGCGGGGTTCTTTCGTAACGACCTCGTCGCCGAGCAGCGCGAGCAGCTCCTCGCCGCGTCCGTTGCGCACGATCAGCCACTGCTCGCCTTCGCCGCCCATGTAGCCGACCGTGATGTCGGCAAGGACGTTGGTGTAGTCGACGCAGGTGCGGCAGGTGAGGGGGAAGAAGTCGCGCGGCAGCTTCGAGATCGGCAATTCGAGAAACGTTATTTCCCTTTTCCGTCCGTCGGAGAAGCGCAGCTCGACATGGTAGTCGGCGCGGAACTCGAGATAGGTGATCGTGCCGGGATCGTCGGCGAGCAGCTCGAGGAACTTGTGGAAGTTCGCGGTCGTCGTGTTGTCCGAGCACGGCGTGCCGATCACGTAGAGCCGCTCGAAGCCCATCTCCTTCTCGATCGCGCGCAGCGCGTAGACCTGGCAGGGAATGCCGACGATGGCGAGCCGCCTGAAGCCGCGCGCGCGTGCCGGTTCCAGCAGCGCCAGCAGCGGGGCATAGCCCATCCGCATGCCGCGGCACTGCGCCATGCCGAAAGCTTCGGTGACGATGACAGGCATCGGCTTCCAGCGGTCGGCCGG
>JBIKWI010000290.1:0-3169 GCA_044356395.1 Tagaea sp. | reverse complement strand
GGTGCCATGGCGAGCACCGCGTCCACGGCCTTCGTCGCCAGCAGCTTCTCGGCGATGCGCGTGGCGATGCCGGTCCACTGCGCGCCGTCGAGCGGGGCCTTCAGCGAGGCGCGCACCATGCGCCGGAAGGGTCCGAAATGCGTTTCGTCCGCGCGGGCCGGGTCGCGGGCGCGTCCATGGACCTGCGCTTCGAGACGCGGATAGTCGGGCTTGATGAACTGGCAGGCCGTGCCGCAGCGTTTGGGCTCGGCGGTGCGCGAGATGCCGCAGTCGGTGCACAGGTCGCGCGGCACGCCCGCCGCCAGCGTCGGAACAAGGACCGGAGAAGGAATCGCATCGAGCATCTGCACGACCGAAACCCTAGCAGTCCGGTCGGTCCGTCGCGCGGATTTTTCACCGGAGTTGAGCCGGGACGCTGCCGGGCGCATTGTAGTCGCCGATGCGACGACGGACCTTTCTCACCGGAGCGGCACTGACTTGTGCCGGCCTGATCGACATGGCGCACGCCCAGACGCTCCGGCCTGCCGATGGGGAACTCCTTGCCGCAGCGGCCAGGGGCGACGCCGCCGCCTGCACGAAGGCCCTTGCGGCGGGTGCTGCCGTCGACGCGCGCGATGCCGGCGGCCGCACGGCGCTGCTGCTCGCCACGCACGGCGACCATGTGGCGGCCGCCCGCGTGCTGGTCGCGGCGGGGGCCGACGTCAACGCGAAGGACGCGATCGCCGACAGCCCTTTCCTCTATGCCGGGGCGGAAGGCCGCAACGCGATCCTGCGCCTGACGCTGGCGAACGGCGCCGAACTCAAATCGGTCAACCGCTATGGCGGCACCGCGCTGATCCCGGCCGCCCATCACGGCCATGTCGAGACGGTGCGCATCCTGCTCGAGACCGCCATCGACATCGACCATGTCAACCGGCTGGGCTGGACCGCGCTGCTGGAGGCCGTCATCCTCGGCGACGGCGGGCCGGCCCACACCGAGATCGTGCGCCTGCTCGTGGGCAAGGGTGCGCGCAACGACATCGCCGACCGCGACGGGATCACGCCGCTCGAACACGCAAGGCGGCGCGGCTACGACGCGATCGCGCGCATCATCGGGGGAGCGACGGCCAGATGAACGTCACCGGCATGAACCATTTTACGATCCTCGCCCGCGACATCGAGGAGACGCGCCGCTTCTACGGCGGGATCCTCGGCCTCAAGGAAGGCTACCGGCCCGACATGGGCTTTCCCGGCATCTGGTTCTATGTCGGCGAGCAGTGGGTGCTGCATGTGGTGGCCGGGCGCAAGATGCCGGACCCGCCGGCCGGCGTGATCGACCACATGGCCTTCAGCGCCACCGGCCTTGCCGCAACGGTCGAGCGGCTGAAGGCGAACGGCATCGACTACCGGCTCTCGCGCCAGACGGGAACGAATGTTTGGCAAATATTCTTTAACGATCCGAACGGTGCCAAAGTGGAAGTCGACTTCGACCCGTCCGAAGAACTTGCGGCCGGCTGAGCCCGACCGCAAATCATTGCGTTACGACTGGTTACGGTAACCTATTTAACCAATTGAAGTTAAAGGAATGTAACCGGACGGAGATTCCGCGCAACGTGCAACCTATTCACTTGTCAAAGAGCACGGCGAACCTGGAAGTCATCTTGGCACAGGCTGGCGCACACATCAAGTAAATAAACCTATAATATTTGCGGCCTGCGCGCCACCGCTTCGATCACGGACAGACGGCCTTCGTCGAGACTGCGGAACACGTTGTCCTGATAGGTCCACATGCGCTCGCCCATCAGCACGTGCGTGAACAGCGCCGGCCGGCCGTTGGCGGCCATTTTCGCGCGCATGGCAGCCAGCGTGTCGCGCACATGCGCCGTCGTATCCGCGATCGACACGACGACGAAGCCGGCTTCTTCCAGATCGCGGCGCGTCTCGTCGAGCGTGGCAAGGAAGCTCGCACCCGCATCCGCCGCCCACGGCGTGGGATAGTGCGCCGGCCCGTTCGCACCGGCCCCGAGATTGGACAAGGCGAGCGTGCCGCCTGGCTTGAGCACCCGCAGCGCCTCGCGATACATCGCCGGCTTGTCGGCGATGTTCATCGCGACGTTCTGGGAATAGGCACGCTCGAACGTGGCGTCGGCGAAGGGCAGGGCAAGTGCGTTGCCGGTGCGGACCGTCACGGTTCCGGACTGGCCGGTCGCGGCGCACAGGGCCTCGGCCGCCGCGCAGAATTCCGGCACCAGGTCGATGCCGGTCACGCGGCAGCCGGCCGCCTTGGCGATCCAGCGCGCCGGCCCGCCGATGCCGCAGCCGATGTCGAGCACATGGTCGCCGGGCGGCGGCGCAAGCATCGCCAGAAGTTCGCGCGTGGCGACGACGCCGCGATTGTGGAAATGGTCGAGGGGCGCCAGCGCTTCGGGCGTGATCGCGACGTCGGCCCCCTTGGCGGCGCGCAACGCCGCGATCAGGCGTGCGGCAATGTCGGAGCTGGCGTAGTGGGCTTCGATCTGCGGCATGTGGCCATTCTAGCGCCGTGCCGGCCCGGGCGCGAAGCCGACGCTCCGCGCCGGCGCGAACCCGCCGGCGGCGTGAGTATTTTCCGGCGCTTTCGCGGGCCGGCCGACCCGATAGGGTCCGCCATCCCCAGCCTCCATCCAGACAACCGAAGGAAAAACCATGTCCCGTCTCCCGATCCTTTCCGCCGCCATCGTCGCCGCGGCCGTTCTTGCCGCTCCCGCGTTCGCACCCGGTCCCGCGTTCGCCCAAGGCACGCCGCAGACCATCTCGCTCGTGCGCGTCGACGCGCAGGCGCTCGCGACCGGCTACCGGACGTCGAAGGTCGTCGGCGCCTCCGTCTTCAACGAAGCCAATGAAAACGTCGGCAAGATCGACGACCTGATCGTCACGCCGAACGACCGGGTGCCCTTCGCGGTGCTTTCGGTCGGCGGCTTCCTCGGCGTGGGCACGTCGTATGTCGTCATCCCGTACAGCAACCTCGAGCTTCGCGAAGAGAAGGTCATCCTGCGCGGCGCCACGAAGGAATCGCTGCAGAAGCTGCCCGAGTTCAAATACGCCTACTAGGTCGAATCGATCGCAAGACGACGCGGCGCCCGGGCCTGCCCGGACGCCGCGGACGTCTTTCGTCCTGACGATGTCGACCGCGCCAGGAGCCGAACTTGTC
>JBIKWI010000265.1:0-3673 GCA_044356395.1 Tagaea sp. | reverse complement strand
CCGGAGTCGGCGGCCTTTTTTATTGCCGAGCGTCCGATCCGGACCGGCAGCGGGCCCGACAGACCCGGCCCGAAGACGGCTCGCCAGCCATATTCATGTCGATTGATCAGCGCTTTAAGGGTGCGTGCGCCGCCCCCACGACCAGCGTCATAAATCGGCAACGTAACTTCAATATTTTTGTCCGGTCCCAACACTAGGGTGCGCGTCGGGTTTCACGTTCCGACCGAAAAAGGAGATTCCTTTGAACCGCAAGACAACTCTCGTGGCGGCACTCGCAGCCACCACCCTGATCGCCGGTGCCGCGTCCGCCCCCGCGAACGCGCAGCAGGCGCGCGACCAGATCCGCATCGTCGGTTCGTCGACGGTGTTCCCGTTCACGACCGCCGTGGCCGAACAGTTCCAGCGCACCGGCGGCTTCAAGGCCCCGATCGTCGAGTCGACCGGGACGGGCGGCGGCATGCGCCTGTTCTGCGGCGGCGTCGGCGTCCAGCATCCGGACGTGACGAACGCCTCGCGGCGCATGACGAAGTCCGAGTTCGAGCAGTGCAAGACGAACGGCGTGACCGACATCGTCGAAGTGAAGATCGGCTTCGACGGCATCGTTCTCGCGACCAAGAAGGGGGCCGAGAAGATGAACCTGACGCTGCAGCACGTCTTCCTCGCGCTGGCGCGCCAGGTGCCGGTCAACGGCCAGCTCGTCAACAATCCCTACACCCGCTGGAACCAGATCGACGCAGCACTTCCGGCGCTCGACATCGAAGTCATCGGCCCGCCGCCGACCTCGGGCACGCGCGACTCGTTCAACGAACTCGCGCTTCTCGCCGGTTGCGGCATGGTCGCCGAGATGAGGACGCTGATCGCCGACAACGCGGCCCGCGCCAAGGCCTGCCAGTCCATCCGTGAGGACGGCAAGTTCATCGAAGGCGGCGAGAACGACAACCTGATCGTCCAGCGCCTGACGACCGGGCGTCCGGGCACGATGGGGATCTTCGGCTTCTCGTTCCTCGAGGAAAACCCTGACAAGATCGAAGGCAAGGTGATCGGCGGCGTCGAGCCGACCCCCGAAGCCATCGCGGACGGCAAGTATCCGATTGCCCGCGACATGTACATCTACGTCAAGCGCGCGCACATCGGCGTGATCCCGGGCATCCGGGAATTCGTCACCGAGTACACGAGTGACCGCGCGATGGGCGACAACGGCTACCTGGAGAAGAAGGGCCTCGTGGTCCTTCCGGCCGCCGAGGCCGCGAAGGTGCGTGCCGGCGCGCTGGCTCTCCAGCCGCTGACGATGTGACGGCAGGCGCGCCGGCTCCCTCGGTCCGGGGGCCGGCGCGCTTTCTTCCTGTTTCCGTCGACATGCGCGGGGGGCGCAAGACGGTCCGATGAATACGATCTTCCTTCTTTGCGTGCTGCTCGCCCTGTCCGCCGTCGGATACCGGATGGGCAAGGCCACCGCCGTCGATCGCCAGAGCGGTGGAGCGGTGCGCCTTCATTCGCTCACCTCCTACTACGGCTACTATGTCGCGCTGTGGTGCGGGCTGCCCGCGCTGCTGCTGATCTCGCTGTGGACCGCGTCCTCCGACTGGATCGTCAAGTCGCTCGTGGTTGCGGCCCTCCCGGACGAGATCCGTTCGCTGCCGGCCGACAGGCTCAGCCTCGTCATCACGGACATCCGCAACATCGCGGCAGGCAACATCGCTTCGGCGACCGCGACGCCCGCCGTCCAGGCGGCGGTCGATACCTACCGGAATCTTGCAGGCATCGCCCGGTCGGCGATGTGGCTCATCGGACTTGCGGCCGGCATGGTCGGCCTGCTCCTGGCGCGCAGCCAGATCGCGCCGCAGATGCGCGCGCGCAACCGCGTCGAAGGGATCATCGGCGTCATCCTGATCATCTGCTCGATCATCGCGGTCCTCACGACGATCGGCATCGTGCTTTCGCTGGTGTTCGAAGCGGCACGTTTCTTCATCGCCGTTCCGGCGACGGACTTTCTGTTCGGGCTGACATGGAGCCCGCAGACCGCCATCCGTGCAGACCAGGTCGGCTCGTCGGGCGCGTTCGGAGCCGTACCCCTGTTCACCGGAACGCTCCTGATCGCGACGATCTCGATGCTGGTCGCGGTTCCGATCGGCCTGATGTCCGCCGTCTACATGGCCGACTATGCGCCGGCGAAGGTGCGGTCGGTCGCGAAGCCGCTCCTCGAGATCCTCGCGGGCATTCCGACGGTCGTGTACGGCTTCTTCGGTGCGCTGACGGTGGCACCGTTCGTGCGGGAGGCGGGTGCCGCCATCGGACTGGAGGTCGCCTCCCAGTCCGGGCTTGCCGCCGGCCTCGTGATGGGGATCATGATCATCCCGTTCGTCTCGTCCCTGTCGGACGACGTGATCAATGCCGTTCCCCAGTCGATGCGCGATGCGTCCTACGGTCTCGGGGCGACGAAGTCCGAAACCATCAAGAAGGTGATCCTGCCGGCGGCGCTGCCCGGCATCGCGGCTTCGGTCATCCTGGCTTTCAGCCGCGCATTGGGCGAGACGATGATCGTCGTCATGGCGGCCGGTCTTGCGGCCAATCTGACCGCAAACCCCCTCAATGCGGTCACGACGGTCACGGTGCATATCGCGGCACTGCTGGTCGGCGACCAGGAGTTCGACAGCCCGAAGACGCTTTCGGCCTTCGCGCTGGGTCTCGTCCTGTTCGCCGTGACCCTTGCCCTCAACATCCTCGCGATGCGGATCGTGCGCAAGTACAGGGAGCAGTACGAATGACCGACATCGCCCTTCCTGCCGGATCGTCCTCGAAACACACCAGCGATGCGGCGCGCAAGCGGCTGGAGAAGCGCTATGCCGCCGAACGCCGGTTCAAGTTCTACGGGATGGTAGCCCTTTCGTTCGCGATCGGGGCCCTGTTCCTCCTGCTCTTGACCATCCTTTCGAACGGCTCGACCGCTTTCGTCCAGACCCACATCCGGCTCCCGGTGCATTTCGACCCCGCCATCGTCGACCCGGACGGAAAGCGCGATCCGGCTGCCTACCGCCAGGCGAACTGGGCGGCGGTCGTGCGGGCTGCGCTCCAGGAGAAGTTCCCGGAAGTGCGCGGCCGACTTCCGCAACGCCAGCTCGACGCGCTCCTGTCCGACGGCGCGCAGATCGAACTGCTGCGGATGATCACGGCGGATCCCAGTCTCCTCGGGCAACGCCGGGAAGTCTGGCTGCTGACGTCGTCCGATATCGACATGATCCAGAAAGGCCACTCGTCCCGCGACGTTCCTGAAAGCTCGCGCCGGGTCAACGATGCCCAGCTCGGCTGGCTCGACCGCCTTGCCGCCGAAGGACGTCTGGAGAAGCGCTTCAATACCCGGTTCTTCACGGCGGCCGACAGCCGGCAGCCCGAGCTTGTCGGTGTGTGGGGCGGCGTCGTCGGCTCGTTCCTGACCCTCGGGATAACGCTTCTGCTGGCCTTCCCGATGGGCGTGGCGGCGGCGATCTATCTCGAAGAGTATGCGCCGAAGAACCGCTTCACGGATCTGGTCGAGGTCAACATCAACAATCTTGCCGCCGTCCCGTCGATCGTCTACGGCCTTCTCGGCCTGGCGGTGTTCCTGCAGTTCTTCGGCATGCCGCGATCTGCACCCGTCGTCGGCGGCGTCGTCCTCGCCCTGATGAGCCTGCCCATC
>JBIKWI010000095.1:0-12792 GCA_044356395.1 Tagaea sp. | reverse complement strand
TACTTCTCCGCCATCGCGAAGACCTCGCCGGTCTCGCCTTCCTTGAGGCGGTCGAGATGGTATTCGGCGAGCGCGTCGTCCGGGTAGCGCTTGCAGAGGTCCTCGAACGCGGCGAGGGCCGCCGGGTCCTTCGCCTTCATCAGCTCGAACGCGGCGAGATAGAGCTGCGTGTTCTCGTCGGTGGCGCGCGCGCCGGTCAGCGGTTCGTAGACATGGATGGGCTCGCTCTTGCCCTTGACGATCACGCCGCCCACCTTGCGGCACGGGATCTCCGGCGAGGCGTCGCGCGTCTGCTGCGTGATCAGGATGCGCGTGCCGAAGTACTTGTTGAGGCCTTCGAGGCGTGCGGCCGTGTTCACTGCATCGCCAAGCGCTTTATACTCATAACGGTCGAGCGAGCCGAAATTGCCCACGTTCGCCTCGGCCGTGTGCACGCCGATGCGCGTCATGCCCATGTCCACGCCCTTGGCGCGCTCGCCCGCACGGAACGCCTCGGAGAACGTGTCGATGTCGAGGGCCGCCTTCAGCGCCAGCTTCGCGTGGTCGGGCTGCTCGCGGGGCGCGTTGAACATCGCGTAGATCGCGTCGCCGGTGAACTGGTTGATCGTGCCGCCGTACTTCCAGATCTCGCGGCAGCCGCCGTCGAGATAGCGGTTGAGCACGTCGGCGAGGTGTGCTGCCTCCAGCTTCTCCGACAATGTCGTGAAGCCCTGCACGTCGGTGAAGATCAGCGACATCGGCCGGCGGCTCGCCGAAAGATCGAGCTTCTTGGGGTCCTTGACGATCTCGTTCAGCAGGTCGGCTGACACGTACTTGCTGAAAACGCCCTGGATGAACTTCTTCTGCTGGCGTTCTTCGCGCCCCGACCACGCGTCGGACAGCCACAGCGCCATGCCCAGCGCCACGATGGGCTCGATCAGCGGGACGAGAACGTTGCGCCCGCCGGTCATCGCCTCGACCAGCGGCACGAACGGATGGTCGGCCTTGAACAGGTACCAGCCCGCGGCCCACAGCAGCACGACGGCGAGTGCGGCACCGGCCATGCGCGCCCAGATCGGCACGCCCGTGCTTCCCAACGCGGCGCCGATGAGTGCAAGCAGCGCCAGCGTCACGAGGTGCGGCACGAAGGCGCGTTCCTCGGGCGCCACGCGCCCTTCCAGCATCTGCGCCAGGATGTGCGCCTGGATCACGATCCCGGCCATGCGGTTGTCGCCCACGTCGCGCCCGATCGAGAAGGGCGTGCGGTAGCGGTCGGTGAGCGACAGGTTGGCGCCCACCAGCACGATCTTGTCCTTGAACCACGCTTCCGGCAGCACGCGCACGGCATGGGCCGGGAACTCGCGGAACGGGGCCGTGGCGCTGTCGGGCTCGCCGCGCCAGGCGATGATGCTCTGCTTGTCGGGGATCGTCGCCCCCAGCAGCTCGGCCACGCGCGCGGCGACGTTGGGAACGTAGGTGCCGTCCTTCACGGTGCGCGGCGGCGGCACGAAGCGGATGATGCCGTCGGTCTTGTCGGGCTCGATGTCGGCAAGGCCGCGCCACGCCGGCTTCACGAAATCGTCGAGATAGGCGAGCTGCTCGTCGGTCACGTAGGTGGGCGAGTCCGAGTAGCTGATCGAGAACGGGATCGTCAGCTCCGCCAGCGCTTCGCGAAGCTCGTCGTCCTTCTCCTCCTCGGTCTCCTGGTCGAAGAGCACGTCGATCAGGATCGCCTTGGCGCCCTTGGCGGCGATCGCGCGCACCGCGTCGGCAAGGAACTTGCGGTCGACCGGCGAGCGGTACGGGAAAGACGAAAGCGTCTCCTCGGTGATCGCCGCCACGACGATGTCGGGATGCTGCGACTCGGGCGGCGACATGTTCGCGATGCGGAAATCGCGCGTCCAGCGTTCGGCCGTGCCCAGGAACGGGAAGAAATGGAAGATGCCGAACGTGACGGATCCGGCGATGGCCGCGATGGCGAGCGTCGTGGCGACGCGCTTGAAGACGGCCGCCGTGTCCATCCCTAGCGCTGCGCTTCGCGTACCAGTGCGCGCGCCTGGTCCTCGCAGCCCTTCTCGATCATCCAGGCGGCCTGCAGCACCGGATCGACGAAGCCCGCCGGCATCCGGTGGATCGTCACGTTGGCCGGATTGCCGCCGACGCTGAACACGTACGAGGTGCCGTCGACCAGCGGGATGCGCCCGGCCAGCGCCAGCCGGTCGGTCTCGGCCGGCCACGTTCCCTTGGCGCGCCAGCTGTGGTCGGCGGGCTCGATGGCAAGCTCCGCGTTCGCGGCGAATTTCGGGCCCCACAGCACGGGCACGCCGGCGGCCGGCAGGCAGCGCGCACCCGAGCGGCCGACGTCCACGACCCACGGCTCGGGCAGTTCGGCCGCGTCGCCTGCGGCGCGCACGACACCGAGCTGGGCCGTGCCGGACCCGCGCTGGTTCATCAGGTTCTTGAGCGCGTCGCCCATGCTGGCGGTCTGGCCGGCGGCCGGTGCGGGCGCTTCTTCATAGGGGCCGCGCAGCTTGACCGTGCGCCCGTCGGCCGCGATCAGCGTCACCCGCTGGCCGGCGGCAAGGGCCAGCACCTTCGTGCCGTCGACCTTCGCCCCGGGGGCGAGTTCCACGCCCTTGGCCTCGACGACGACAAGCTCGTTCGCCCCGGCGCCCGGGGCGGCAAGCATCAGGCCGAGGAGGAGGGGCCATGCCTTGTACATGGTGTACATCCTAGCTCGGGTTGCCTGCGGGCGCCACCGCCGCCCCGTCGCCCTGCAGCACGAACGCGCCCCAGAAGAACGGGTGCGAGGTGGCGGGCACGTCGGCCAGCGCCATCTGGGCCGCGCGCAGGGCCGGGGCGATCCCGCGCTTCAGGTCGCCGCCCAGCCGCTCGAACATGCCCGTGGTCAGCGCCACGGTCTGCTGCGACGGCACCTGCCAGTGCGTGACCAGCAGGTTGCGCGCACCGGCGAAGAAGAATGCTTCGGCAAGCCCCGACAGCGATTCCCCGCCCAGCCGTTCGCCCGACGCGGCCGTATTGCACGCCGACAGCACGACGAGGTCGGCATCCAGATGCAGGCTCGCGATCTCGCCGGCCTCCAGCAGGCCGTCGACCAGCGGGTCGGCGACGTCGGTCGCGGGCGCCGACATCGCAAGGCCGGGCTGCGCCTGGCAGCGCAGCTCGCCCGGCAGCAGCCCGTGCGTGGCGAAATAGACGACGCGATAGCGGTCGAGCCGGCGGGCGCGCAGGTTGGCGGCGGTGGCGTTGGTCCCCAGCAGCAGCGAATCGCTGCCGGCATTGAGCGTGGCGGCCACGCGGCGCACCTCGTCGGCGGTTTCCGGCAATGGGGCAAGGGCCCGGATCAGCGCCGAGGGCACGGCCCCTTCGGTACGGCACGCACCGGCAAGCGCCCCCAGCCCGCCGGGCGCACCGCCGGCGAAATCGGGATTGGCCAGCGCCAGCAGCGGCTCGGGCGCCGACGGCCGGCGGGCGAGGGCGCGCAGTTCGAGGAACGCGCGCACCGACGGCGGATTGGAAATCGCCACGCGGCGGGCGAGCCACGCCACGCGCGAATAGTCGCCTGCCGCCGCCGCCGCCGGCGGGGCCGTGGCGAGGATGCCGAAGGGCAGGCTCGCGAGCGCCCCGTTGGCCACGACATAGAGCTGTTCGATGCCGGCAAGCTCGGTCTCGAACGGCCCCACGAGCGTGCGGTAGAGCCGGTGGGAAAGGGTCGCGTCGAACGGGGCGACGTTCCGCTCGCGGATCTCGAAGGCGCCGCGCAGCGCCTTGACCTGTTCGGCAAGCTCGCCTTCGTCGGTGTCGAGCTTGACCGCGCGTACGCCCGACGCGCGTACCAGGAACGCGAACGCGCCGTCCGGCCCCACCGTGTAGACCGCCATCGCCTCGCGCGGGCCCAGCGCCTTGGCAAGCGTGGCCGGATCGACCGGTCGCGGCGACGCCAGCCGCTCGAAGCCGGGGGCCGCCTTCTCGATCTCCGCGTCGAGTGCCGCGATGCGCTGGTTCTGCTGCGCCAGCTCGCCGCGCAGGCGTTCCACGCGCGCGGCGTCGCGTGCCTGCGGCGGACGGCCCAGTTCGCCCGAGAGATCGACCTGCACCCGGTCGCGCCGGCGCGTGGTTTCGGCGTGGTCGCGCACGAGGGCGGCGATGCGCGGATCGTCGCTCGCCACGCGCTGGGCGGTGCGCGCGACCGCGCGGCCCATCGTGCCTTCGCGCATGAGCTGGGCGGCGGCGAACATCTCGGCGTGGAGTGCGGCCGCCTGCGCCGGCACGCGGCGGCCTTCCGCCTCGCCCGCCGCAAGGAAGGGCCGGATCTGGTCGAACGTGAGATTGCGCGTCGGCGTCTCGGCCACGATCAGGCGCAACGCTCCCCGATAGTTCCCGATCGCCTCGGGATAGCGTCCGTCGCCCGATTGCGCGCGGCCCAGCGCCATCAGCCCCTGCGCCACCGGCCAGCCCGTGCCGAAGACGCGCAGGCGCAGGTCGGCCGCCGAGGCGAGCAGGCGCTCGGCATTGCGGAAGTCGCCGCGCGCGGCGAGCACCTCGCCCAGCTGTCCGATCGCCTGCGGCTGCCACCAGGCCGGCAGGCCGGGCGTGCGGTCGACGATGCGGCGCGCTTCGAGCGCATGCGTCTCGGCACCGGCAAGGTCGCCGGTGCGCAGCGCCATGGCGGAAGCGAACATCAGCGCGTGCGCGAGTTCCGCCTGCAGGAAGACCGCCCCGCCGAAGATCGATCCGCCGCCGCCCGCGTCGAGCCCGGCGGGAATGCCGCCGCCCAGCCGCTCGATCAGGTCGCGCCGGCGCTGGATCGTGTCGCGCGCGATCGCGAGCGCGCGGTCGAACTGTCGCAGGTTGGCCGCGTGCATTCCCTGATAGCTCAGGAAGCGCGGATACTCGCCCGGATCGGGCGACTTGATGACGAGCGCCTCGGCCCGCCGGAAGAACGCGTCGGCCTCCTCGCCGCGTCCCTGGTTGGAGATCTCCATCGCGAGCAGCGTCAGCGTCGTCCCGAGGCCCGCATGTTCGCCGCCGAGTGCCGCGGTCTGCAGTTCGAGCGCGCGCCGATAGGCCGTCTCGGCGGCCGCGTGGTTGCCGGTGCTGTTGTAGAGCCGCGCGAGTTCGACGAAATCCTGATACGCGCCGGCCGAATCGCCGGCGATCGCGGTGCCGCCGCCGAAAAGCGCTTCGAGCTTCGCCGTCAGCGCCTGCCGCTCGGCCGGCGAGAGCGTGGCGACGTCGCGCGCGGCCGCACCGGGCAGTCCCTGGCGCATCGCATGGGCAAGGGCGGGAAAGACCGCCGGCTGGCCTTCGCCGAACGCCAGCGCATCGCCCGCCGCCAGGCCCGCGACCAGATAGGGCCAGCCGCCGTCCTTCAGCGCGCAGCGCGCGACGAGCAGTTCGGGTTCGGCGGGCGTGGAGACCCATTGCGGCGCCTCGCACGTGGCGCGCGTGCCCAGGGCGCGCATCGGCGCGCTGGATTCCAGGGCTTGCGCGAAATGCGCGCGGCGCGCCGGCCCTTCGGCGGGCGCTGCGCGCTGCTGGCCGAGCTGGACGACCGATCCCGCGACGCGGCTGCTGCCCGTGCAGACGATGTCGAGCACGGGCGTGTCGATGCGCGACTGGCCGCGGCGCGGCTCGGCGCGGCAGGCATCGCCCGAAAGATTCTCGCCCGCGGCGCGCGAGGGACCCGCATTGCCGCCGGCCGTCTGGCAACCGGAAAGGGCGGCCGTACCGGCCAGCAATGCCGCGAGAAGGAAGCGTGCGCGCATTGCCGGCATCGCGCCGCCTAGCCTGCCGGAGCGGGCGGCAGGCGCCGGCGCGTATAGTCGCACAGCATGTTGATCAGTGCGCGCAGCATGGGATCCTTGATGCCGTAGCTTTCGACAACCTCCGGGCGCGGCAGCATCAGGCGGGCCTGACGGTCCTGTGCGGTCTCTTCATTGCTGAGGCCCGCCTTGGCGCGGTCCGCGAACGGGACGGTCGAGCGTACGTACTCCATCAGCGACATCACCAGCCGCATCAGGTCGGGATCGAGCATCATCATGCGCTGCGTGAGCTGCTGGCTGTTGATCACGACGCAGACCGTGTCCTCGCCTGCGACGGCCGTCGCCATGCGCGAGCCGCCGTCGAGGATGGCCATTTCGCCGAACAGCGCGCCGGGGTTGAGGCTCGCCACGATGATCGGCGCCTCGGTGCCCTTCTTGAGGATCAGGACCTTGCCCTTCTCGATGAGAAAGGCTTCCAGCCCGGGATCGCCTTCCTTGAACAGGACCTTGCCCTTGGGAAACGTGCGCTTGAACATCGCGGCTAGAAATCGCCCTTCCGGATCTGGAAAACGTCGGGCGTCTGCGGGTCGCGGATGTACGAGATCTGCAGCACCGGCGGGCCGGCCGGCTTCTGGCCTTCGGGCGCGGCCACGCCGCCGAGCACGACGATCGTGCGCCGGCCTTGCGCGTCGTCGCCGCGGAAAACGACGATGCTCCCGTCGGCCTGGCCCAGATTCGTCGCGACCGAGTCGGGCCTGTAGCCGACGCCGGCGAGATAGCCCTGCAGCATGCGCGCGAGTTCGACCGCCGATGCCGGGGCGAGCTGCGGGTTGACGGCACCGCCCCAGGTGACCGTGACCTGCACCAGCTGCTTCGTGCGGAAGCCGATCACGTAGGCGACCTGTGCCGGGCCGCTGTTGGGCAGCAGGTCGTTCACCGTGACCGCGAGGATCTGCGTGCGCTCGACCGCGTTGTCCGCCGTCTCGATCTTGTCGGGCCCGAGGCTGAAGTCCTTGCGGATCGCCTGGCGGACCTGGTCGGCCGTCATGCCGAAATTGGCCGAGCGGAATCCGGTGAGCCTGAACTCCGCCGGTGCCGCCGGCGCTGCGGGTGCCGTCTGCGGCGTGGCCTGGCGCTGCTGGGCGAGCACGGGGCCGGCCGCCGGGAGCAGGGCGGCCAGCAGCGCGCCGAAGATCGCGGATCTGGCTGAAAACCGGGTGTCGGGCATGGAATTTCCTCGTCTGAGTGACTTAGCGCCGATCCCGCAAATCCACAAGATTTAACGAAATCGGCGCACGGCGATTGTCGCGGCCACGGCCGGTCATGTACTAGCGTTAGCCTAGGACGATGGCCGATTCGAAACGACCCGCCCGACCGGTAGCCCGTGCCTTTTTGCTGCTGCTTCTTGCGGCCGCGCCGGTCCATGCCCAGACGCTGGTCCTGCCGCCCGCCGCCGAGCCGCGCATTCCCGGCCGCGGCCTGCCGGTTCCCGAGGCCGAACTCGAGCTGTCGATTCCCGCCCAGCCGCGCGCACCCGACCGGCGCGCGGTGGACGAGCTGCGCTTTCCCATTTCGCGAATCACGGTCGAGGGTTCCACCGTCTACAGTGCTGCCCAGCTTTCCGCCTTCACCGAGCCGCTGATCGGCCAGACGCTCGGCCTGTCGGCGATCACGGCCGTGGCCGAGGCGATCGAGAACCGCTACCGGTCCGACGGCTACGTGCTTTCGCGCGCGTTCGTGCCGCCGCAGCGCGTCGGCGACGGCACGTTCCGCATCCAGGTCGTCGAGGGCTTTCTCGCCGAGATCGAGTTCGACGGCGGTTCGGATGCCGCGCGCGGGCGGATCCGCTCGTACCTGCGCCGCGCCTTCGAAGGGCGCCCCGCCAACCTCGCCGCCATCGAACGCGGCCTGCTGCTTGCCGGCGATCTCGCCGGCGTCAGCGCCGCAGGCACGCTTGCCCCCGGCAAGGAGCCGGGCTCGTCCAACCTCCTCGTGCGGATCGAGGAGAAGGCGGTGCAGGCGAGTGCCACGGCGTCGAACCGCGCGTCGAAGTTCCAGGGGCCGGTCACGGTCTATGCCGAGACGTCGTTCAACGGCCTGCTGGGCCAGAACGAGCAGCTCACGATCGGCGGCACGACGGTTCCGTCCCGGCACAGCAACCGCGAACTGCGTCAGGGCGTGTTCCGCTACACCCAGCCGCTGGGCGACGACGGGCTCGTTTTCGGGTGGGACACGACCTATTCGTGGGGCTGGCCCGGCCACACGCTGAAGCCGCTGCAGGTCCACACCACCGCTTGGCGATTCGGTCCGCGCCTTTCCTACCCGATCGTCCGTTCGCGGCGCGTCAATCTCGTCTTCGACACGTCGGCCTACGTCTCGCGCAGCGCCACGATCGTGCGCGGCGATCCGTTGACGCGCGACCGCTACATGGCGGCCGACGCGCGCGTGACGTTCTCGCATCTGGGCTTCCTGCAGGGCGCCACGGTCGTGTCGGCCGGCATCGTCAAGGGCATCATCGGGCTGGGAAGCCAGCAATCGGGCGACCTGCCGGGCAGCCGCGCCGACGCCCAGCCGCAGTTCACCAAGTTCACCGGCGAGATCCGGCGCATCCAGCTCCTGAGCGAGGATTTCTCCGCCCAGTGGACGCTCGCCGGCCAGGCGACGCAGAACAAGCTCTATTCGGGCGAGGAATTCTCGCTTGGCGGCGGGCGTTTCGGGCGCGGCTACGATCCGTCGGAGATCACCGGCGTCAACGGTGCCGGATCGGCCCTCGACATCCGCTACGGCGATCTTGCCACCGCCGGGTGGCAGCCATACGCCTTCTATGATTACGGCTGGGCGTGGAACCGGCGCACCGGCGGCGCTTCGTTCACGCAGACGCTGTCGTCGGCCGGCATCGGCATCAAGGTGGCGCCGGAAAGCTGGTTCTCCTCGAGCCTCGAACTCGCCCAGCCGCTGACCCGCGTGCCGTCGCTGACCGAAGGACAGCGCCCGCTGCGCATCTACTGGGACGTGTCGATGCGCTTCTAGCGCGCAGGCAGGCACACGCGATGCAATGCACCCCGCGCGTCGGCGATTTCGGCGATCTCAACCTCGACTCCGTAGAGGAGCCGCATCGCCGCGGACGTGATCGTCGCGTCGGGCGGCCCGTTCGCGACCAATCCGCCACCATGCAACAACGCCACGTGCGTGGCGCACGCAAAGGCGTGATCGGGATCGTGCGTCGATAGCAGGATGCCCACGCCGTCGCGCGCCAGTGCCGAGATCTGCGCCAGCACGCGCGTCTGGTTGCCGAAATCGAGGCTCGCGGTCGGTTCGTCCATCACGAGCAGGGAGGGTCCGCCGGCGAGCGCGCGCGCGATCAGGGCGAGCTGGCGCTCGCCGCCGGAAACTTGCGTATAGACGCGCGGCCCCAGATGCACGATGCCCAGCCGTTCGAGAGCCATGCGTGCGGCCTTGCGGTCGGCCATGCCGGGTGCCGAGAAAGGCCCCATGTGCGCGGTGCGGCCCATCAAGACGACGTCGTCGACCGTGAACGGGAAATATCCCGTCTGGGCCTGCGGCACATAGCCGACGGCACGCGCGAAATCGGCGCGCGCCAGCCGCGCGATGTCGATGCCGTCGAGCGTTACCCGGCCGTCCAGCGGCTTCAGCAGGCCGAGCAGCGTCTTGAACAACGTCGTCTTGCCGCCGCCGTTGGGGCCAAGGAGGCAGACGACTTCGCCTTGCGCTAGCGTCATTGCCACGCCGCTTCCGACCGGATGGCCGGCATAGCCGAAACCGAGATTCTCGGCCGCGAGCTTCATTGCCAGCTCCGCCGTGCGCGCGCGAGCAGCCAGACGAAAACGGGCGTGCCGAGCGCTGCGGTCAGCACGCCCAGCGGCAGTTCGATGCGCGCGAGCGTGCGCGCGAGCGTGTCCACGCCCAGCATGAACGCGGCCCCCAGTGCCAGCGACACCGGCAGCAGGCGGCGGAAATCGGGGCCGACGAGGAAGCGCGCGAAATGCGGGATCAGCAGCCCGATCCAGCCGATCGTGCCGGAAATCGCGACGACCGACGCGGTCGCGAGCGTGGCGCAGGCGACGACGACGACGCGCAGGCGGTGTGCGTCGACGCCCAACGCACGCGCCTCCTCGTCGCCCATCGACAGCACGTTGATTCGCCAGCGCAGCAGCCACAGCGGGACGAGTGCCGCGGCGACCACGGGCCATGTCGAGGCGACGTCGTCCGGATTGACCGAAGCAAGGCTGCCCAGCAGCCAGAACGTGATCGCGGGAAGCTGGTTGTAGGGATCGGCAAGGTACTTGAGCAGTGCTACGCCTGCGCCAAGCAGCGATCCGATCGCCACGCCGGCGAGCACCAGGACCAGCAGCGGATCGTGCCCGCGTGCCGCCTGCGCCAGCCCATAGACGAGAGCTACCGCCGCGAGTCCGCCGGCAAAGGCAAGCGACTGGATCGCGAACACGTTCAAGGAAAGGAAGATGCCGACGACCGCACCCAGTGCGGCCCCTGACGAAACGCCGAGGATGTCGGGCGAGACGAGCGGATTGCGGAACAAGCCCTGGAACGCCGCACCGGCGGCGGCAAGTGCCGCCCCCACCAGCAGGGCCGCAAGGACGCGCGGACCGCGCACCGCGAGCACGACCGTCTCGATCACGGGATCGAGACCGGAGGGCGCGCCGACAAGCTTCGCCCACAGCACGGCGGCGACCTGTGCCGGCGGGACCGGATACCGGCCGACCGTGAAGGCGAGCGCGACAGCGCTGAAAAGGCCGACGGCACACAAGGCCGCCGCCAGCGCCAGCCGCCGGTTCATGCCGGCCGCTCGGCAGTCCGGACGAAGCGGTCGATCTGATCTGGCGTCGGGATGCGGTGATAGAAGCGTTCCATGAAGGTCGAAATGACGGGGCCGAGCGGCTCGGGAAACCGTTCGGGATAAAGGACGCGGCCAAGCCAGCGCAGGCCGAGCAGCCGGTTGACCGACGGCGGGAAATCGACCCAGCCGAACGGGACTGCCGGCGGCAGGAACACGCGCCGCGCGCGCACGGCGGCAACCGCCCGCCACAGCGGATCGTCGAACACGGACGCGAAGAAGTTCGGATCGCTCGTGACGATCGTGTCCGGGTTCCAGCGCAGGACCTGCTCGACCGACACCTGCGACAGGCCGCCGCGCCCGAGTTCGGCCGCCACGTTCACGGCGCCGATGCGCTCGAACGCCTCGACGTTGATCGAGCCCTGCAAGCCGGTCTCGAGCCCGCGGGGGCCGCGCGCATAGTAGAGCCGCGGGCGTGAAGCAATCGGAACGCCGTCCACCCGCCGCGCGATATCGGAGAGCGCGTCGCGCGCATGGGCGGCGAAGTCGGCCGCGCGCTCGGGTTCGCCGAGCACGGCGCCAAGTGTGGCGAAGGCTGCCGGGATCGTGTCGAACGCACCATCGATCAGCAGGTAGGGTATGCCGGTCTGCGCCTGCACGCGCTCGGCAAGCGATATGTAGGTGTCGTTGATCGTTCCGTAGTCGAAGATCACGTCGGGCCGCGCATCGAGCACGACTTCCATGTTCGCCGTGTTGCCGCGCCCGGTGAGCCGGCCCAGCACCGGCAGGCCCGCATGGCGGTCCTGCACGAAAGGCCGCTCGGCATCGCGGAAGGCCGATGTCCAGCCGATCAGCGCTTCGGGTGCCAGTGCGAACAGCAGGATGCTCGCCGGCGGGCCGGCCGCATAGACGCGCCGCACGCTCGCCGGAACGCGCACGCGCCGGCCGGCGGAATCGACGACTTCGCGCGTGGCCTGCGCACGCACCGTATCGGATGCGGCAGCAAGTGCCGCCATCCCCAGAATCGCGTCGCGCCGGCGCATGGCACTATTTCCCGACGATGACGTCCGAGGCCTTGACGATCGCCGAGACCTTGTCGCCGACCTTGAGCTTCAGCTCGTCGACTGCCTCGTTGGTGATCGACGCGGTGATGACGATGCCGCGCGCCACTTCGATCTTGACATGGGCGGTCGTCTGGCCGCGCACCAGCGACTTGAGCTTGCCGGTGATGACGTTGCGGGCACTGAGCTTCATGGCCTGGTTTCCTCCTGCGGAAGGCCCGGGGCGGCGAAGCCGTGCTTGCGCAGCACCGCCTGCCCATCGGGCGAGAGGACGAACATCGCGAGGCGTGCCGCTTCCGGGCGCGCACCGCGCATCAACGCCAGGCCGTAATCGGCGCCGACCGCGAGAGCGGGCGGAATCGCGACGATCTGGAGTGCCGGTACCTCGGCCTTCGCCTCGGCCGCCGCCGTGCAGTAAGCAAGGAAGATGTCGGCATTGCCGGCCACCACGTTCATCGCATAGACGCTGCGGCCCGCCGGCGGCGGCGGGCTCGTCGGCCCGCCGGTCAGCGTTAGCGCCTTGGATTCGAGTGTCGCGCGCGCACCTACGAGCACGCGTTCGGCGCGCGCGAACAGGGCCCACGCATAATCGCCCGACGGATCGGCGCGCGGCGTCGACGTGCCGAGCTTCACCGCAGGGTCCAGCATGCGTGTCAGCAGCGTGTCGCCCGAAACTGCAAGGCCCGCCTTTGCGATCGCGCAGAGCTGGTTGCGCGCGAACAGCACGACCGGCTCGGCGCGGCCGGCCGCCGCCAGCATCGCCGGATGCTCCATGTTGGCCGAAGCGAAGAGCTCGGCGGCTTCGCCGCCCGCGATGCGATCGCGTAGCAGGCCCGACGCGCCGAACGTGCCGGCGACTCTCAGGCCGTGCTTTGCCTCGAACAGTCCCGAGATCTCGGTCAACGCCGTGCGCAGGCTGCCGGCTGCATAGAGCCGCACCGGTTCCTGCGCGCTGGCCCTTCCGGTCGTTGCGACGATCGCCATCAGCGCGCCGGCGAACGCGGCAAGCCGTCTCACGACCGCGGCTTCGCTGCGACCGCGTTCGGGAAGAACAGCGATTCGCCGCCGATCTTGTAGTCCGCGATCGTGCGCTGGCCGTCGGGGCCGACGAGCCAGTCGATGAAGGCCTGGCCCAATTCCTTCTTCACGTTCG
>JBIKWI010000011.1:0-37865 GCA_044356395.1 Tagaea sp. | reverse complement strand
GCCGACGCGCTCGCCGCCCGCGACCGGCGTGCGGCCGGTCCCACGGCTCCGCCGCAGGGGCTCTATCTGGTGCGCGTGGACTATCCCCCTCACCCTGGCCCTCTCCCGCAAGCGGGAGAGGGGACGCAACGGGCGTGATCCCCTCTCCCCTCCGGGGAGAGGGCTAGGGTGAGGGGGTTAACCTTGCGATCACCGCGACCGGGCCGCCGCCGTCTGGGCCCTGGTGCTCGGCCCCGCCGGATACGAACAGGCGCGTGTCGCCGATGGCCCCTGCCAGCACGCCGCCCACCAGCGCGCGCGCGTGGCGCGTGGCGTTGATGTCGCTGTCGTCGCGCATGATGTGGCGGGCACCCCTTATCGTGCCGCCATGCGGCGGTTCGGCCTTGGCGAGCACGGCGGCGATGCGCCCGCGCGCGGCGTCGTCGAGCTGGCCGTTGCCGGAAATGCCGAGATCGGCGAGGGCGGCCCACAAGGCGGGCGAATCGATGCCGTCCTTCATCACGCGGTGGGCGACGGCGAGATCGCCGGTCCACGCGGGTGAATTGCCGAGCACCATGATCTCGTTGCGCATCAGCTCGATGCCGGCCGACGTGCTTGCCACGCCCGAATTCAGCGACCAGTCGGCGCACACGGCGGCGTCGGTCGCTTTTGCGGCGTCGATCTCGCCAAGCGCCACGGCCACGCCCAGCGCGGAGGCGCCGCGCGAATAGGCCATCGATTCGTAGGTGTCGACGCACACCACGTCGTGGCCCTCGCTGCGCTCGGCCGTCAGCAGCGGGCATTTGACCTGCACGTAATGCACGTCGAGCGCATCGGCGATGCCGGCGGCCGCCATCGCTTCGCGCACGGCCGCGGCCGTCGCGTCGATCTGCGCCTTGCGGCCGATCTCGCCGGCCGCGAATTCGCGCGTGAAGCCCGTCCCGATGGCAAGGCGCTTGCCCGCCGGCTTGCCACCGGCATCGGGGGCGACGGCGAACACGATCATGTGCGGGCTGAGCCCGCCCTCGGTGCCGCCCGACATGACGAGGGCGACACGCGCGCCGATATCGGCGGGCGTTGTTCCGGTCGCCTCGGCAAGGGCCAGCTTCATCGCCAGCGTGGCGTAGCCGCGGGTGAAATCGTTGACGCAGCCGTTGCCCTCGGTCTTGCCGAGGATCGCGACGATGCCTGCCGGATCGAGCCGCCCGGCGGCGAACGCCGCCTTCAGCGCCGACATGTCGGACGGATCGCGCATCGGCAGGCGTTCGACGATCGCGCGCATGCTTGCTTGCTCCCTAGATGGCGTGCAGCCGGTCCACCAGCCGCGAGATGATCTGGCCGACCGCGAGGTCGACCGCGACCAGCATCAGCGCCTGGACCGGGGCGATCCCCAGCACGACGCGTGCCACCCGGAAATGGAGGGCGATCGCCGCCGTGACCGCGACGACGCCGACCAGGAACAGCGGCAGCGGCGGCACGCCTTCGAACGTGCCGAGCAGGGCGGCGGGCACGTAGAACGCGATCTGCAGGACGTTGGCCCAGTTGTAAGCCGCGATGTAGCCGAACCAGTCGACCGGCTGGCCGATGCGCTGGCAGATCGCGTGCGACAGCACCGGGAACGCCGTCCAGCCGACGACGTAGCCGATCGCCTCGATCGTGAAGGTGGGCACGAACTCCGGCTCGATTTCCACGTCGGCGAAGCGGCGCATCGTCATCCAGCCATAGGCCGGGGCAAGCAGGATGGCCGGGATGACGAACGACGCGATCCAGCCCGCCCGGCTTCCGGCCCCCATCAGGCCGAGCCCGGCCCGGTCGCCCCGCAGCACGCGGATCAGCCCGCCCAGCGGTCCGGCGACGAGGCGGGCGAGCGCCATCCCTAGGTCCGCCGCGCGGGCGTCGGCGCGAAAAACCCGTCGAGCATGTGGCCGTAGATCGCCGAGAGCGCCGCGATGTCGGCGACGGCGACGCGTTCGTCGGTCTTGTGCATCGTGCGGCCGACAAGGCCGAACTCGACCGTTTTGCAGTGGCGCACGATGAAGCGCGCGTCAGACGTGCCGCCGGTCGTCGACAGGGCGGGCTTGCGGCCCAGCACCTTCTCGACGGCACCGGAAACCAGATCGGAGAGCGCACCGGGCGGCGTGATGAAGGATTCGCCCGACACGCGGCTCGTCATCCCGATCTTCGCGCCCGATGCCGCGATGCGCGACGCGATCCAGTCGAGCAGCGACTTCGAGGTGTGCATGTCGTTGAAACGGATGTTGAGGCGCGCACTTGCCTCGGCCGGGATCAGGTTCTCGGTCGGGTTGCCGACGTCGATCGTCGTGACCTGCAGCGAGGAAGGCTGGAAATGCGCGTTGCCCTCGTCGAGCGGCTTGGCCGTCAGGTCGGCGAGCAGCCTGATGAGGTGGTGCGTGGGATTGTCGGCGAGATGGGGATAGGCGACGTGGCCCTGCACGCCCTTGGCCGTCAGCACGACATTGACCGAGCCGCGCCGGCCGATCTTCGCCATGTCGCCCAGTGCCGTCTCGTTGGTGGGTTCGCCCACGACGCAGGCGTCCAGCTTCTCGCCGCGCTTCGCCATCCAGTCGAGCACCTTGATCGTGCCGTTGATCGACGGGCCTTCCTCGTCGCCGGTGATCAGCAGCGAGATCGATCCGGGCAGACCGCCCTTGCGCGCGGCGAGGAAACGGGCGGCCGCCGCGACGAACGCGGCGATGGAGCCCTTCATGTCGACCGCACCGCGCCCGTAGAGATACCCGTCATGGATCTCGGCGGCGAAGGGATCGACGGTCCAGCCCGCGAGATTGCCCGGCGGCACCACGTCGGTATGGCCGGCGAAGCAGAAATGCGGGGCACCGGTGCCGATGCGCGCATAGAGATTGTCGACGTCCGGCGTGCCGGCTTGCGAGAATTTCAGCCGGTGACAATCGAAGCCCAGCGCCTTGAGCCGCGTCTCCAGCGTGCCCAGCGCGCCGTCGTCGGCCGGTGTCACCGACTTGCAGCGGATCAGGTCACGGGCGAACTCGAGCGCGTCGACCACGAGGCGTCAGGCCCGGAGCAGGTCGTTGATCGACGTCTTCGAGCGCGTCTTCTCGTCCACGCGCTTGATGATGACGGCGCAGTAGGTCGACGGGCCGGGCTCGCCGTTGCCGCCGGGGATCGGCTTGCCGGGCAGGTTGCCGGGCACGACGACCGAATAGGCGGGCACGCGGCCCATGTGGATCTCGCCGGTGTTGCGGTCGACGATCTTGGTCGACTGGCCGATGAACACGCCCATCGACAGGACCGAGCCTTCCTCGACGATCACGCCCTCGACGACCTCGGAACGCGCGCCGATGAAGCAGTTGTCCTCGATGATCACCGGTTCGGCCTGCAGCGGCTCGAGCACGCCGCCGATGCCCACGCCGCCCGACAGGTGGCAGTTCTTCCCGATCTGCGCGCAGCTGCCGACGGTAACCCACGTGTCGACCATCGTGCCGCTGTCGACATAGGCGCCCACGTTGACGAAGGACGGCATCAGGATCGCGTTGGACGCGATGAAGGCCGAATGGCGCACGACGCTGCCGGGCACGGCGCGGAAGCCGGCCTTGCGGTAGCGCTCTTCCGTCCAGCCGACGAACTTGGACGGCACCTTGTCCCACCACGACGCTCCGCCGGGGGCGTCGGAGATCAGCTTGTTGTCGTTGAGGCGGAACGACAGCAGGACCGCCTTCTTGAGCCACTGGTTGACGATCCACTTGCCGTCCTTGCGCTCGGCGACGCGCGCCTGGCCGGAATCGAGGGCGGCAAGTGCCGCATCGACCGCCTCGCGGACCTCGCCCTTCGTCGTGAGGCCGAGTTCGGCGCGGCCTTCCCAGGCCCGGTCGATCGTCGTTTGCAAATTGGCAAGGCTCATCGTCGGATTCCGGTCGATTCGGGTGGGGGGAAAGGGCGGACGGCTGGGGAAAATGGGCCGTGCGGGTGCCCGTGTCAATCTCGCCTTATTCGCGTCAAGTATGGTGTCAGCGCGCCTTGGCATCGCTCGCCGCGCCGGGCTATTCTCGCGCCCTTCGAAGAAAGGCCGGAACCCCTGACCGCCACTCCAAAAGACGCCAAGCGGCACCTGCGCCCGCAGCCGGATTCGGCCGACGGCTTCGACCGGCTGGTCGCCGACTGGCCGGGCCCGGCCGCGCGCCTCGCGACCGACGGGACGGTGCTCAGCGCCAATTCCGCCGCGCGCGCGATGCTGGGCGAGTTCGAGACGCGCACCGGCAACCTTGCCGCCGTTGCGGCCGACATCCTGCACGGCGGATCGGCACGTCTCGACACGGTCGTGGTGCCCGGCAGTGCCGCCCCCGTCACGCTCGACGTGGGGCTGGTGCCGGCCGGCGACAGCGTGCTGATCCTGGCGCGCGACGTCAGCCTCGCCGCCAACATGCGCAACGCGCTGGCGGACTCGCGCCGGCGCTACAAGGACATCGTCGAGGTCTCCAGCGACTTCGCCTGGGAAACCGACGCCGCCGGCAATTTCGCGTTCGTCTCGCCGCAGGGCGCGCTGGGCTGGCGCGCCGACGACCTGCTGGGCCGCCGGCCCGACGTGTTCGCGATCGACCCCGACGATCTCTCGGTCGCCGATCCGTTCCTGACGCGCAAGCCCATCGAGCAGACCGAACAGTGGGTCCGCCGCGCCGACGACAACGACGCGTGCGTGCAGATCTCGGCCGTCCCGCTCTTCGCCCCCGACGGCCACTGGAAGGGGGCGCGCGGCCTCGCGCGCGACGTGACCGAGACGCGCGAGCGCGAGGCGGAACTGGCCGAAGCGCGCAACCGCGAGCGCCTGATCGCGCACATCGTGCGCGCGGTGCGCGACGAGATGGAAGCCGCAGCCATGCTGCGCGCCGCGGCGAGCGAGACGGCCAACGCGCTGGGAGCGGGCTGCGCCATCTGGCGCGTGACCGACGATGCCGACGGACGGCCCGATTTCGAGGCAGGTGCCACGCATGGCGGGCCGATCCCGGCCGGCCTCGACATCGAGCGGCGCTTCGAAGCAAGGCTGCGTCTCGACCGGCCGCAGGCCGAAGGTGCCGACGCGCTCGTGGAACTGACGAGCGCCGACGGCCGCGCTCTCGTGGTTCCGACCGCGTTCCGCCGGAAGATCAACGGGCTCGTGGCGCTGTTCCGCGCGTCGGACGGCGACGCGTGGACCGACGGCGAGCGCGCCGTGCTTACCGAAGTGGCGGCGCAGCTCGGCATCGCGCACGCCCAGCTCGACGTCCTCGAAGCGCTGGACCGGCAGGCTTCGACCGACGCGCTCACGGGCTTGCTCAACCGCCGGCGCTTCGTCTCCGAACTGGGCGCGCGGCTGGCGGGTTCGCGCCGCTCGGGCACGCCGGGTTCGCTCGTCTATGTCGATCTCGACAACTTCAAGGCCGTCAACGACATCCTCGGCCACCAGGCGGGCGACACGGCGCTCAAGGCCGTCGCGCGCACGCTGCGCAAGGCCACGCGCGCCAACGATCTGGTGGCAAGGCTCGGCGGCGACGAATTCGCCCTGTGGCTCGACATGACCGACGAGGAAGGTGCGGTCGCGAAGGCGAAACACATCCTCGAACTGCGCAGCGAACTCCTCCCCGTCTCCGCCAGCCCGGAAAAGCCGCTCGGCTTCTCGGTCGGCGTGGCCGTCCACGATCCCAGGCGTCCCGAAAGCGTCGACGAGCTGCTGCAGCGCGGCGACGAGTCCATGTACGAAGTCAAACGGCGCGGCAAGGGCAACTACGCCCTCGCCCCCGCTCCCAAGGCACCTCCGACCTGAAGTTGAACGACAAGACCATGACTCCACAGACCGAAGAAGAATACGAATCCGCCAAGCGCCTGCTGCAGGACCCGGACGTCTACGTGCGCACGAATCTCGCCAGGCGCACCGACGTGCGGCCGGAGATCCTCTATTACCTGACCGAGGACATCGACCCGACGGTGCGCGAGGCCGTGGCGGCGAACGCCGCGTCGCCGTTCCACGCCAACCTCAAGCTTGCGCGCGACCAGAGCGAGGAAGTGCGCGCCGGGCTCGCCGGCAAGGTCCAGCAGCTGCTGCCGGACCTGAAGCCCGGCGAACAGGATGCCGCGCGCACCCGCGTCATGCAGACGCTCGAGGTGCTCGCCAAGGATACCGCGACGCGCATCCGCGCGGTCGTCGCCGAGACGCTGAAGGACGTTCCCGACGCGCCCGCCGACCTCGTCCGCCAGCTCGCGCGCGATACCGAGCTTGCCGTCGCAAGCCCCGTCCTGCAGTTCTCGCCGCTGCTCACCGACGCCGACCTGCTCGAGATCATCCGCGGCAAGCACCCCGAGGGCGCCCTCTCGGCGGTGGCGCGCCGCAGCCAGGTCACCGAGACGATCTCCGACGCGATCGTTGCCGTCGACGACATCGATGCCGTCACGACGCTGCTGGGCAACGCCTCGGCGCAGATCCGCGAGGAGACGCTCGATCTGATCGTCGACCGCGCCCCCTCGCGCCCGCAATGGCACGGCGGCCTCGTCGACCGGCCGCGCCTGCCCAACAGTGCCGCGATCAAGATCGCCGCGTTCGTGGCCGACGCGCTTTCCCAGCGCCTGGCCGCACGCCCCGATCTCGACGCCGCGACGAAGGACGCCGTGACGGCCGAAGTGCGCAAGCGCATCGCCGAAGCGGCCGGCGGTTCCGACGCGAAGAAGCGCCCGGTCGCCGATCCCAACTGGGCCGACGGTCCGGGCGGCGGTGCGGGCGAGACGGTCGCCGACAAGGTCAAGCGCCTGCGGCGCGAGAAGAAGCTCGACGACGCGGCGGTCACGGCCGCGGCGCAGAACGGCGAGAAGCTGTTCGTGAAGCTGGCGCTTGCCGAACTTGGCGGGACGCGCGCCGAGGCGATCGACAAGATCTTGACCGCGCGCTCTGCCAAGGGCATCATCGCGGCGGTCTGGAAGGCCAAGCTCAAGCTGCCGACCGCGGTGGCGATCCAGCAGAAGACGCTGTCGCTGCCGCCCAAGAGCGTGCTGACCGGCTCGAAATGGGACGGCTGGCCGCTGACCGAGGAAGAACTCAAATGGCAGCTGGAGTTCTTCGGGGCCTGATCGCAGGCGCCGATCTCGGCGGCACGAAGCTTCGGGTCGTCGTCGACGGGCGGATCGTTCTCGACGTGCCGACCGGGCCGTCGGCGACGCCCGACGATCTCGAACGGCATGTCGCCGGGTGCCTGCCGGCGGGCACGACGGCGCTCGGCATCGCCATTCCCGGTCTCGTCGCCGGCGACACGGTCGTCCTTTCGGATGTGCTGCCGCTGATCGGCGGATGGCGGCCGCTCGCCGCCCTCGGGCTGCCGGGCGTCGTCGTCAACGATGCGCGCGCGGCCCTTGCCGCCGATGCCGTCGACCTGCCCGCAGGGGCCACGGCCGGCGTCGTGATGGTCGGCACGGGCATCGGGGCTTCGTTCCTGGCCGACGGTCGCCCGCTCGAAGGAGCCGGCGGACATGCGGGCGAACTCGGCTCGATCCCGGCGGGGCCGGACGGGCGCACACTCGACCAGCTCGCGTCGGGGGCGGCGATCCTGCTTGCCTCCGGCGGCACGGCGGCAGCCCTGCACGCCAGGCTCGCGGCCGGCGATGCGGGGGCCGAAAGGCTGGTGGCGGATGCCGGTGCGGCCCTCGGGCGCGGGCTTGCCGCGCTCGTGAACCTGTTCAATCCCGTGCGGCTGACGCTGGGCGGCGGCACGCTGCGCTATCGCGGCTATGTCGAGGCGGCACGCGCGGCGGCCGAAGCGGGATCGCTTGCGGAGCTCTGGCGGGCGTGCGAACTGCGCGTGGCCGCCGATCCCGACACGCTCGTCGCGCGCGGCGCCGCCCTCAGCGCGTCGCGAGCCACCACACGATGAAGACCGCCACCGCCGCGACGGTCGCCTGGCCGAGCCGGCTCCCGTAGCGGCGCACCAGCGCGTCGATCCGCCCGCCCTGGTGCTTGATCAGCCAGGAGATCGCGTAGAACTGGACGGCACGCGATACGACGCTGGCGACGGCGAACGGCAGCAGCGGATAGTCCGCCAGGCCGGCGCCGATCGTGACGATCTTGAACGGGATGGGCGTCAGGCCCTTGGCGACGATCAGCCAGAAGCCCCACTCGGCGAACAGCGTCTGGAACGCCTCCATGTGCGCCTCGTAGTGCAGCTTCTGCACGAGCCACAGCCCGACCGACCCGTAGAGGAGATGGCCGATGGCGTAGCCGAGGAACCCGCCGGTCACCGACGCGGCCGTGCATATCGTCGCGTACCGGTAGGCGTGCTCCGGCCGCGCCATCGCGAGCAGGGCCAGCAGCGGATGCGGCGGGACCGGCAGGAAGGAGGAGTCCGCGAACGAGACGGCCGCCATGGCGGCCGGGGCGTGGCGCGTGCGCGAAAGCTCCAGCGTCCGGCCGTAGAGCCGCCGGAACACGCTATCCGCGGATCAGGGTGCCCACACCCTTGTCGGTGAAGACCTCGAGCAGGATCGAATGGCGCACGCGCCCGTCGAGGATGATGGCGCCCTCCACGCCGCCGTCGACCGCGAGCAGGCAGGTCTCGACCTTCGGGATCATGCCGCCGGCGATCGTGCCGTCGGCGATCAGGGCGCGCACCTGGCGGGCGGTCAGTTCGACCAGCAGTTCCTTGTGCCTGTCGAGCACGCCCTTGACGTCGGTCAGCAGCAGCAGGCGCGTGGCCTTCATCGCCGCGGCGATGGCGCCGGCGACCGTGTCGGCGTTGATGTTGAAGGTCTCGCCGTTCTCGCCGATGCCGATGGGCGCGACCACCGGGATGATGTCGGATTTCGCGAAACCTTCCAGGAAGGTCGGGTCGATCTTCGACGGCTCGCCCACGAACCCGAGATCGAGGACGCGCTCGATGTTCGAATCCGGGTCCTTCTTCGTGCGCGTCACCTTGCGCGCCATCAGGAAGTTGGCGTCCTTGCCGGAGAGGCCCACGGCGCGCCCGCCGGCCTGGTTGATCGCGGCGACGATCGTCTTGTTGATGGCGCCCGACAGCACCATCTCGACGATCTCGACGGTCGCGGCGTCGGTCACGCGCAGGCCGTCGATGAACTCGCTCTTGATCTTCAGCCGCTCGAGCATGCTGCCGATCTGCGGGCCGCCGCCGTGCACGACGATCGGGTTCATGCCGACCTGCTTCATCAGCACGACATCGCGCGCGAAGTCGCTCGCCACCTTCTCGTCGCCCATGGCGTGGCCGCCATACTTGACCACGACGGTGCGCCCGGCATAGCGGCGCATGTAGGGCAGGGCCTCGGAAAGCACGCGGGCGGTGGTCTGGGGATCGTCGGTCGGGGTCATGGGCGATTCCGCTGGTGTCGGTCCGCTGGTGTCGGAAGGTCGGCGTTTATACCGGTTTCAGGCCGGGCGCGCGAGGGTCGCCAGCTCGGCGCGCAACTCGGCGATCCCGGTGTCCTTTTCCGCCGAGGTGGCCATGACGACGGGGTGTGCGGCGACGTGGCCCGCGATCTCGGCGCCGACCTCGGCGATCCGCGCCTTCAGGCCCGAGGCGCCGAGCGCGTCGCACTTCGTCAGGACGAGCTGGTAGCCGACGGCCGCCTCGTCGAGCAGCTTGAAGAGCGCGCGGTCGCTGTCCTTGATGCCGTGGCGCGCGTCGACGAGCACGAGGGCCCGGCGCAGCGTCGGGCGGCCCTTGAGATAGCCGACGATGAGGTCGCTCCACGTCGCCTTGGTCTGCTTGGAAACGGCCGCGTAGCCGTAGCCCGGCATGTCGACCAGCGCCATGCGCCACGAGAGCGCGAAGAAGTTGATCTGCTGCGTGCGGCCCGGGTGGCGCGAGACGCGCGCGGTGCGCCCGCGCCCGACCAGCGCGTTGATCAGGCTCGACTTGCCCACGTTGGAGCGGCCGGCCATCGCCACTTCGGGCATGTCGGCCTTCGGGATCGCGTCGAGCGTGGCCGCTCCGGCCACGAACTCGCACGGACCCACGAACAGCTTGCGCGCCGCCTCGACCGCCTCGGGCGTGTAGGCGGCGGCCTCGCTCACGCCTTGGCCTTGGTCGGCGGCGGGGGCTTGGTCTGGCCCATCTGCTTCATGATGACCCACTGCTGCAGGATCGACAGCGTGTTGTTGACCGCCCAGTAGATGACGAGCCCGGCCGGGAACGAAGCGAGCATGAACGTGAACACGAAGGGCAGGGCCAGGAACATCTTGGCCTGGATCGGATCGACCGGCTGCGGGTTCAGCTTCTGCTGCAGGAACATCGTCACGCCCATGATGATCGGCCAGATGCCGAGCACGGGCAGGAACGACGGCACGGTCCACGGGATCAACCCGAACAGGTTGAACAGCGTCGTCGGGTCCTGCGCCGAGAGATCGCGGATCCAGCCGTAGAAGGGCGCGTGCCGCATCTCGATGGTGACGAACAGCACCTTGTAGAGCGCGAAGAACACCGGGATCTGGATGATGATGGGCAGGCAGCCCGACAGCGGATTGGCGCCCGAACGCTTGTAAAGGAGCATCATCTCCTGCGACATGCGCTGGCGGTCCTCGCCGAACTTGGCCTTCAGCGCCTCCATCTCGGGCTGCAGCAGCTTCATCTTCGCCATCGCCTTGTACGACTTGTTGGCGAGCGGGAAGAACAGCAGCTTGATGACGATCGTCAGCGCGATGATCGCCAGGCCGAAATTGCCCAGTGCGGCGTAGAGCCATTCGAGCGCCAGGAACATCGGCTTGGTCAGGAAGTAGAACCAGCCGAAATCGATCGCGCGGTCGAACAGCGGGATCGCGTGGCGTTCGGCATAGGCGTCGAGCAGGCGCACTTCTTTGGCACCGGCGAACAGGCGCGTGGTCTGTCCGGCAGTCGTGCCCGGTGCGACGGTCTGCGCCGGCCCCAGATAGTCGACCTGGTAGCGGTCGGTGCCGGCGACGGCCACGTGCATGAAGCGCGCGTTGTTCTCGCGAGTCTGGTCGGGCACGACGGCGACGAGCCAGTACTTGTCGACGAAGCCGAGCCAGCCGCCCCGCGACGCGCTCTTGATCTCGCGCTTCTCGCGCAGGTCGGAATAGGCGGGCTCCTGCAGCACGTCCCTCAGCACGCCGATCGGGCCCTCGTGCAGGATGTAGAAGCCGCCGAGGACGGGCGTGCCCATGCGGCTGGCGAGCGCGTAACCGTGCAGCGCCACGGGTTCGCTGCCGGTGTTCGTCACGCTCTCGTCGATCCGGAAGAAATAGTCGTCCTCGATCGAGATCTTGCGCTCGAAGCGCAGGCCCCGGCCGTTGTCCCAGCTGAGCGTGACCGGATTGGCCGGCGTCAGCGTCGTGCGGTCGGCCGTCCACACCGTATCGGCGGTCGGCAGGGCCGGCGTGCCGGAAGCCGCGACCCAGCCGAATTCGGCGAAATAGGGCTCCGAGGCGCCCTGCGGCGACAGCAGGACGACGGAAGGCGAATCGCGCTCGACCGTCTCGCGATACTTGGTCAGGCGCAGGTCGTCGATCCGCGCTCCCTTGAGCGAGATCGAGCCTGCGGCGACGGGCGTGTCGATCGCGACGCGCGTTTCGCGCGCGAGCACGGCGTTGCGGTCGGGATTGGCCTGGGCGAGGAGACCCGCGGCGGTGCTGCCGGGGACCGGCGGGGCGCCGACCGAAACGCCGGGGGCACCCGGTACGGGAACCGTCGTGCCGGCGGGTGCGGCGACCTGCTCGCTGGCGGCGCGCCGCTCGGCCTCGGCGCGCTGCTGGGCGACGCGCGGCTGGTTGTAGAGGAACTCGAAACCGAGGACCATCGCGATGGCGATGACGATGGCGAGGATCAGGTTCTTCTGGTCGAAGTTCTGCATGACTGTTTCGATGTCTCAAAAACGCGGGAGGTCGCCGGAACGCGGCGGGACGGGATCGAATCCGAAGCCGCCCCACGGGTGGCATCGGCAGATGCGGCGTGCGGCAAGCGCACTGCCGGCGAGGGCGCCGTGTTCGCGCAGCGCGTCGCGGGCATATTCCGAGCAGCTCGGCATGTAGCGGCAGTTGGCGCCCAGGATCGGGCGCAGCGTCCACTGGTAGGCGACGACCGCCGCATCGAGAAGCCGCGCCATCATGGCGTGCGCGCAAGCCGCGCGACGGCGGCCTCGAAATCGGCGACGAGGCGAAGGAACGGGATGTCGGGCGTGGCCGCGCGCGCGATGGCGACATAGTCCCAGCCGGCAGTGCCGGCGCGCGCGAGCGTGAGGCGGGCGGCTTCCTTCAGGCGCCGGCGCGCGCGGTTGCGCACGACCGAGTTGCCGACCTTCTTGGTGGCGGTGAAGCCGATGCCGACATGCGACGTGCCGTCGGCGCGCGGGCGGCCCTGCAGCACGAGGCCGTCGGCCGCCCATTTGCGGCGCGTGGCCGCGACCGCGAGGAACTGGCTCCGCGTCTTCAGGCGCTCGAGCGCGATCGGCATTGCGATGTCCTTTCCGGCGCCCCTCGTCGCGGCACCCGATGCGGGCCGCCGGCGCCGGGGTGGCGCTACGCCGACAGGCGCTTGCGGCCCTTGGCGCGACGACGCTGCAGGACCTTGCGGCCGCCGACGGTCGCCATGCGCGAGCGGAAGCCGTGCCGGCGCTTGCGGACGAGCTTGCTGGGCTGGTAAGTGCGCTTCACGACGTGATCTCCAAATCCGAAATTCCGGCAAAACGAGGGGCGGTTATACAGACCCCGTCCCCTTGCGTCAATCGACCCGAACTTCCTTGCAAGTCAGCGTCTTGATTGCGTTTTTCGCGCCCGGGTGCGTAACCTTGCCGGCGCGGTGCCCGAAACGTCGCCGACAGCGGGATTCCCCCATGACCGAGCCTTCCACGAACCGCAGCGTCTGGCGCTTCGCCCCGCTTGCCGCGATCGGGCTGGGGCTGGCGCTGTTCTTTGCCGCCGGCCTCCAGCGCTATCTGACGTTCGAGGCGCTGGCCGAAAATCGGGCGCTGCTGCTCGACTGGGCGGCCGCGAACCGCGTCCTTGCGGCGCTGCTCTACGTCCTCGTCTATGTCGTCGTCGTCGCGGGCTCGCTTCCGGGCGGCGCCGTCGCCACGCTTGCCGGCGGGTTCCTGTTCGGAACCCTCGCCGGCGGCACGCTTGCCGTCGCCGGGGCGACGATCGGCGCCACGCTGCTTTTCCTTGCCGCACGCACGGCGCTGGGCGACGCGCTGCGCGCCAAGGCCGGGTCGTCGCTCGCCCGGCTCGAGGCGGGCTTCGCGAAGAACGCGCTTTCCTACCTGCTCTTCCTGCGGCTCGTGCCGGTGTTCCCGTTCTTCCTCGTCAACCTCGCGCCCGCCTTCCTGGGCGTATCCTTGCGCGTGTACGTGATCGGCACGTTCCTCGGGATCCTGCCGGCGACGTTCGTGTTCGCGTCGGTGGGCGCGGGACTGGGAAGCGTGTTCGACCGCGGCGAACGCCCGGATCTGGGCATCGTGCTGTCGGCCCCCGTACTGCTGCCGCTGCTGGCGCTTGCGGCACTCGCCCTCGTGCCGGTCGCGCTCGCGCGTTTCAGGAAGGAGCCGCCGGCATGAGCGAGAAACTCGACGTCGATCTGTGCGTGATCGGGGCGGGCTCGGCCGGCCTGTCGGTCGCGGCGGGCGCTTCGCAGCTCGGCCTCAAGGTCGTGCTGTGCGAAGGGCACAAGATGGGCGGCGACTGCCTCAACTATGGCTGCGTGCCGTCCAAGGCGCTGATCGCCGCCGCCGCCGCCGCGCATGCGGTGCGCGAGGCCGGCCGGTTCGGCGTGCGCTTGTCCGGCGCGCCCGCCGTCGACTACGCCGCCGTGCGCGAACACGTGCGCCGGACCGTCGCTGCGATAGCACCCAACGATTCGGTCGCGCGTTTCACCGGCCTTGGCGTGCGCGTGATCGAGGCAAAGGCGCGCTTCGTCTCCCCGACCGAGGTCGAGGCCGGCGGCTTCGCGATCCGGGCGCGCAAGTTCGTCGTCGCGACCGGCAGCCGGCCCTTCGTGCCGCCGATCCCCGGATTGGACAAGGTCGCGTTCCTGACCAACGAGACGGTGTTCGAACTGGATTCGCGACCCGATCACCTGCTGGTGATCGGCGGCGGGCCGATCGGCTGCGAGATCGCGCAGGCGCATGCGCGCCTGGGCACGAAGGTCACGCTGGTCGAGGCCGCCACGCTGATGCCGAAGGACGATCCGGAAGCCGTCGCGATCGTGCGCACCGCGCTGCGCCGCGACGGCGTGGATGTGCGCGAGGAAGCCAAGGTGCTGCGCATCGAGCGCCATGCCGTGGCGACCGTCGCGGTCGTTTCCGACGCCGCCGGGGCCGAGACGCAGATCGCCTGTTCGCACATCCTGCTTGCGGCAGGCCGTATCGCGAATGTCGACGGGCTGGGGCTGGAGCTTGCCGGGATCGCCGCCGGGCCCAAGGGCATTTCCGTCGACGCGCGGCTCTTCACGACCAACCGCAACGTCATGGCGCTGGGCGACGTGGCGGGCGGGCTGCAGTTCACGCACGTCGCGGGCTGGCACGCGGGCATCGCCATCCGCAACCTGTGCTTCCGCATGCGCGCGAAAGCCGACGCGAAGGCGATCCCGTGGGTCACCTATACGGCGCCCGAACTGGCGCAGGTCGGGCGGACCGAGGCGGCGGCGCGCGCTGCCGGCATCGACGTGCGGCTCGCGCGCTGGCCGTTCTTCGAGAACGACCGCGCGCAGGCCACCGGCGAGACCGAGGGCTTCGTCAAGATCGTGACCGACGCCAAGGGCCGCGTGCAGGGTGCGACCATCGTGGGTGCCCATGCCGGCGAACTGATCGCCCCGTGGACGATGGCGGTGGCGCAGGGCCTGAAGCTGTCGGCGATGGCGGGCTACGTGGCGCCCTATCCCACGCTGTCGGAGGCCGGCAAGCGCGCGGCCGGCGCCTTCTTCGCGCCCAAACTGTTCTCTGCGCGCACGCGAAAGCTCGTGCGCTTCCTGTTCCGCCTGTCGTTCTGATGCGGGCGTTCGCGCTTGTGCTGTTCGTGCTGTTGGCGATCCCCGCGACGGCGGCACCGAAGGCCGAGTTGTGGGAACGCTGGACCGTGCACGATCCCGCGTCGGTGCGGACCGTCGACCATTCCGCGTGGGCGGATTTCCTGTCGGCACATGTCGTGCGCGGCGCCGACGGGATCGCGCGCGTGACCTATGCGCGCGTGGGCGAAGACGGCCGGATGCGGCTGCGCGGCTATCTCGACCGGCTCCAGGTGACCGAAATCGACGGGCTGGCCCGGCCCGAACAGCTCGCTTTCTGGATCAATCTCTACAACGCGCTGACGGTCGATACGGTGCTGGCCCACTATCCGGTCGCGTCGATCCGCGACATCCGGATATCGCCCGGCCTGTTCGCGGCGGGACCGTGGGGGCGCAAGCTGGTGCGGGTCGCGGGCGAGGCGCTGTCGCTCGATGACATCGAGCACCGGATCGTCCGGCCGGTCTGGCGGGACGCCCGCGTGCACTATGCGCTCAACTGCGCGGCACTCGGCTGTCCGGATCTTGCGGCCGTGCCGTTCGAGGGTGCGCGGATCGACGCGCAACTCGATGCGGCGGGCCACGCTTTCGTCAACCATCCGCGCGGCGTGCGCTTCGACGCTTCCGGCCGCCTGCGCGTATCGTCGATCTACGACTGGTTCCGGTCCGACTTCGGCGAAGGCGACGCCGGCCTGCTCGCGCACCTGAAGCGGCATGCCGCACCGGCCCTGCGCGCGCGGCTCGACCGCGTGGACCGGTTGCACGGCCACGACTACGACTGGGCCCTGAACGGAGCCCCTTAATCGACGGCGAAGAGCAGGGCCTTCAGGTAGGCGCTTTCGGGAAGATGCGGATGCAGCGGATGGTCGCCGGCCGCACCGGCGGCCCGCACGATGCGCCCCGAGCGCCCGGCATCGGCCATGCCGCGCGCGGTTTCCTCGAGGAAATGCTCGGGCGTCACGTTGTGCGAGCATGACGCCGCAAGCAGGAAGCCGCCGGGGCTGACCAGTTCGGCCGACATGCGCGCGAGCTTGCGGTAGCCCTTCAGCGCGGTCGGCACGTCCTTGCGCGACTTGGCGAAGGCCGGCGGATCGGCGACGACCACGTCGTAGCGCTCGCCCGCTTCGGCCAGCGTTTCCAGATGCGCGAAGATCTCGGCCTTCTCGAAACGGCACTTCGCCGTCACGCCGTTGGCTTCGGCCGCGTGGCGCGCGAGGCCAAGTGCCGTGTCCGACCGGTCGACCATCGTGACCTGGGCGGCACCCGCGATCGCGGCCAGCACGCCGAAGCCGCCGGCATAGGTATAGAGGTCGAGCACGCGTGCACTCGCCGACACCGCGGCGACCGCACGGCGGTTGTCGCGCTGGTCGTAGAACCAGCCGGTCTTCTGGCCACCGGTCGCGTCGGCAAGGAAGCGCGCGCCGTTCTCCATGAGCGGGATCGGCCCGTCGAGCGTTCCGCGCAGCGTGCTGGCGCTCGTCGGCAGGCCTTCGAAGGTGCGGGCGGACGAATCGTCGCGCAGCACGATCGCCTTGGGTGCCAGCACCGCGTCGATCGCCTCGAGCAGCTGCGGCCAGATGAGCTCGATGCCCGCGGCGTTGCGCTGGACGACGAGCGTGTCGCCGTAGCGGTCGACGACGAGCCCCGGCAGCCCGTCCGCCTCGGCATGGACCAGCCGGTAGAAGCCGCCCGGATAGAGCCGCTCGCGCAGTGCCAGCGCCGACTTGAGGCGGGCGGCACACCAGGCCGCGTCGATGGGCTTCGCGGCGTCGCGCTCGACGAGGCGCGCCGCGATCAGCGTATGCGCGTTGAAGAAAGCCGTGCCCAGCGGCTCGCCGTGGCTGGCTGCAAGGCGCACGAGCGAACCCTTGGGCAGCGCCTTGGCGGCGTTGTCCATCTGGATCTCGTTGGAGAAAGCCCACGGATGGCCGGCGCGCAGGCGCTTGTGGCGTTGGGGCTGGAGAAGGACGGTCGGAAGGTCGCTGGTCATTGCGGGCGGGAAACTGCGCGTCCGCGGGGGCGAAAGCAAGTGCTAGTCGCCCAGCGCCTCGCCCTCGCGGCGCGGATCGGCACCGCCGGCAAGCTGCGTCTTGCCCTGGCGGCGGATGACCTGGATCGCGTGCAGGCCGCTGGTGTGGCTGGCGAGCGTCACGTCGTGGCCGAGCGCCCGCAGCTCGGGCGCCAGGGCGGCGATCGGCGTGTCGCGCTCCAGCTCGGTGGCCCCGTTCATGTTGACCGCGTGGGGCAGGGCCAGCGCCTTCTGGATGTCGAGGCCCCAGTCGAGCGAGGCGACGATGGCCTGCGCCACGTAGGGGATGATGCGCGGGCCGCCGGGCGAGCCGATCGTCAGCACGAGCCGGCCCTCGCGGTCGACGACGATGGTGGGCGCCATCGAGCTGCGCGGGCGCTTGCCGGGCTCGATGCGGTTGATGTTCGGCACGTCGCCGTCGCGCGGCTTCAGCGCGAAATCGGTCAGGTGGTTGTTGAGCAGGAAGCCGCGCACGAACACGCGGCTGCCGAAGGCCTGTTCGATCGAAGAGGTCATCGCCACCGCATTGCCCGCCCCGTCGACGACCGAGAAATGCGTCGTTGCCGGCAGTTCGCTCGTCGTGTCGGGTGCGCGCATCGCCGCGCGCTGAAAGCGGCCGGGCTCCGCGCGGCCCATGCTGCGTTCCTGGCTGATCAGCTTCGAGCGCTGGGCGAGGTACTTGCGGTCGAGCAGCCGTGCGAGCGGTGCGGGCTCGAAATCGGGGTCGGCGAGATAGCGCGCGCGGTCGGCGAAGGCGAGGCGCTCGGATTCCGCCAGGACGTGGATCGCGGCGGGCGAGTTGGCGCCCATCTGGCGCAGGTCGAAGCGCTCGAGCATGCCCAGGATCTGCGCGACCGCGACGCCGCCGGACGAGGGCGGCCCCATGCCGCAGACCCGGTACTGGCGGTAGGCGCCGCACACCGGCTCGCGCTTGACGGCCTTGTAGCCCTTCAGGTCCTCGACCGTCAGCGTGCCGGGCACGCCGTTGTGCGCGACCGCGCGCACCATCGCGCGGGCGAGTCCGCCGTTGTAGAACGCCGGCGCGCTACCGTTGGCGACGATGCGCAGCGTTTCGGCAAGGGCGGGATTGGCGAGCCGCGAACCCGCCGCCTTGGGGTTGCCCTCGGCGTCGAAGAAGTATTCGCGCGTGCCCGGGAACTCCTTGAGCTGCGGCGTATCGGAGACGAGATGGTGCAAGCGCGGCGAGATCGCGAAGCCGTCGGTGGCCAGGCGCATCGCCGGTTCGAAGAGCCGCGCCCAAGGCAGGCGCCCGTGATCATCGTGCGCGAGCGCCAGCATGCCGACAAGCCCCGGCACGCCGACCGCATGGCCGCCCATCGCCGCCTTGGCGAAGGGCAGCGGCTTGCCGTCGGCGTCGAGGAACATGTCGGGGCGCGCGGCGGCGGGTGCGGTCTCGCGGCCGTCGTAGGTCTCGATCTTCCTGAATTCGGCGTTGTAGTGGACGAGGAACGCGCCGCCGCCGATGCCCGAGCTCTGCGGTTCGACCAGCGTCAGCACCATCTGCATGGCGATCGCCGCGTCGACGGCGCTGCCGCCCTGGCGGAGGATCTGGCGGCCCACGTCGGCGGCGATGGGATTGGCGGCCGACACCATGTGCCGGTCGGCAAGGACGGTCGCGCGCGGTGCCGCGTTGCCGGTCGGGCCTTCGGGCTGCGGGCGCGGGGCCTGCGCGAAGGTGCCTTGCGCGAACGAAAAGAGGAGCGAAACCGACAGGAGCGCCGCCACCGCCAGCCCGAAAGCCGGGCGGTCGAAACGGAAGATGCGCGACGCTGCCGAGGAGCCGGTGTTCACGCGGGCGCTGTCCTGATCGAACGATGGCCGTGAACGCCGTGTCCCCGCCACCACACAAGGCCCGGAATCTAGGCGTTCCGGGCCTGCGAGGGCAAGAGACGAGTCGGCTCAAGCGCCGGAAACCGGCCGCTATTTCGGCGCGCCGACGCGCCGGTATACGCCCGACTGATCGTGACTGGACCCGAGCAGCGCGTCCAGTGCATGGCGGCCGGCGCCGGCCGCGGACCGGCCGGGCGGCAGACGGATCGCGAACGCGGGACAGTCGAGCTCGCGCGCCAGCTTCTCGATCGAGCCGATCAGCTCGCCGGTGGGGCCTTCGCTGTCGATCAGGTCGAGGGTGACGATGTTGTCGATGTCGAGCCGCCGTCCGGCCGCGAGATCCGGGCGCACTGCGAAGCTGCAGAACGCCTGCAGGTAGCCGCGCGCGTCTTCGAGCGCCAGCAGGCCGCGCTCGGTCCGGGTACCGGCCGGCCGGCGGGTCCGCCGGGCGCCGGGCGGCTCGGCACCCATCGCTTCGGCGAAGCGCAGCCATTCGGCAAGCGTCAGGTGGCCGGCCGCGAGCCGGGCGAGCGGAAACGCGCTCAGCACGTCGGCGCCGTGGAGATGGCGCACGGCGAATTTCCGGCAGGGCGCCGGATAATCATCGCAGGGCGGGGCGGGGCGTGCGGACATCGTCGCGCAGCATGGACGCGCGCGTGCGGCCCCGCTTTGATTTGAATCAACCGTCGGCTGGCGTGCGCCGGACGTAGTCGATGCGGGCACCGCGCGCCTCGAAGGCGAGCGTGGCCCAGCTCCCGTCGGCGGCATAGCCGACCTCGGCGGCAAGCTCGCCGTCGACCCGGTAGATCTCGACCGGCTGGGCGGCCCCGTCGACCGGCATGTCGCGCGCGCCCAGCCCGGTGTTGCGCACCGACACGAGCTTGCCGCTCTGCGTGTCGAGAAGCTGCGTGCGGCGGACCTTGTCGCGCCGCCAGTAGCTAGTCGGGAACGTGTCGGCCGGGGCGACGTAGCGCCCGGCGCTGCCGTCGACGGCGATCCCGTCGGCGGCGGCGCGCGCGGCGACGCTGGTGCGCGTGCCGTTGTCGTCGGTCGAGGCTTCGAGCGCCACCAGCCGGTCGCCGGTCCACGTCTCGCGCGAGCGGTGCGTGTAGCGGTAGACCGTCAGGAAGGCGAAGCGGACCTCGAGGTCGATCTCGATGGAGACCTCGGTGTTCGGGCCGCTGTCGCGGATCGACACGACGTGCCTGCCGATGGGCGAGCCCTCGCGCAGCACGTCGAAGGCGAGCGTTCGGCTGTCGGCCGCGGCCGGCAGGGCGGCGAAAAGGAGAACGGCGGCGAGGAGGATCCGGATTTGCGTCATGCACGACTTACGCAGCCGGCTGCCGATCGGTTCATCGCGATCCGCAATTGCCTGATTCCGGGCGGCGATTCGCGCCGGCGGCGCGCCGGACTTGTGCCGCAGGAGGCGACTCTTCTAATATGCGAAAGGGCAATTTCCGGCACCCGAAGGGACACCCGCACATCATGACGATCCAGCCACGCGCAGAGGCGCCTGCCCGGCCAGCGCCGGTCGACCGGCTGCGCGCCCACGAATCGCCGTGCGACGACTGCGCGATCCGCGAGACGAGCGTGTGCGAGGTGCTGGAGCCCGACCAGCTCGCGCGCCTGCGCACCATCACGACCGTCGTGCGCCTCGATCCGCACGCCACGCTGTTCCAGGAAGGCGAGCCAGCCGAGCACCTTTCCAACGTCGTGGAAGGGGCGGTCAAGCTCTACAAGCTGCTGCCGGACGGCAGGCGCCAGATCACCGGCTTCCTGTTTCCGGGCGACTTTCTCGGCGTGGCGCTCAACAAGACCTATGCCTATTCGGCCGAGGCGGTCACCAAGCTGCGCCTGTGCCGCTTCCCGCGCCAGCGCATGGAGTCCCTGCTGCACGAGCTGCCCAATCTCGAGCACCGCCTGCTCGAGATGGCGGGCAACGAGCTGGTCGCGGCCCAGGACCAGATGCTGCTGCTCGGGCGCAAGACCGCGCGCGAGCGGCTGGCGAGCTTCCTGCTGATGGTCTCGCGCCGCCTCGTGGCGCGCGGCCTTCCGGCAAGCCCGCTGCCGCTGCCGATGAGCCGCGCCGACATCGCCGACTATCTGGGCCTGACGATCGAGACGGTGAGCCGCACCTTCACGCAGCTGCGCAAGGACGGCGTGATCGCGCTGCCCGAGCAGACGCGCGTGGAAATCCTCAAGCGCGCCGCACTCGAGGAACTGGCCGAAGGCGGCTGAACTATTTCGCCGCCGCGATGGGCCGCGCGAACTGCGGCTCGGTATCCCACGGAAACATGATCCACGTGTCCTGGCTCGTCTCGGTCACGTAGGTGTCGACCATCGGCTTGCCGGCGGGCTTGGCATAGACCGTCGCGAAGTGCGCGCCGGGCAGCATCGCGCGCACGATCTTGGCGGTCGCACCGGTGTCCACCAGATCGTCGATGATCAGCCAGCGCGGGCCGGGCGCATCGACGGTGGACGTCGCCAGCGGCTTCAGCACGTTGGACGCGTCGCCGATCTTCTGGCCCTCGTAGGTCGCGATGGAGACGGTGTCGATGATGCGCAGCTCCAGCTCGCGCGCGATGATGCCTGCCGGAATGAGGCCGCCGCGCGTGACCGCCACGATGCCGCGCCACGGGCCGCCCGCGACCAGCTTCCAGGCCAGCGCCTTGCAGTCGCGGTGCAGCTCCTGCCAGGAGACCGTGAACATCTTGCGATAGGTGTCGTCTGCGGTGCTCATGCTCGGTGTCTCCGGGGCGGGTAGCGTCGCCCGTTCTAGACGGCGGGCCGGCCCTTGCGCAACAGGTACACGCCCGCGATGCGGAATCCGCCGTCCGGCTGGCGGCGCATCTCGTAGAGAAAGACGGCTGACGTGCCGTCGAGCCCGTCGAACTCGACGATCTGCGCCACGATTTCGCCGCGGTCCTCGGCAGCACCGAAGACGAGGCCGCGCGGCCGGTAGATCGTCGGGTAGCCCTCGCGCACCATCGCCATGAAGCGTCCGGAATCGCCGAACATCGCGCGGATGGAATCGTCGGCGAAGGCGAAGGCGCGCTCGCCGTCGTCGGCGCGGAAGGCGTCGACCTGCCGGCCGATCGTCGAGCGGATCGCCGCGTCGTCGGCCGCGGAGATGCCCTGCGCGTGGGCGGCGAAAGCCCAGAAAAGCGCCACGAAAGCGGCCAGAAATTCTTTGCGCATCGCCGGACCCTCCGATAGGTAAAAGCGTAGACTTCCCGGCAGCAAAAGCAAGCACACGCAAAGGCAGGCACATGCTCAGCACTCCGCGCGGCCATCGCGGCATGGCGACGGCGCCCCACCATCTGGCCTCGCAGGCCGGGCTCGACGTGCTGCGCGAGGGCGGCAACGCGGTCGAGGCGATGATCGCGATGGCGGCGACGATCCCGGTCGTCTATCCGCACATGAACGCGATCGGCGGCGACGGCTTCTGGCTGGTCGATGGCGGCGACGGCAAGCCCGTGGGCATCGACGCGTGCGGGGCCGCCGCGTCCGCGATCTCGCCCGACTGGTACGCCAGGCAGGGCCACAAGACGATCCCGTCGCGCGGGCCGCTTGCCGCCAACACCGTTGCCGGGACCGTGTCGGGCTGGGGGGCCGCGTTCGAGCTTTCGCGCACGCTGGGCGGCAAGCTGCCGCTGTCGCGCCTCGTCGAGCCGGGCGCGTTCTACGCGACGAACGGGTTCCCCGCGACCGAAAGCCAGACGCGCTTCACGACCGACAAGCGCGCCGAGTGCGAAGCCGCCCCCGGCTTCGCCGCCGCGTTCCTGCCCGGCGGGAACGTGCCGCAGCCGGGCACGCGCTTCGTGCAGGCGGCGCTGGGCGAGACGCTGCGCCGCATCGGACGCGAGGGGACCGAAAGCTTCTATCGCGGCGGCCTTGGCGAGGCGATCGCCGCCGACCTCGCGCGCGCCGGCAGCCCGGTCGTGCTCGACGACTACCGCCGGCACAAGGCCAAACTGGTAACACCATTGACCGTCGGCGTGCCCGGCGCGCGGCTCTTCAACATGACGCCGCCCACGCAAGGCCTGGCCGCCCTGCTGATCCTGGCGCTCTTCTCGCGCTTCAGGCCCGCAACGTGCGACGGCCCGGACTACGTGCATGCGCTCGTCGAGGCGACGAAGCTCGCCTTCCGCGTGCGCGACCGGCATGTCAAGGACCCGGCCTTCATGGACGTGGAGGCGCAGAGCCTGCTGTCGGAAGCGCGCATCGCAAGGCTGGCCGCCGAGTTCGATCCGCATCTTGCGGCCCCGTGGCCGCAGCCGCCCAAGAAGGGCGACACGATCTGGATGGGCTGCATCGACGCCGAGGGCCGCATGGCGAGCTTCATCCAGTCGATCTACTGGGAGTTCGGCTCGGCCGTGGTCGGGCGCGATACCGGCATCCTGTTCCAGAACCGCGGCACGTCGTTCTCGCTGGAGAAGGGCGCGGCACAGGAGCTGAGCCCCGGCCGCAAGCCGTTCCACACGCTCAATCCCGCGATGGCGCGCTTCGAAGACGGGCGCGGCATGGTCTACGGCACGATGGGCGGCGACGGCCAGCCGCAGACGCAGGCCATGGTGTTCTCGCGCTATGCGTTCTACGGCAGGACGCCGCAGGAAGCGGTGACCGCCCCGCGCTGGCTGCTCGGCCGCACCTGGGGCACGGCCACGACGAAGCTGCGACTGGAAAGCCGCTTCCCCGCGGGCACCATCGCGGCCTTGCGCGGCATGGGCCACGATCTGGAAATGGCACCCGACTTCACCGACCTGATGGGCCATGCCGGCATGATCGTGCGCACGCCGGCGACCGACGGCGGCCCCGCCCTGCTCGAAGGGGCGACCGACCCGCGCAGCGACGGCCAGGTCGCGACGTTCTGACCGGATCCACCGCCCGCAAATCATCAGGTTACGACAGGCGACGGTAACCTGTTTAAGTGCCTGATCGGAAACGAAGGTAACCTGAACGCGATTTTCGCGCCGATTGTAGGACGTCGACCCGGAATACGTTACAACCTGCAACGGTAGCGGGTTTATCCCGTTGAAGTTCAATGGATGTTACTGCAACAGCGCCCGATGCAACCGTTGCAAGGGCTGGACGCGATCCTGTTCACTTGTCAAACAGCGCACCGGTGCGGCGAGCCCCGGATGGAAATCAATATTGAACATGGAGAATGCAACTTCAAGGGAATTTTCCGTCTTGCACTTGAAGACTGTGGTGCGGTCCGGGATCCGGACAGGATCGGGATCGACGTGAAGTTCCTTGCCGGGCTGCGACGACCGGGCAACCGCAAATAAGACACGATCCCACCATTCAATCCTCCGTCTCTTTCCCAAGTGCGGAGGCATGGCGGCGCGTGGAGATCCGGATGAAACCCGCGCGGCGCGTGCAGGCGTTTCCGATCGTCTGCGTCGGCGGATCGGCCGGCGGCCTCGACGCCTATGTGCGGCTGCTGGAGCATCTGCCACCGGACATGGGTGTGGCGATCGTGATCGTGAACCACCTGCGGCGCGTCGCCACGCTTCTCCACGAGATCCTGCCACGCCATCCGAGATGCCGGTGCTGCTGGTGACCGACGGAATGCCCATCCGCCCCGATCGCGTCTTCATCATTCCAGAGCGGCACGACCTGCATGTCCGCGACGGCCTGTTCTGCCTGGCGCCGATCTCCAAGCCGCGCGGCTGGCCGGACGTGATCAGCGTTTTCCTCCGGTCGCTCGCGAGGAACTGGAACGGGCCGCTGATCGCGGTGATCGTTTCAGGCCTCGACGGCGACGGCGCGTCGGCGCTGCGCGGCATCAAGGAAGCCGGCGGCATCACGATCGCGCAGGATCTCGAATCGGCCAGACAGCCGGACATGCCGAGAACGGCGATCGAAAGCGGCTTCATCGACCACGTCCTGTCGCCCGAGAAGATCGCGGAAAAAATCGCCGCACTGATGCGCGGCGCGAATGCGAGGTCGGTCGGGCAGCGCGCCGTCCTGCACCGGGGCGAGAGGCCAGCCGTCTTTACGCCCCGGGCCGCCGGCGGCACCTAGCCCTGACCCTCGCCAGGCGGGCGGCGCCCTGATGCCCGACAGGCGCTCCGGGGATCGCTGCTTGCGACGGAAGTGGCCCTCCCGCGTGCCATCCCCGACCGGGACGGGACGATGGTGTCGTCCCGTCCCGGCTTCCGGGCGGTGTCGAGGCTACGCGACGGCGCGCAGCGACTTCGTCAGGAGCTGGTCGACGGGTTTGGCGAGCGCGACGAAGGTTTCGGTCGCGCGCGCGTGGATCGGTTCGAAGGCTTCCTTGCCGGCCGCGATCGAGGCTTCGGAGAACTTCGTCCCGTGCGCGACGAACCGTTCGACCGTGCTCCGCGCGAGGCTGGCCTGCAGTTCGATCGCTTCGGGGATGGAGCGCGCGCCGTACATCGCCGTGGCGGCATCGGCGGAGGCTTCGAGCGTTTCCCGGGCGAGGGTCGACCAGGCTTGCGTGAAGTTTTCCAGCGCCCGGTTGAAGGCGGTCGACGCCCGGACCATCGCGTCGATGTTGTCCATCGAGAAGCGCGTGGCGTTCTCGTAGGCCTTGGTGGCTTCGGCCGGGGCCGCCGCGAGTGCGGCTTCGACGGTGCCTGCGGCGGCGTCGAAGGCCGATACGTTGGCGGCCGTGCGGTCGGCGGTGTCCGCAGTGACGAAACTAGAGCGTTTCATGTGATTGTCTCCGTGTCGGTCTTGTCGGTTTGCGGGTGCGGCGGAAGCGGCGGGCCGGGCCGGGATTTCCCGGCGGGCGGTTCCGTGCGGCTTCCCCACGGCGCAGATGGCTAGGCCCTCCGCCCCGGTCGGGCGAGATACGGAAACTACTCACGGCCTAAGTGGTTGTACGCAGGCCCGATCCTATGCGGATGCCGGTATGCGGCGAGGATCGCCGGCCGCAAAAGGAAAGGGCGGCGACGTCGCGTGGACGAGGCGGCCCTTCGGGCTCGCGACGAGGGCAAGGAAGCGCCGCGCGGCAGGCCCGATGCCCGTGCGCTCCACATCGGCTCGTGCGACCGGTCTAGCGCGCCGTTCGGTCCGCGTGCCCGCCGGCCAGCCACGCCTCGAACTCGGCCGGCGTGGTCAGGCGCACCGGATCCTCGTCCGGGCCGGGAAACTCGAAGCGCGCGCGATGGTGCTCGAAAACCTCGTCGCGCACGGCGTGGCGCACCGGTGCGACGGCGTTCGCGGCCCGCCGTGCCGCGATGGTGTCGAGCGGCGTGTCGAGAAACAGCAGCACGAAGCGTGCACCGCCCTCGGCCGCCACCTTGCGGCAGCGCTCGCGCAGGAAGCGGTGGGAGAACGTGTCGTCGACCACGCCATCGCGGCCCGCGCGCAAGCTACCGGCCAGCCGCGCCATCGCGATCGCGCTGGTCTTCTCCCATTCGCTGTCGGGGATGCCCTCGCCGCCGCGAAGGCCGCGCTCGTGGTTGATCGCGTCGAGCGCGATCAGGTCCGCGCCGATCCGGCGGGCAAGGGTGCGGGCCGCCGTCGACTTGCCGGAAAAGGAAAGGCCGCACGTCGCGTAGACGGTGCGGCCCTTCGGTGTCTGCGAGTCCGGCAGCGCTGCCGCCATGCCGTCAGCGGACGTAGACGTGGACCTCGTTCGCCTGCGTCTGGCCCGACGTGGTCGACGACAGCGTCATGCGCTGCGCCGGCAGGCCCATGTCGGCGAGGCTGCGCATCACCGTTTCGGCCTGGCGGCGCGCCGACGTGGCGGCCAGGGCCGCCTGGCTCTGCCCGCCGCGCGTGGGGGCCACGGCGACGAGATCGAAGCTGGCGTTGGGGGCCCGTTCGAGCGCGCGGCTGACGGCGGTGTAGAGTGCCTGCTCGTACGCCGGGTTGGCGCGGTCGAAGCGGATGACGACGAGCGGCCGGCGGCCGGCGGCGGCGGCGGCCGGGTTCTGCGCCTGCGGCGAGGCGCCGGGGGCGACGCCGAGCACGGCGGCGCTGCCGTCGGGCGGCGTCACGTTCGTGAAGGCGCGGTTGCCGAGGCCCGAGCCGAACAGCTCGCCGTTGCGGATGGCCAGCGACAGCGCGTTCAGGTTCGACCGCTCGCGGCTCGCGTAGGTCGACTGGCGGCCGATATCCTCGTTGAGCTCGTTGAGCAGCCGGTCGATCGAAACGACCGTGCGGTTCACCTCGTCCTCGACGGTGGCGAGCGCGCGATGGTCGTCCTCGACCGCACCCGACAGCGAATAGGCGGCGCGCGTGGAATCGAGCAGGAAGGCGGCCATCGCGGCGTCCGACGCGACGGCACTGGAAAGCTGCGACAGGCGGCCGATCTCGGCCGACAGGCGGTCGAGCTCGGAGGCGGCCTGCGTCCACTGCGCCTGCAGGATCGGGTTGCCCGGCGTGGTGCCGACCTGGAGGCGGGCATTGATGCCGGCGACGAGGTTGAAATAGCGCTGTGCGGTGGCGACGGTATCGCCGCGCATCTGCTGGATCGACCCGGCGCGCTGCTGGACCGCACCCTGGAGATTGCCAAGTTCGCCGCGCATCTGCTGCGCGCGCAGGCCCACGGGCGTCTGCTGGCCGCCGGGCAGGCGGCCGGTGTCCGGGGCGCCGATGGCGCCGGTCGAACGCGACGGCACGACGACCCCCGAAGAACCCTGCGCCTGCTGCTCGGCGGGGCCGGGCGGGATTTCCTGGCGCACGGTCGGGGCGGACGACGACGACGGCGAGCCGCCGATCGACGGCCACAGCGCCTCCGACATGAAGTTGCAGCCCGACAGCGACAGGGCCAGGACCGCGGCAACGCCGGCAATCCGCAACGGCTTGCCGCGCTGGGGGGTCGGATGCGGGGAGGCTGTCGTTTCGATCATGTCGTTGTCGTATCGTCGGCTAGGCGGTCGCATCTGGAGGCCTTGGAGCAGGAGCGTCATGGCCGGATCGGACTCGCGCGGTTGTGAGGCAACGGTCCCGCGGCCCTCGTCTTGGCGCGATGGCATTGGGACCGTTGTGGAATTACGGCGGCGGATCGTAACCAAGCCCACCCCCCGGCACAAGGCGGAAATTGCCCCGGTTTTCCACAGGCTTGGACAAGCCATTCGCAGTTGCGGCGCAAGCGCCCATTAACGCTTGCACCCCCGGGGTCGATCAACTAGTGTCCGCGCCCGTCGCCGGCAGGTCCACCTTCTGTCCGACGAAAAAGCGCGCCCGTAGCTCAACTGGATAGAGCATCAGACTACGGATCTGAGGGTTAGGAGTTCGAATCTCTTCGGGCGCGCCATTTTCTCTCAATCACTTAAATCAATTTTTCTGTCTTTCTGAACTCATCGACTTTTCGTTCGTGCACCGACTGTGCACCATCCTGAATTTTCTGGAGACATGCCGTCGTTCCGGCGGCGGCCCGTACACTGGTTTCAACGCCAAAAGAGTTGGCGTCGGGAAACACGTGATGTCCGAGCGATTTTTGACACCCGAGATGCTTTCCAAGGAGCTCGAGATACCGACGAGCACCTTAGCAAAGTGGCGTCTCTACGGCGGCGGTCCTCGCTACGCAAAGATGGGCAAGAACATTCGCTATGAGCGAGGCGATGTCGACCTTTGGGTTGAGAGCCAGAAACGCCGGACGACCGCGAGCGAAGCTGCCTGACGGTGCTTTCGGGCAGAGAGCCATCGTTGCACATTGACTTCGACATCGCCGGCAAGGGCCGGGCCGCACGGCATCGCTTCTGACGCGCGCCCGGTCCGGGATGATCGACGATCGGACCTGAGCTGTTCCGTCGAAGGACGGCGGCTGGAGTCGTTCGGCGATCTGGCTGGTCGCGCCGCAAGACGATGTCGACTTCCCCGAAAGAACGGGTCCCAAGCCTTCTTTCGCCGCGGCAGAGGGAGGGCGCCAAAGAGCGGGTGCCACCGGTCCGACGGCGCCACGAGGCGTTTCGAAGTCCCGCCCGGTGGAACTCTGCGCGGCGCCGACCGCCCATCGCGCCCGCCGGACTCCGCCCTTTCCCCGAAAGAATGTGGGCCTTCGAGGAATTTGAAGGGTCGCGCCGAGCGCGCCCCAACAACAAGAAGTCAAAGTTTCGCTCAACTAAGGGCGTGGCTGAGGCGCGCAGAAAACAAAATTCTCCCAGACCGATAGTCAGGACCTCGAATGCCCATAACAAAGTCTAAGAGCCGATCCATAAAGTTCCGATTCATGCGCAACGATTTGGGCGCGTGAGGCGTCGGAGCATGATGCGGATCATCGCGAGTCGGACGAAGGCTGCGACGGTTCGGGCGTGGCGCTCGTAGTCGCGCATCAGGCGGCGGTTCCGGCTGATCCACGCGAAGGTCCGCTCGACGATCCATCGCTTGGGCAGAACCTTGAAGCGGTGCAGGTCGGTGCGCTTGACGATCTCCAGATGCCACGACCCGGTGCGCGCGACCGTCGCCGCCATTCGTGGCCCCTGATAGCCGCCGTCCGCGTAGATGCGCGTGACGAACGGGAAGCGTCGCCGGGTCCGGCGCAGGAGATCCAAGGCGCCGTCGCGGTCCTGGATGTCGGCGGAATGGACGACGACGTTCAGCAGGAGGCCGAGCGTATCGACGAGGATGTGCCGCTTGCGCCCGAGCGTTTTCTTCCCTGCATCGTAGCCCGCCGGATCGATCGAGGCCCCCCTTTTAGGGCGCCGCGCGCGGTCTGGCTGTCGATGATGGCAACACTTGGGCTTGCTTCACGGCCAGCCTGCTCGCGCGCCTCGACATAGAGTGCCTCGTGGATGCGCTCCAGCGTTCCGTCCCAGTCCCACAGCATGAAGTAGCTGTGGGCCGTGCTCTTGGGCGGCAGGTCCTTGGGCAGCGCCTTCCACTGGCAGCCGGTCGAAAGCACATAAAAGATCGCGTTCAGCACCTCGCGCATATCGACTGTCCGATGCCGGCCGCCGTGCTTGGCGGGTGGGATCATCGGTGCCAGCAGCGCCCATTCCGCGTCGGTCAGGTCGCTGGGATAACGAAGGCCACGGCGATCAGACGCCGCACGGTGTTCGGCTTTCCACATCGGGCGCTCCCTTCGCGAATCGGGCACCCTTCAGCGAATCACAGCCGATTCCACAGACTCAACTTCTTTCTGGATCGGCTCTTAGCAAACTGGCGCAAGAAATCGGCTTCGCTGCGCAGAACCCAATGGTATCAGCAAATCCGCCGGTCACCCGACACGATGGATGCCGCAGCAGTTCTTTCGCTACTACAAATCAAACTTCGTTCTCTGCCTTAGTTGGGATCTTCCATCCGAGAAGGATAGGCCGGGCGAATGCCGCCCGCTAGTTCCGGTGGCAGGCCGATCTTGCGCACTTCGAGCCCGATTTTGTGCTATATTAACCAGAGATCTGGTCGATGTGGTGATGCCCAACCGCGAATTAAAAAGATGCGGTGGGGGCTGGTGCCGGGGTGGTGAGATCCCGCGACACGAACTCCGTGCTCCTAGTCGACGCAGATGATCTTCGGGAAGTCGACCTGGCGTCCGACCTTTTCGAGCACCTCGACGACGTCAGCCGCCCTTGACGCCTCCCGCGGTCAGGCCGCCGACAATCTCCTTCTGAATGAAGAGTGTCAGGATAAGCACCGGCGCAGTGACCAGCAGCGCGGCCGCCGCCAGCGGGCCCCAAGCAATCTGTTCGAATGACAGCATTGTGTAGACCGCCGCGGGCAGGGTACGCGTTGATCGGCTGCCGAGCACGGCGGCAAAAACGAAGTTGTTCCAACTGAAGATGATCGACAGGATTGTTGCCACGATGATCCCGGGTCGCGCGAGCGGTAGCGCGACGTGGCGGAAAGCTTGCCAGAGCGTGCACCCATCGATCAGCGCGGCCTCCTCAAGATCCGGCGGCAGGCTTTCGAAGAAGCCTATCATCACGTACACGAAGATCGGAATCGTGATTACAAGGTGAGTTATAAAGATCGGCCACAGGCTGCCGGTTAGGCCCAGCATCTGAAACATCATGTAGAGTGGGATTAGATAGCTAAGGGCCGGCGTGATGCGCGCGATCAGGATACAGATCGCCGTACGGTGCGCCGAGGCCTTGGCGATGCCGTAGCCCGCCGGTACACCGACTAGGATCGCCACCAGCGTCGCCCCGCCCGTTACGAGCAGGCTGTTGACGAGGTATCGCGTCAGGTTGCTGTTTTCGAAGACCGCTTCGAAATTCGCCAGCGTTGGCGGGCTGGGGATGAAGACCGGCGGGTAGGCCATGTTGTCGACCTCGTTCTTCAGCGAGAGCGACAACATCCAGAGCATCACAAGGATCGCCGGCGAGACGATCAAGAAGACCGCGAATGCGAAGGCCAGCTTCGAGAGCGCGCGACGCGCCATCCAGACGATGCCAGGCGAGACGGATCGTGCGCTCATGACCATTTCGACCTCTGACGCAGCCATAACAGCACCATCGCCAGCACGACGATCAGAACGAAGAAGACCACCACGATCGCCGAGGCGTAGCCGATGTTGTAGAAGGAGAAGGCCTGCAAGTAGAGGTAGATATTGATTGTCTCCGACGCGGTGCCCGGCCCGCCCTCTGAGATCACGAAGATTGTGTCGAACGCCTTCAGCGCGTCGATCGTGCGAATTACCGCCGCCAACACGACAAAGGGCATGATCAGCGGCAACGTGATGTGGCGGAACATCTGCCAGGAATTGGCACCGTCTAGCTGCGCTGATTCATAGGGCTCGGTCGGCGCGGCGGCGAGGCCGCCCAGTACGATCAGCATGACGAGTGGTGTCCAGTGCCAGACCTCCACCATGACCAGCGTCGGGATAACGGTGTCGAGCGAGGTGTGCCACAATGTCGGCGGCAGGCCGACGGAGGTCAGCAGGTAGTTCAGCACGCCGAGTTGTGGATGGAACATCATCTTCCATACCAGCGCGATCGCCACCGGCGTCGCCATCATTGGTAGGATGAAGATCGCCCGGAAGAAGCCGCGCAGCGGGAAGCGCTCGTTGAACACCAACGCCGCCGCCGTACCCAGGAGCATCGGCAGCACCACCGCGAGAGCAGTGAAGTATAGCGTGTTCCCGATCGACTCAAGGAAGCGCTGATCGCGCACAAGCCTAGCATAGTTATCAAGGCCTACGAAGGTGCGGGGCGAGCCGATCTTCCACTCGTGCACGCTCATGACAAGCGTGAACAGCCAGGGGAAGACGATCACCGCCGCTGTTATCGTCAGCGCCGGATAGGCAAAGGGAATGTAGTCGCGGCGGTAGCTGGGGCGGATGGGAGGCGGGACGGACATGATGTTGCTCGCGTAGGATCGATCCGCCCAGCGTCGCGCGCAGCCTCTTTCGCAGGGGAAAGGCAGGCGCCACGCTGGGCGAGCAGGTCGATCAGGATTCGCTCTTCTGCAGTTCCGGCCCGAATACGTCGGTCGCCTTCTGGAGCTCGGCGCGGACGTCAGCACCGCCGATCATATTGGTGAGAGCAACGCCGAACACGTCGCGGAACTCGGTCACCGGAATGATCTCTGGCAGGCCCGGGCGGCCCATCGCTGTCGAACCCTCAAGGCAGGAAAGCCACTCGCGAGGCAGCGTCAGGCCGGCGATGACCTGCGGGTCACTGTAGGGCGAAGCGCGGCAGGGCGAACCGCCGCCCGATTGCAGCAAGCGGTTGCCCATCACCTTCGATGTCGCCCATTGGCAGTAGAGATACGCCGCTTCCTTCCGTTTGCTCGCCGCCGGCACGCCAATTCCGTCGCCGAAGGTCGCCGAGTGGCGCGCCCTCGGGCCCTGCGGCATCAGCGCGTAACCGACCTTGCCGACAACGCGCGACTTAGACGGATCCTCGAACGGCGCAGCAAATCCTATGCCGTCGAGCCACATTCCAATCTTACCCTGGCTAAACGAGGTCTGGGCCTCATTCCAGTTGAAACCGGCCGTACCAGGCGGAGCGAACTCTCGATTGAGCTTCTTGTAGTACTCTCCTGCTGCGATCGCTCCGTCGCTTGTCGTCTGCAACTGGATGGTTTTCGGGTTCACCGGGTCGACATCATAGCCAAGCATAAAGCTCGTCCATACGGGCACGTTGGCGTTCTTGAGCCCGCGCGATACCCACCCATAGACGCCTGCCGCCTTGTCGGTGAGCTTCTCGGCGGCAACAATCATCTCCTCGAACGTCCGCGGAAGGGGAAGCCCCTTTGCAGCGAACAATTCCTTGTTGCAGTAGAGCATCCAAGGATCGATGCTGAGCGGCAGGGTATCCATGCGGCCATCGCCATGTGTCGCCCAACGCAGGCCGCCTGGCGTGAAGTCAGCAAAGTCGTAGTCAGGCGCGGTCAACTGCGAATCCTTGAGCAATGGGTTCATGTCCATTAGCCACTTCGCCTTGCCGAACAGCCGCTTTTGCGCATGCCATTGGACCGTCACCACATCGAACTGCGGGTTTCCCGAATTGAACTGGATAACGACTTGCTGGCGATGCTGTAGCCAGGGTACGACCTCGACATTGACCTTGATCCCCGTAAGATCGGTGAATTCCTTCTCATGGGTTCGAAGCACTTCGGCGCGCGGATCGCGCGTCAGCGAGACCTCGATTGTCTGGCCTGCGAACCGCTTCCAGTTGAACGCACCGCCCGTCTGCGCGGTGGCAAACTTCATGATGGCCGGTGTGGCGATCGCGCCGAGACCAACAGAAAGCGCGGCACGCCGCGTTATCCGGACGCGTCCAGTCTTGTTGTCAGACATTCGAGACCTCCTCTTGTTGAAGTTTTTTAAAGATTTCGCCAACGTCCATCATGCGCCGAGCCGGCGCTTGGCGTTGGCGATACAGGTCTGCAGGTACCGCTTTGCTCCCGGCAGAGCTACCTCGGCAGGCGGTAGATCGGGCAACCACCGCCGCTCGTATTCCAGTGAGAAATCTCCCCCGTAGCCATCCCGCACAAGCATGTCGATTACCGTCGGCCAAGGATCGGTCCCCTCGCCGGGTGCCACCGAACGGCGTCTGCCGCCTTCGAGGACAGCATCCTTGACGTGGACATGCCGAACTAGGTGACGTTGCAAGGCATACGCGGTCGGAAAATCTTCTGCTCCGAGTGTCGAGAGATTAGCGGGGTCGAACAGGATCGCGACGTTAGTACGATCCGCAGCACGGCAGATCTCGACAGTACGCGCCGCGCTCGTCGCTATGCAGTCCATGTGGTTCTCGACCAGGAGCGCGAAGCCGGGATGCGGCGCAGCATGGTCGGACAGCGTCCGCAGAGTTTCTGCCAGGCGACCGGCCGCCGCCGGAAATCCGGCGTCGTCCACCTCCTTGCGGCCAGCCAGAACCCGCACGGCGGATGCGCCTGCAACCACGGCGAGGTCGATGGCGCGACGCAGGGCATCGACGGCCCTCAAACGCTCCGGCGCCGCTTCGGCGCATGCGCCCTTCTCGTAGCTGACCAAGACACGAATCGGCACGCCCTGCGCTGCGGCGACGGCGCCAATCTCGCGTGCAGTACGCTCGCTGGCATCCTCCGCGAGGCCACATCGATAGCCGTCCTGAATGATGAGCTCTATCCCGTTCACGCCCAACTCCGCGGCGAACGTGATGGCGCTGAGTGGGTCGCGCTCAGGCGTTGCCATGGTGTGTAGGATGATTCCCATGTTCCCCTCAAGCTATGGTCGAGATCATCGCTTGCGTGACCTCGTGCTGCAGCGGGGCGCCGCTCGCGAAACGCGCGATCTCGGCGATGGCGAGGTCCGCCATCCGCTGCGTCTCCTTTCCGGCGGCGCCGGCGATATGCGGCGTCAGGAACACGTTCGGTAGGTCAAACAAAATGGAGTTGCACGGCAACGGCTCGGGTTCTGTCACGTCTAGCACCGCACAGATGCGGCCCGAGGCAAGCTCACTTTCGAGTGCGGCCTGGTCGATGACGGAGCCACGGGCCGTATTGACCAGCGTGGCGCCATCTTGCAGCGCCCCGAGGACATGGGCGTCGATCATGTGCTGGGTCTGGGGCAGAGCCGGCGCATGAACGGAGAGAACATCGACGCTGGCGGCAAGTTCGATGAGATCCGCAACCGGGGTCACCCCCAGAGCGCGCAACGCAGCGGGGTCGGCGACCGGATCGTAGACCCGCACGTCAAGGTCGAACGGACGGAGCCGTTCGATCAGCGCCCGTCCTGTGCGCGAGGCTCCAACGATCCCGACAACCGAACCGTAGTTTCCTGCCTTGCCTGGCGCAGTGAAAGGGTAGGTGCCGACCGGCTTACGCCCAGCTCGGTAAGCTTCGCGCTCGCGGAAGGCCCCTTTGTTTGCGAACAGGATCGCCGCCAGCACGAATTCCGCGACCGGGACGCCGTTCGCCGCTGCCGCGGAACTCACGCGCACGCCGCGCGCCCAGATCGCGTCGGAGACGATCGGTTTCACCGTTGATCCGGTATGCGCGATAAGGCCGAGCCGGGGCGCCATCGCCACAACCTCGGCGGAGATCTCGGGGCAACCCCAGCCTGTCAGAAGCACGTCGGCGTGAAGTAGGAGGTCACGGGCGCGCTGGTCTCCGAAGCTCTCGAGAGGCCTTCGGTCGGGAATTGTCGCAATGGCCTCGAGTTGCCGCCACTGCTCGGGGCCGAAAAGGTCGGGCGTCTGGTCGAGGCGCATCGCCACAATCGCCTGCAGTTGCGCTGTCATCGCTGCCCATGCGTGGGCTCGGAGGAGCGCGGCAATTGCATCCGCTCGACCGTAGGCTCGAAGTGAACCGGACTCCTCGTCTCAGCCACCCACTTTGTAGGGTTCGGCAACGTCATCTCTTGGCCCTCCTCGTCGCCGAGACGTTGCTGCGCGCCGAATCGGAGAGGAACTCGGATCCGATGCTGGCTCGCGACAATTCGGCGGCGCCGGCGAGGAGCGATGGCGCGAGCTGGACTATGCGCGCCGGAGTCATGCGGAAACTTGGCCCCGCGACACTGATGGTGCCGATTGCTCGATGCTTGCTGGGGTGCAGAACTGCCGCCGCCATGGCCGACGTGCCGGCTACTGCGCTTTCGTGGACGACGGCGTAGCCTTGGGCCCGCGTACGCTGGAGTGCTTCTTTGAGTACAGTGATCGTGCGCGGCGCATTAGGGCCATGGTCGTCGAGATGGCCAAAACCTTGCCTCGCCGCAATGGCGATCGCCGTCTCGTCCTCCAGCGTCGCAAGCCATGAATGACCGGATGCGGTGCAAAACAGGGCCGGTTCGGCCCCCATCTCCGGGTCGTAGCGCAGGCCAGAGCGCGCTCCTTGGGCCTTGGCGACCCAAGTAAGGCGTTCGCGATCAACTACCGCGAGGCGTACCAGTTCGCCGCTCTCATGCGCGAGCCTGTCGAGCACTGGCTGCGCTGCATCCGCGCCGCTCGCGGAAAGATATGCGAAACCGAGGGACAGCAACTTGGTCGTCAGAAGATAGCGCGCTGTGTCCGCGTCCTGTCGAACGTAGCCCAGTCGAGCGAGATCGCCGAGCAACCGATGGACAGCGCTGTTGGGCATGCGCGTACGGTCGGCGATGACTGTCAAACCCGCCCCTCCACGCTCGTGGGCGAGCAACTCGAAGATCGACAGAACGCGTTCAATTTGGCTTCCCACCATGAAAAAAATAGAACATATTTCTGAAAATGATTCAAATTTTTTCACCACCCCCCAAGAAAACCACTGTCTCGGCTTGTCGGGACTGCGGCCGTAGACGCTCATCCCTCAGAAGAACTGGAGAGCAGATGTCCTGCTCGGTGTGCCCGGTCTCCCGCCGGCCTGCTTGCGCCTGCATGGCGATGGCTTCGATCCTGATCGATGGGCAACCGCGCAAGCACAGGCCCACGCATGCGCCGCTCATCGCGATTTCGCGCTTGACGCCGGCGCGTCAGCGACGCTCCGTGTTTTTTCAGTGAGGGGGAGTAGCGAGCGTATGAAGCCAAGAATCGCCTTCGTAGGCGTCGCCCACTGGCATGTGTCGATCTACCAGGAATGCTTGGCGAAGCTCGGTATCGGCGTGGTCGGAACCAGCGACATCGACGCCGAGGCCGGGCAAGCCGCCGCCGAGCGGCTCGGCCTTCCTTTCACGCCAGACGCGGCGGACATGCTCGCGCGATGCCGGCCCGACTTCGTCGTCGTGACACCGCGGCACGACCGGACGCTAGAGGAACTCGCGCCAGTCCTTGACCGCAGGCTGCCCTTCCTCATCGAGAAACCGATGGGTGTGGATGGCCTCGTCGCGGCCGAGGTCGCGCGGCGCGCTGCGGCCGCGGGAGCTTGGGCCGCGCCCGCCCTGCCTAACCGCCTGTTGGAGATCTGGGATCGCTTCGCCCGGCTATCTGATGCCGGGAAGCTGGGTAAGGTGATGCACGCGAGCTTCCGGCTCATCAACGGGCCGCCTGACCGCTACCGCTTGCTGCATCAAGCGCCGTGGATGCTCGATCCGGCAATCAGCGGCGGTGGCGCACTGCGCAATCTCGGCATGCACGGAGCCGACGCGATCCTGAGCCTGGCGCGCGGCGCTGCGCTACGCCTCCATGCTGCCCGCACGACGACGCATGGCCATCGCGAAGCCGTGGAGGAATACGCCGCGGCGCTCATGACCCTCCCGGATGGCACCGTCGTACAGTTGGAAGCCGGCTACAGCCGTGCGCCGTCCAACGACGGCGACTACGAGTGGCGGATCGCCGCTACCGGTGCCTATATGCAGCAGACCAAGGGCCGGTTCGTCCTGCGCGCGGCGGACGGAATGGTCGAGGAACTCGGCACCGCGCAGCCCAGCTACCAGCCAATGCTCGAGCGCGTCCTCGCGGACTTCGGCGCGGGGCGGCCTCCCTTCGCAACGCTCGCCGAATGCGCTGCGGCGGCTGCTCTTTGCGACCGCATCTACGAAGCCGCACATGATAGGAAGCCAGACCTTGACGATCGCCGGTATTCCCATGGTCGCTGATGCGAAAATCCCATGGTTCGCCACACAGTACGCGGCCGGATGGGCGCTGTGATGGGGGAGAGCTGTGGGCCGTGCTCTTGGGCGGCAGGTCCTTGGGCAGCGCCTTCCACTGGCAGCCGGTCGAAAGCACATAAAAGATCGCGTTCAGCACCTCGCGCATATCGACTGTCCGATGCCGGCCGCC
>JBIKWI010000303.1:0-2963 GCA_044356395.1 Tagaea sp. | reverse complement strand
AGCAAACGTGCCCCCGAAATGCGCGATTCACGCCTGAAATTGGCCCGAATTTATCCAATGGAAAGCAGGGGGACGGTCGCTATAATCGCCGTCCTTTCGAGGTAAGCACCTCGAAAGTCCACGCAATTTTCGATCTCCGGCAGCACCCGCGAAACGATTGATGGCCCGGCCGACCACCCGAAAGACGATTGGCGGCGCTGTCGGCGCGGGCGTTCTTGCGCTCGCCTTGCTGTTCGGTCCGGCAGCACTCGCGCAGAACCGGGCGACCGTGGGCGAACTTCCCGCACTCCTGTCGGCCGACGAGGTGGTCGTCGACGACGATCTGGGTCTCGTCACCGCCCAAGGCCATGTCGAGATCTCGCAAGGCGAACGCCTGCTGAAAGCCGACCAGTTGACCTTCAACAGGCGCACGAACGTCGTCACCGCCTCTGGCAACGTGACGATCGTCGAACCGACAGGCGAGGTGATCTTCTCCGACTTCGTCGAACTGACGAGCGACCTGCGCGACGGCATCATGCGCAACCTGCGCCTGCTCATCGCCGACCAGTCGCGTTTCGCCGCCGTAACGGCGCGGCGCGCCGACGGCAGCAAGACCGTGATGCGCAAGGCGACCTACAGCCCGTGCGAGCCCTGCCGCGAGGACCCGGCCCGCGCGCCGATGTGGCAACTGCGCGCAAAACGCATCACGCACGACCAGGAAAAAAGAGAGGTTGTCTACGACAGCGCGTGGCTGGAGATCGCCGGCGTGCCGGTCGCCTATACCCCGTATCTTTCGCATCCGGACGGTTCCGAGTTGCGAAAGTCGGGATTCCTGATTCCGGATGTCTCGACCTCGTCGAAGAACGGGACGATGGTCGCGACGCCCTATTACTGGGCGATCAAGCCCACGTCGGACGCCACGATAACGCCCGTCATCCTCTCGAACGACAATCCGCTACTGATCGGCGAATACCGCGAGCGGACACGCTCGGGCGAGGTCGCGTTCGATAGCTCGTTCCTGCGCACTAGACGCGAAGGCGAAGGCTTTCCGGACTGGCGCGGCCACGCGCGCGGCATGGGCCGATTTGATATCGACGACACGTGGCGTGCCGGCTTCGACCTATCGCGCGCGTCGGACAAGACATACATCGACCGCTATAGAATCCGTCAGCGCTTCCGCTTCCTCGATCAGGACGCGCTGGACAGCCGGATTTACACCGAGGGATTCCGCGACCGCGGCTACGCATCGCTGAACGCGATGGCCTTCCAGGGCCTGCGGCCGGAAGACGATCCGGGTATAACCCCGCTCGTTCTTCCCGCGGCGAGCTATAGTTGGATCGGCGAGCCAGGGACGACGGGTGGACGGTACACGCTCGATGCATCGGCCGTATCGATCTATCGCGACCGCGACATGCGCACCCAGCGCGGGACGGTGACCGGCGGCTGGGCACTTCCCTACACGACGATGTCGGGCGAGATATACACGCTTTCGGCCGCGTTGCAGACTGACCTTTTCAATACGAACAACAGCGTTGCCGGTCGCGATACGTTCCAGCCGTCGGAGAACGGCACAGCCGCACGTGCGGTGCCGCAGGTCGGGCTTTCCTGGCGCCTGCCGATGATGCGCCGCGACGGCCAGCTCCGGACGATTTTCGAACCGATCGCGGCGATCTATGCGGCACCCAACGCCGGAAGCCAGCGCGATCTGCCGAACGAGGACAGCCGCGGACTCACTTTCGACGACACCAACCTGTTTCGCATGAACCGCTTCACCGGCAATGACCGCGTCGATTCGGGGCAGCGCCTCGTCGTCGGCGCCAACACGGATTTCCAGAACGGCAGCGGGCAGCGGCTCAACGTATTTGTCGGCCAGCAGTACCGGGTCAATGCTGACCCGGCACTCCGGACAGGATCTGGAGCGGAGACGCGGTTCTCCGATTTCGTTGGCCGCGTCGTCGCGGTTCCCCACGAATGGGTCCAGGCGAGCTATCGCTTCCAGTTCGACAGCACGAATCGGGAGCTGCTGCGTTCGATCACAGGGATGTCGCTCGGACCAAACGCGCTACGCTACGGACTGTCCCACGCGCGCATCGACCGCTCGGTCCAGCCCACGGCGCTTGTTTCGATCAACCAGGTATCGCAGACGCTGGCGGCCCGCCTGTCGGAGAACTGGCGCGTGACCGGCCGCATCGTCAATTCGCTCGGCGCCGACAACGGCATCCTGCTCGCCGGCACGACGCTAATCTACGAGGACGACTGCTTCATGTGGGGCATCGATCTAAGCCGCCGGAACATCGGCCGTGCCGAAATTCCACCCGACACTACACTGCTCTTCCGTTTCGGTTTTCGCAACCTCGGCGAGCTTGCGGTGCGCGGCCTGTAGGCTAGCGCATACGGAAATGTGCCGCGAGTTGGCCCCGGATATCGTCGCTGACGAGCTCGAGAACGCGGTCGCGCGCATTTTGCTGCGAGACGAGCGTGGCGTATTCCGAGCTCGTGATCTCGTAGTCCGTCGAGAAGGTGGAAATGCCGCCGACGACGCGCTTGCCCGATCCGTCGAGAAGCTCGTAGGTCGCAGACGCCGAATAGCCGGTCCGGCTGATTACGTCGTCGCGGCGGAGCGCCAGGGTCTGGCGCGGCTCGCTCAGGCGGATGTTGAGCGTATAGCGGCTCGCCTGCGACTGCCCGAGCGGTGTCAGCCGGTCGAGAAGATAATTCCGCAGGATCTGTCCCGAACGATCCGCGATCGGCGACACGCGTATCGACGCAAGCTCGGTCGATACGTCAGAACCACGCCGCGTCGCGTAGATGGGCTCGAAGCCACAAGCATTCATGGCCAGAAGCGCGAGAAGGCCGAAAAGGAGGCGCATATGGATCATCGGAAGGGAACCTAGCAGGCCGAAAACAGTAAAACCATGGGCTCGCGATAACTGGGCTAGCAGCCACGCCGGACGACGAATGCCCAGAACAATGCCGCGGACGGT
>JBIKWI010000094.1:0-12930 GCA_044356395.1 Tagaea sp. | reverse complement strand
AAAGCGGATCCGCGAGAAGGCGTAGGCGGCATTGACCGATACGACCGTCGAGACGACGACCGCCGCGACACACAGCACGACGCTGTTCAGGATGTTGTGGCCGAAACCGGCCTCGAACAGCCGGGTGTAGTTGACGAAAGTCCACTCCCAGCGCGTTGCCGAGAACATCGTCTCCGGCGTCTTCAGGGAGGCGACGAACACCCACAGCGTCGGATAGACGAGGAATGCGAGCAGCGCGATGCTGCTGGCGACGATCGCGAGTTCGGCGAACCCGTTCCGGCGGCTCATCTGTTGGTATCCTCGACCAGTTCGCGAGACGCGATCGCCCGGAGGTAGAAGAGGCCGAATGCCGTCATCAGCGTGGCCATCACCACGCCGGCGGCGGCGCTATAGCCCAGCCGTCCGTCGATGAAGCCCTTGATGTAGATCTCGGTCGCCATGACGTTCGTGTAGAGGCCCGGACCCGCACCGGTCGTCAGCCAGACATAGACGAAATTGTTGAAGGTCCAGAATGTCGACATCAGGACCATGACGATGATGGCGGGCTTCAGATGCGGCAGATAGATGTAGAGAAGGATCTGGAGACGGCTGGCGCCATCGATCTCGGCAGCCTCGACCAGCTCGCTCGCGAGCGACTGGAGGCTCGCGAGGAACGTTAGCGTCACCAGCGGCAACGTGTTCCAAGTGATGATGAGCAGGATGGAAGGCCATACCCAGTTCGCATCCGACAGGAACGGGATTGCCTGGTCGACAATGCCGAGCGCCAACAGGAACTCGTTGGCCGAGCCGACCCTTGGATCGAGAATCCAGCGCCAGACGATGATCGCGACGACGGGCGGAGTGGCCCACGGCACGATCAGCAGGAGCCTTGCCGGCGTGGTCAGGTGCCAGCGCCGCAGCGTCTGGCTGTTGAGCAGGAACGCAAGGGCAAGCCCGAGGAGGATGCGCACGGTGACGCCGACGACGGTGAGCCAGATGACAGTGTTGAACAGTACCCGTCGGAAGTCCGGACTCGTCAGCAACTCGACGTAATTCTCGACTCCGATCCACTCGCCACCCTGACGCAAGGTGAAGATCCCGAGATCGGTCAGGCTTGTCTCGATATTGAAGATCGTCGGATAGACGTAGAAAGCCGCCAGAAAGAAAAAGGCGGGGATCAGGGCAAATGCGAGAAACGCGCGCGGTGCCTTGTGCATGTCGTTCGCTTCCGTCCCTACCCCGCCTTCGGCATCAACGCTGGAGTCGCGCAAGTTCGCGCGCGATGGTGTCGTGGAGTTCGCGGCCGGCCACGGCACTCGTCTTCTCGCCGATGAAGACGGATCCGGCCGCCCGGCCCACCGCGTTCCACATGAACGGGATCGGAACGGGACCCGTGGCATACGGCCCCCAGCTCCGGGAGTTCGCGAGCTGCTTGGGATACCCGGCCAGTTCCGGCGCCCAGCTTCGGCTGTCGAGTGCAGCGCGCTGGGCCGGCGTGTAGTTCGTATAGTGGCGCGTGAAAGTCGGATCCGGCGTCACCAGGAACTTGATCAGGCTCCACGCCTGCTCGACGTTCTTGCAGTTCGGGCTGATGCCGAGCATGCGTCCGCCGAAGTTCGTGACCGAGCCGTTCTTGCCGCCCGGATGTGGCGCGGTGGCGAACGGAGCCTTCTTGCCCGGATTGCGTTGGTCCCACTTCGAAAGGATTTCCATGGCGACCGTGTCGGGCACACTGCTGATGCCGATATTGCCGCTCAGCATGCCTTCGACGAGTTCGGGCGCGCCCCACAGGCAGACCGAAAGGCTGCTGCGCGGATTGTGTCCCTCGTCGAGATAGCTCTTGTAGTAGTCGAGCGCTTCCTGCGCCATCTCGGGCGTAACGCCCATGACGTACTTGCCGTCAGCCCCCTTGTCGATCCAGCCCGGGCCGTTCGACCAGAAGAAGTAGTTCATGTAGAACCAGATCGAAGGCGTGGCGCAGCTTCCGGCCGGGAAGCCCCACCCGGCCTTGCCGGTCCGCTGATGGATCTGGCGGCTGGCATCGCGAAGGCCGGTCCACGTCGTGGGATAGTCCTTGAGCCCGGCTTGGGCGAACAGCTCGGTATTGTACATCATCGTGAAGGTGTCGGTCGTCCAGGGGACCGCGAAGATCCGTCCGTCCGGGCCTTCCGCGAGATCGCGCGCGAAGAAGTCGTTCCAGCCCTTCACGCCGAGACTGGCGCCATCGCGCCGGATCAGGTCGTCCAGCGGCCGCAAGGCGCCGCCGCCGCCGAACGAGCGGGGCTGGACGAAGGAAATATGCACCACGTCCGGCGCAGTGCCGGTCGCCGCCTCGCGCAGGTACTGCTGCTGCATGTCGGCCCAGCTTATCCGCTGCATGTTGACCTTGACCGCCGGATTGGCGCGCTCGAACACGTCGAGTGCGGCACGCATCTGGGGCGCTTCGGGATCGTTGAAACGGAAGCTGATCGTGACCTGCGACTGCGAACGGACCCCCGGTGCGGCGAGCAGGCCGGCGGCAAGAGCGCTGCCTGCGACGAATTCTCTGCGTGCGATTTTTCTCGTCATATCTGTCTCCCTTTGGGTTTCGTTCTGCGGATTGATCCGCTTATTCGTCCGTCGGCAATGGCGCCAGAGGATCGACAAGACCGTCTGCCGACAGATCCTGCCAGAAAGCGGGCGGAATGGGTGCCGAACACGCGGCCAGCGCGATCCGGACCTCCTCCGGCGAGCGGTAGCCGGCTGCCACGCTCGCGACGGCCGGATGCGCAAGCGGAAACTGTGTTGCCGCAGCCTGGATCGAGATGCCGTGTCGGCGGCAGTGCGTTTCGATCCGCCGGACCCGATCGAGGATGTCGGGCGGTGCATCCGCATACCAGTATTTCGCGCCCGGAACCGCGCCGGTCGCGAGAATTCCGGAGTTGTATGGTGCTGCCAGCAGTATCGAGATCTGCTTCGATATGCACAGCGGCAGGAGCTTCGGCAGCGCCGTCGTGTCGAGCAGCGTGTAGCGGCCCGCGAGCATGAAGCAGTCGAAATCGCCGTCGTTCGCGTACCTGATGAGCGTGTCGACATCGTTGATGCCGACTCCGATCGCGCCGATTGTGCCCGTCGCGCGCAGATCGGACAGCGCGCGGAACGCGCCGTCCATCGACTGGCGGTAGGACTCCTCGAACCGGTCGCCGCGCCACTTCGCCGTAACGTCGTGAATCAGGACGATGTCGATGCGTGCCATTCCGAGTCGCTGGTAGCTGTCCTCGATCGAGCGCATCGCGCCGTCGTACGAATAGTCGTACTCGATGTCGAACGGCAGGGTCTTGGTGAACGGCCCCGGCGAGCGCCCGAGATCAGCCTGGGGCTTCAGGCGTCGTCCCACTTTCGTCGACAGGACGAAGCCGTCGCGCGGATGGCTTCTCAGAGCCTCGCCCAACCGATGCTCCGACAGGCCGTGTCCGTAGAACGGCGCCGTATCGAAATATGCGATCCCGGCGGCGCGCGCCGCATCGACGGCCGCACGCGTCGCCGAGTCCGGAACGTCGGCAAGCAGGTTGCCGAACGGCGCCGCGCCGAAGCCGAGCTGCGAGACCTCGATCGCGGTTCGTCCGATCCGGCGGCGGCCGGCAGGATTGGTCATCGTCCGTTTCCCTCTCGCTTGCGGGCGCGATTGCTCGCGACGTTGTGAACGTGGACGTGCTGGCCCGCAGCGATGTCGACCGACGCGGACGCGATCGACTCGCCGTACTTTCGGACGTGCGATCCCGCCGGAATGGGGCGTCGTGCGATCTTGTGCCCGAGCGCGATCGGGTCCAGCGCGGTCACGGTCTCGAGCGCGCCGTCGACACGGACGCGGACATCGGATCCGGCGACGACATCGCGCAGCAGCACGGCCACGTCGTCGCGCGGATCGATGGCGATCGCATCCCAGCCGGACGCCGTCATTTCGCCGTCCGCACCTGGATGCCCGCCTTGTCCTCGCGCATCTTCAGCAGGACGCCGACATCGTTCGCGCCCATGCCGCGGTCGATCCCGTCCTGGCAGGCGGCGAGCGTCGCCTTGCCGATGGGCGCATCCAGGCCCATCGCGTCGATCATCTGGAGCGCGATCCGGCAGTCCTTGTGGGCAAGCCGCAGCATGAAGCCCGGCGCGAAGTCGCCCTTCAGCGGCCGGATCGGGAAGGCCACCGCGAGCTGGCTGTTCCACGCCATCGTCTTCTGCATCACCGCGGTCATCGTCTCGAGCGTCAGGCCGGCCTTGATTCCCGCGGCAAGGACTTCGGCGTTTGCGGCGACGAGAGTCGTCGCAAGCAAGTTGTTCGTCGCCTTCATCGCGTGACCGTTCCCCAGACCGCCACAGGCGAAGAAATCGGTTCCCATGCAGTCGAGGATCGGACGGACGCGCGCCACGGCGTCGGCATCGCCGCCGACCATCAGCGTCAGCGTGCCGGAAACGGCATGCTCTGCCGTCTTGCCGACCGGGCTATCGACCATGTGGCAGCCCTTCGCGGCGAGTGCCGCGCCGATCTTGCGCGTCGTGCCGGGGGCACTGGTGCTCATGTCGATCATCGTGCAGCCGGCCTTCAGGCCTTCGATCACGCCACCGGGCCCGAGTGCGACGCGCTCGACGTCCGGTGCATCGGGCAGCATCGTGATCACGACGTCGCTTGCGGCAGCGACGGCCGCCGGCGACGGTGCCGCCTTCGCACCCTGGGCCACCAGCCGCGCGACCGCCGCGGAATCGACGTCGAAGACGGTCAGCGCATTGCCTTTCTTGAGGACGTTCGCGGCCATCGGGCCGCCCATGATTCCAAGTCCGATGAATCCCACTGCCGCCATTTTTCCCTCCCTACATCGATCCGCCGGCGCGATAGAACGCCTCGGCGCCTTCACCGTGAACTTCGCCCCATGTCGAGGCGCCCGACGCGATCGCCAGAACGAGATCGAACAGGCGCGCGCCCGCCGAACCGATGTCTTCCCGGCCTTCGAATACCGGGCTGGCGTCGAAGTCGATCTGGTCGACCAGGCGGCCGGCCGTATCGGGACGACCGGTAATCTTGATCGTGGGCGCTATCGAATTGCAGAAACTGTTGCCGGCGCCGGTCGTGAAAAGCGTCAGATTGGCGCCGGACGCCGCGAAGCCTGTCAACGATTCTGGCGAGAAGCTGGGCCCATCCATCAGGTAGAGCCCCGGTCCGGAAGGCTCCTCGGCGACGGCAAGGACACCGCGGATCGGCCGGGTGCCGGTCTTGGCGATGGCGCCGAGCGACTTCTCCTCGATCGAGGACAGGCCGCCGCGAATGTTCTCGGCACCGGGATTGTTCCCGGTAAGGTCATGGCCGCCGGCTGCCACTTCGGCTTCGCGCCGCAGGACCGCGGCGACGATGGCCGCCGCCGTCGCAGCGTCGGCGGCACGGCGCGACACGATATGCTCGGCGCCGAGCCACTCGACCGTCTCGCCCACGACCGCCGTACCGCCGGCATCGACGATCCGGTCGACGCAGTTTCCCGCCACCGGATTGGCGACGAGGCCGGACGTGGCATCGGAATGGCCGCATTCCACGCCGACGAAGAGCGACCCGGCAGGCTGCGGCGTCCGGACCAGACGCGATGCCGCGTGGACGAGTTCGGCCGCGATCCGGATGCCACGCGCGCTTGCTTCGACGGCATCCTCATGCGTGTCGTCGAGCGCCACGAAGCGTACCGGCTTTCCGGTCGGCGCGACGGCGGCAACGACCTGATCGACCGATATCCGGTCCGCGCCGACGACAAGAACGGCGGCGATGTTCGGATTGCGGCACAGTCCGACGAGCTGCGCACGATGCAGCGCCCTGTCGGCACCATAGTGTCCCCGGCCATAAGGGGTCGCGACAAGCAGCGTGCCCGGCACGGCTTCGGCAATCCGTCCGGCAACGCGCGTCACGAGACCGAGAATCGAAACGACAAGGACACGGTTGCGGGTTCCGGCGCGGCCATCGGAACGCAGATATCCCATGAATGTCGGTCGATCGCCGGCTGCCAAGGCTTCCTCCCGATGCGGGACGGTCCGATGGCCGTCCGTGTTGCATCTTGAATTTCAACGATGTTAACGCATACATTCGTGCCGGCAACAAGAATATTGGGGGGAAGCCGTCCTGCGATCCAAGGCCATCCGTCGCGCGCGCCCGCAGGCACGATCGCGTCTTGAAGACGTTGCGCGGCATGCCGGCGTCTCGAAGATGACGGTCGTTCGCGTGCTGCGCGAGGCGCACAAGGTCGCTCCCGCAACCCAGGCACGCGTCGCTGCCGCCCTCGACGCGACCAAGTACACGCCCGATCTCGTCGCACGCGCCCTCGTCTCGCGCCGCTCGGACGTCGTGGGCGCGATCGTTCCGACACTGTCGAACTCGCTGATCGCCGACGTCGTGCAGGGCATGTCCGAAGAACTGGAGCGCGACGGCCGCCAGCTGATGGTCGGCGCGTCGGGCTTTTCGGCGGCGGCCGAAGAATCGCTGGTCCGGAGCTTCCTGTCGCGACGGGTCGATGCGCTCTACCTGACGGGTACGAGCCACACATCGGCGACAACGCGTCTCCTTGCGGCGTCGGGAGTTCCAGTCGTCGAGGGCGGCAACATCCCGTCCAATCCCATCGATCTTGTCGTCGGCGTTTCCAACATCGATGCGGCGGCTGCGGTCGTGGCGCATCTGGTCGGGCGCTACGGACGGAGCATCGCCTTCGCCGGCGGTTCGCACCGCGACAACGACCGGATGCGCGACCGACGCGCCGGATACGAGTTTGCGCTGCGAAGGGCCGGCCTGCGCGTGCCGCCGGCGTTCAAGCTCGAAGTCCCGATCTCGATGGAGGGCGGGCGTCGGGCGCTCGGATCGCTGCTTGCCCTGCCCAGCCGTCCGCGCGCGCTGTTCTGCGCGACCGACGTCATTGCCGCCGGCGCGATCCAGGAGTGCCTGCGGCGCGGACTGCGCCCGCCGGACGACATCGCGATCGCGGGGTACGACGATCTCGACATCGCCCGCGAACTGGTCCCGTCGCTCACGACCGTACGCGTGCCGCGCTACGAGATCGGCCGCCAGGCCGCGCGGCTCATCCATCTGAGCCTGTCCGGCCGCCGGCCGCGGCAGCCGGTGCTCGACATCGGCTACGAACTTGTCGTGCGTGAAAGCGCCTGAAAGAAAGAAGGAGTCCTTCAAATGCAGAGATCCGTGATCGTCACCGGCGCCAGCCGCGGCATCGGCGCCGCCACAGCAATCCTCGCCGCCCGCGACGGCTGGCAGGTCTGCGTCAATTACCGCAGCCACGCGGACGAGGCAGAAGCAACGCTTCGGGCGGTGCGCGCCTACGGCGTCGAGGCGATCGCGGTGAAGGCCGACGTCGCCGACGAACGCCAGCTCGTCGCGATGTTCGAGCGCTGCGACCGGGAACTGGCTCCCCTCGGCGGGCTTGTCAACAACGCGGGCTATCTGGGCGGCGAAAGCGACATCGAAGCCTTCGACGCGGCCGCCATGCGCCAGCTCTGGGACGTCAATGTCGTCGCCTACTTCATCTGCGCGCGCGAGGCGGTCAGGCGGATGTCGACCCAGCGCGGCGGCAAGGGCGGCGCGATCGTCAACGTCTCGTCGATGTCCGCCGACAGCGGCGGCATCGGGCCGCGCATCCACTACGCCACGACGAATGGCGCGCGGCGCACCTTCACGTTCGGCCTCGCAAAACAGTCGGGCCCCAAGGGCATCCGGGTCAACGGCGTCATGCCGGGCGTGATCGATACGCACTTCAACGACGACTTCGACAACGCGGGGCGCAATGCCCGGCTGGGGCCGAGCATCCCGGTCGGCCGGGTCGGCGTCGGTACGGACGTCGCGGAGATGATCGTGTGGCTGCTGTCGGAGAAGGCCGCGTTCGTGAGCGGCGCGGTCATTCCCGTCAACGGCGCCCACTTCTGACGGCGGGGTTCCGGCGGGACCGGCCTGCCGGAACCGGGGAAGTGGTGGGCGCTGTAGGGCTCGAACCTACGACCCGCTGATTAAGAGTCAGCTGCTCTACCAACTGAGCTAAGCGCCCGCCGTTCCTGCGACGGAGGCGGCCATATAGCAAAGCGGTCCGGGCTTGTCGATAGCGATTCGATCCACAGGCCGGCGGCCTATCCGGGCGGTCCCTGGGCCACGCGGGCAGGGCCACCGGGGGCCTTCTGCGGCTCGCGTTTCATGGCGTCGACCAGCAGGTCGCGCACGATCGGGGCGGCCACGCTCGAGCCGCCGCCGCCATGCTCGACGATGACCGCGCACGCGTAGCGGGGCGAATCGACGGGTCCGTAGCCGACGAACAGCGCGTGGTCGCGCTCGCGCCAGGGCACCTGCTCGATCTTGCGCAGACCCACGCGGCGCTCCTCCTCGGTGATACGGCGGACCTGCGAGGTGCCGCTCTTGCCGCCATAGCCGAAGCCGGGCTCCACGACGCGCGCACGGAAGGCGGTGCCGCGCGGGTCGTTGACGACGCCGCGCATGCCGCGCAGCATCAGGGCCAGATGGGCCTGCGGGATGCCGATCGGGGCGAACGCGCTGGCCGACCGCTCGCCGATCCGCCGTCCCTGCACGAAGTCGCGCGTCAAATGCGGTACGACGGCATAGCCGCCATTGACCATGCGCGCGGTCATCGTGGCGAGCTGCAGGGGCGTCGCCAGCACGTAGCCCTGCCCGATCGCCGCGACCAGCGAGTCGCCCTGCGCCCAGCCCTTGCCGGTCCGCGCCATCTTCCATGCCCGCGTGGGGATGAGGCCACCGCGCTCGCCCGGCAGGTCGAGCGACAGCGTCTGGCCGAGGCCGAGCTTGCGGGCCATCTCGGCGATGCGGTCGGGCCCCAGCCGCTTGCTCATCTCGTAGAAATAGACGTCGCACGACTGCACGAGCGCGTCGACCATGTCGACGCCGCCGTGGCCGCCCTTCTTCCAGCAATGGAAGCGGTTGTCGCCCAGATCCATGTGGCCCGGGCAGAAGACGCGCATCTCGGGCTGCACGCCGATTTCGAGAGCCGCCAGCCCCACGACCATCTTGTAGGTCGATCCGGGCGCATACTGGCCGGAGACCGCCTTGTTGGTAAGCGGAGCGCGATGGTTGTTGAGCAGCGCCCGCCACGAGGCACCCGAGATGCCGCGCGCGAACTCGTGCGGGTCGTAGCTGGGATGGGACGCGAGGACCAGGACGCCGCCGTCGTTGACGTCCATCAAGACCGCGGCGGCACTCTCCTCCTTCGCCAGCCGGTCGGCAGCGGCGTTCTGGAGGTTGACGTCGATGGTCAGCGCCAGGTCCTGTCCCGGCTCGCCCTCGTTGCGCGACAGCTCGCGGATCGGCCGGCCCAGCGCGTTGACCTCGATCTGGGTGTTGCCCGCGCGCCCGCGCATGGCCAGGTCGTAGACGCGCTCCACGCCGTTGCGCCCCACCCGGAAATCGGGAAGCTCGAGCAGCGGGTCGCCGGTGAGGTCGGATTCGGCCGGGGGCGCCACGTAGCCGATCGTGTGCGCCATCTTCTCGCCGTGCGGATAGAGCCGCGTCGAGCCGACGTCGATGGTGATGCCCGGCAGGTCGGGCGCGTTGACGGCGATGCGGCTCACGTCCTCCCAGGAGAGGTTCTCCTTGACGGTCGTGGGCAGGAACTTGCGCTTGCGCGCCACCTCGCGGAGCACGCGCCTGCGCTCCACGTCGGAGATCGGCACGATCTCGGAGAGCGTGTCGAGCGTGGCCTGGATCGAGCCGGTCTGCTCGGCCACCAGCACGACGCGGTAGTTGAGCTGGTTGTCGGCCAGCACCGCGCCGTTCCGGTCGACGATGCGGCCGCGCGGCGGGGCCAGCAGGCGCAGGTTGATGCGGTTGTCGTCGGCCATCGTGCGGTACTTGTCCGCCTCGACGACCTGGAGATAGTACATGCGTCCGCCGAGCACGCCGAACAGGGCGAGCTTGCCCGCCGCGAGCAGGACCAGGCGGCGGCTGAAGCTGCGCTGGCGGCCGGTGTCGCGGATCATCTGCATGTCAGCCGCCCGCCAGGAACAGGCGCTGCACGCGGCCGAGCACGGCCGTGGCGACGGGATAGAGCGACACGGTGAGCGCCAGCTGGGCGAGGGTGACGAGCGGATCGGGGAACGCCCCCTTGAGCAGCAGCCCGAGCAGCATCGTGAGCAGCTGGGCGCCGAGCGCCACGATCCCGAACGCGGCCCAGACGAGCCAGAACGCCTTGCCGCGGAAGACCTTGTGCTGCGCCACGATGCTGACATGCGCGAGCAGCAGCACGAGCGCGTTGACGCCGAGCGGCGAGCCGGAGAGCACGTCGTCGAACAGGCCGACCGCGAAGGCGCCCCACGCCGGGAACAGGTCGGGACGGTGGACGGTCCAGTAGAAGACCGACATCAGCGCCACCGACGGGGCCAGCACCGAATACTCGGGGACCGGCATCGGCACGACCGACAGGACGACGAAGATGAAGGTGAGGCCCAGCGGCAGACCGAGTTTGAGGGCACGGTCGAGCTGGGCGAGCGCTGCGACCACCATGGCGCCCACCTAACGCAGGCGCCGCGACTGCGCCGCCGGGGCGGCAAGCGGCAGCGTGCCGCCCGTGCCGTAGTCGACGACGCGCAGATAGTCGAGCCGGTGGAAATCGACGAACGGCTTGACGCGCACGCCCTGCTCGCCGGTCGCCACGACCACGCCCACCGGCAGGCCCGGCGGGAACACGCCGCCATGACCCGACGTGACGATCCGGTCGCCGAGCTGCGGCCGCGCGCCCGAGGACAGGAACACGAGGCGCGGCAGGTCGGTGTTGTCGCCGTCGAGGATCGCGCGGTCGCGCGTGCCCTCGATCATCACCGGCACGTGGCTGTTGAGGTCGGTGAGCAGCAGCACGCGCGCGGCACGCTCGCCCACTTCGCCCACGCGGCCGGCGAGGCCGGCGGGCGACATCGCGGTGTGGCCCTTGGAGACGCCGTCGCGGGCGCCCGCGGCGATCAGCACCGAGCGCACGAACGAGCCGCCGGCATCGGCCACGACGCGCGCCGTGACGTAGGTGAAGGTCGCCTCGGTGGTCGTGTGCGTCGTCTCGCGCAGCGAGCGGTTCTCGGCCTCGAGGTTGCGGGCGACCTGCTGCCAGTGCAGCAGCATCGCGTTCTGCTCGCGAAGCCGGATGTTCTCGCCATGGACGTCGAGGAGCGAATGGAAATTGTCGGCGATCTGGGCGGCGGTCTGCACCGGGCGCGCGATGCCGTCGAGCACGGGCACGATGGCGTCGGCCACCGACATGCGCGCGCGCTCGATGAACGGCGCCTCCGCCTTGCCCAGCACCATGAGGCCCACGGCCCCGCCCAGCAGCCCCAGGAACGCCGCACGCTGGGCCAGCACCTTCATCGGTGCGGCGATCTTCAGCGAGGGGCCCTGGCGCTTCATGGCGGTGCGGATGGCCTCAGTACATCGTGATCAGGACGTTGCGCAGCGTCTTCATCTCTTCGAGGCAGCGCCCGGTGCCGAGCGCCACGCAGGAAAGCGGATCGTCGGCCACCGAGACCGGCAGGCCGGTCGCGTGGCGAAGCACATAGTCGAGATTGCCCAGCAACGCGCCGCCGCCGGTCAGCACGATGCCCTTGTCGACAATGTCGGCAGCAAGCTCGGGGGCCGTGTGTTCCAGCGCCACCTTGACCGCCTCGATGATGGCGCTCACCGGTTCGGCGAGGCTCTCGGCGATCTGGCGTTCGGAGATGATGAGCTCCTTGGGCACACCGTTCATCAGGTCGCGGCCCTTGATCTCCATCATGCGGCCCTCGCCCTCGTCGGGCGGGCAGGCCGAGCCGATTTCCTTCTTGATGCGCTCGGACGAGGACTCGCCGACCAGCAGGTTATGGTTGCGGCGGATATAGGCGATGATCGCCTCGTCCATCTTGTCGCCGCCCACGCGCACCGATTTCGAATAGACGATGCCGCCAAGCGAAAGCACCGCGACCTCGGTGGTGCCGCCGCCGATGTCGACGACCATCGAGCCGGTCGGCTCGGTGACGGGAAGGCCCGCACCGATCGCGGCGGCCATCGGTTCCTCGATCAGGAACACGCGGCGCGCACCGGCACTCTCGGCGGATTCCTGGATGGCGCGGCGTTCGACGGCGGTGGAGCCCGACGGGACGCACACGATCACCTGCGGGGAAGCGAACGAGCGGCGGTTGTGGACCTTGCGGATGAAGTGCTTGATCATCTCCTCGGCGACTTCGAAGTCGGCGATCACGCCGTCGCGCAAGGGGCGGATGGCGGTGATGTTGCCGGGCGTGCGGCCGAGCATCAGCTTGGCTTCGTCGCCGACGGCGAGGACCTGCTTCTTGCCCTTGATTTCCGCGATCGCGACGACCGACGGCTCGTTGAGCACGATGCCGCGGCCCTTCACGTAGACCAGCGTGTTGGCCGTGCCGAGATCGATCGCCATGTCGGCGGAGAGCATTCCGAGGAGACGTGAGAACATCGAGCTGTGCGTACCTTTCAGAGAGGCGGGTCAGGGTGGCGGAAAGGGACCCGTCGAATGACCGATTCTTGCGGCGGAATTAAGCCCAATCCCCTCCCCTTGTCGACACATCTGCACGGCAACGATTCCCGCGTGCGATGCGCGCGGCCGATTGCGCGGGCGCGACGGGAGTCGGCGTGCGGGATGTGCGATGGCGGTGCCGGACGGTCATGGTCTTTTTCCTTGCAGCCAGCCTGTGGATAACCGGTTGCACAGATGGCCGGAGGGACACGATACCAGAAGTGCCTGAAATCTGCACAAGGACACCGTAAATTCCTTTATCTTTAGTTGCTTAGACCCGCAGCCCAAGTTTCGGGAAGTAGGTGACAACAGGTTACCGTAACCTATTTAAGCCCTTGATTTTGAATGCTTGTAACCAAAGAACGCATTCCAAGTCACCGCACCTCGCTGCCGTCTCACGATTTAGGATAATATAGCGGTA
>JBIKWI010000264.1:0-3735 GCA_044356395.1 Tagaea sp. | reverse complement strand
CCTTGTTGGTGGTGGCCAGGAAATTAACACTGGCGAGGCAGGCATGATGGAATGGATATCTGCCTTCAAGAATAAGTATCAGCACTGGGGTGTCTACGCATCTGAACTACTCATGGAACAAGACGATATTGACGCCAATACACGCAATGCATTGCGCGAATTGCGCCCAAAATTGAACTCCGAACTTCACCTTTCCGTTTCCATCCGTTCATTTCGGGCGGAAGCGCTCTCCGAATTAGTCGGGCATATAGTTGAAAATCGAAGATCGCCCGCCAAAGACGTTTATCGATCAATTTCACTACGATACCCCATTTGCCTGACTCGAAACATTGATCGCGCCCGTCAGTGGCTACGAGATCATGCTCGTGGAAGTGAACGATTTGGACTGGTTGCGTCGTCGGGTGCTACGCGACTTCGCCCCGAAGGAATATTCGTCAAGGCGAAAATCGATCCACCAACATGGTTCTTGAACGATCGATCGGATGTCCGTTCATCTTTCTATCTCGAAGAAGTTGCAACAGAGTTTGATGTTCAAGGCTTGGAGCTAGATTGGGCTGCGATTTGCTGGGACGCAGACTTTCGATACGCATCAGGCCAATGGACCTCACATAGGTTCTCTGGAACGAATTGGCAGCGCGTTAGCGCCGAAGAACGGCAGCTCTATTTGAAGAACTCTTATCGCGTTTTATTGACGCGGGCGCGGCAGGGAATGATCATTTTTGTACCGGAGGGGAATCAACAAGATCGAACTAGACCTTCCGAATTCTATGACGAAACCTTTCAATTTCTCTCAGGCATTGGCTTCACGCACCTCGACTAAATGGCGTCGCAATATAAAAGTATTAGACGAACGCCGCCCGCGCCGTCATCGCGAGGATGCCGCCCGGTCCGCGTATCCACAATTCCGCACCTTCCGCGTCCGGCCGTCCGCACAGCTCGAACGGCGCGGTGTCGAACAGCGGCGACACGCCGCGGAACATGAACCGCGCCAGACGCTTTCCCGTCCGCTCGACGGCGAGATCCTGCAGCATCGTCGCGAGCATGGGCCCGTGCACCACGAGGCCTTCATAGCCTTCGACGTCGCGCGCATAGGTGCGGTCGTAGTGGATGCGGTGGCCGTTGAAGGTGAGCGCTGAATAGCGGAACAGCAGCGTCGGGCCGGGCTCGACATGGCGCGACCAGTCCTCGCCGCCCGGGGCCTGCGGCGGTTTCGGCGCCGGGTGCGCCGGATCGGGATCGGCGCGGTAGACGATGTCGTGTTCTTCTTCGAGACGCAGCGTGCCGTCCGCGGAAATCGCGTGGTGCACCGTGACGAAGACCAGCGCGCCGGTCTTGCCGTGCTTCTCCTCGACCTTTGCGATGCGCGACACGCGCGTGGCGAGCGAGCCCACCGGCAGGGGTGCGTGATAGACGAGCCGCCCGCCCGCCCACATGCGGCGCGGCAACGCCACCGGCGGCAGGAAGCCGCCGCGCTTCGGGTGTCCGTCGCGCCCCAGGTCGCGCGCCTTGGCGACGGCGTTGAAGAAGGCCCAGTGCCAGCCGGGCGGAACGTGGTCGTGCGGCGGATCGCGGTCGAACGTCGCGGCGAGTGCGGCAATGCGCCCCGGCTCGATGGTCTCGCTCGCCGTCTCGGTGCGCCCGATCCAGTCGGCGAGGTTCATGCGAACTCCGCGCGGATCGCGGCGGAATGCTGGCCGACCGCCGGGACGGGTCCGAGCGACGGTGCCCGCACGCCGTCGACGACCGGCGGCGGGGCCGGGATCGCGACCTTGCCGCCCGGCGTGTCGATCTCCACGCGCCGCAGCTGCGGGTGCTTGGAAAAACGCGCGACATCGTTGAGCTCGCCGAACGCGATGTTGCCCTTCTTGAGGCGCGCCACCAGTTCGCCGCGCGGATGCTTCGCGAAAAACGCGGCGATATAGGCGTCGAGGGCCACCCGATTCTTCACGCGCAGCACGTTGGTGGCGAACTCGGGCTTGCCCGGCTCGCCCAGCACATGCGCGCAGAAGCCCGCCCATTCGCGGTCGTTCTGCACCGAGATGACGATGGGGATGCCGTCCGCACTGGCGAACGCGCTGTAGGGGGCGACCGACGGATGGGCAAGGCCCACGCGTGCGGGCGCCTTGCCGGCATAGTCGAAATGCAGCAGCGGGACGGCCATCCAGTCGGCCATGCCGTCGAACAGCGAGACCTTGATCGAGCGGCCTGCACCGGTGCGCCCGCGCGCGATCAGCGCCTCGAGGACCGCCTGGTGCGCGTACATGCCCGCCGCGATGTCGCACACCGACACGCCCACGCGCCCCGGCGACTCCGGCCCGCCGGTGATCGAGGCGAGGCCCGTCTCGGCCTGCACCAGCATGTCGTAGCTTTTCATCGACGCGTAGGGGCCTTCGTCGCCGTAGCCCGAGATGTCGACGACGATCAGCTTGGGATATTTCGCACGCAGCGCCTCGGTGCCGAAGCCCGCGCGCGCGGCGGCCCCCGGCATCAGGTTCTGCACGAACACGTCGGCCTTCGCGAGCATGCGGTGCAGGAGATCCGCGTCCGCCGGTTCCTTGATGTCGGCGACGAGCGACTGCTTGCCGCGGTTGAGCCAGACGAAATAGCTCGCCTGCCCCTTCGCCACGTCGTCGTAGCCGCGCGCGAAATCGCCTTCCGGCCGCTCGATCTTGACGACGCGGGCACCGGCGTCGGCCAGCCGCGACGTGCAATAGGGGGCCGCGACCGCCTGTTCGAGGGAAAGGACGAGGATGCCGTCGAGTGCGCCCGCCATGTCAGTACGACCTCGGAAGATCCAGAACGTGCTCGGCAAGATAGGCGAGGATCAGGTTCGTGGAAACCGGCGCCACCTGATAGAGCCGCGTCTCGCGGAATTTGCGCTCGACGTCGTATTCCTCGGCGAAGCCGAAGCCGCCATGCGTCTGCAGGCACGCCTCGGCGGCCTTCCACGACGCGTCTGCCGCCAGCATCTTGGCCATGTTGGCCTGCGGGCCGCACGCCTCGCCCGCCTCGTAGAGGTCGATCGCCTCGCGCACCATCAGGGCCGCCGCCTGGCCCTCGGCATAGGCGCGCGCGATGGGAAACTGGATGCCCTGGTTCTGCCCGATCGGCCGGCCGAACACGACGCGCTCCCTTGCGTAGGCGCTGGCCTTCGCGACGAACCAGTTGAGGTCGCCCACGCACTCGGCCGCGATCAGGATGCGCTCGGCATTCATGCCGTCGAGGATGTAGCGGAAGCCCCTGCCCTCCTCGCCGATGCGGTTTTCCGCCGGCACTTCCAGATCGTCGAAGAATACCTCGGTCGTCGCGTGGTTCATCATCGCGCGCAGCGGCTTGACCGTCAGGCCCTTCGCCTCGCGCATGTCGACGACGAACACCGAAAGCCCGTCGGTCTTCTTCGCGACCTTGTCCTTGGGCGTCGTGCGCGCGAGCAGCAGCATCAGGTCGGAATGCTCGGCCCGGCTCGTCCATACCTTCTGGCCGTTGATCACGTACCTGTCGCCGCGCCGTTCGGCGGTCGTGCGGATCGCGGTCGTGTCGGTGCCGGCACTGGGCTCGGTCACGCCGAAGGCCTGCAGGCGCAGCTCGCCCGACGCGATGCCGGGCAGGAAGCGCTGTTTCTGTTCGGGGCTGCCGTGCCGCAGGATCGTGCCCATCGTGTACATCTGCGCGTGGCACGCCCCGCCGTTGCAGCCCGACGCGTGGATCTCCTCGAGGATCGCGGCGGCGGCCGAC
>JBIKWI010000263.1:0-3743 GCA_044356395.1 Tagaea sp. | reverse complement strand
TGCTGCGCTTCGCCGAGGAATGCGGCGTCAAGCGCGACGAGTTCCTGTCGAAGTATTCGGGCAAGGAAGTCGACCCGCGCTGGTTCGGGCGCGTCAGCCGCCTCACCGGCAAGGGCTGGAAGAAGTTCACGACCAAGTACAAGAACGAGATCCAGCAGCTGCGCAAGGACGTGTCGGAAATCTCCGAGCGTTCCGGCCTGCCGACGGGCGAGTTCAAGAAGACGGTCAGCCAGGTCCAGCAGGGCGAGCGCGAGGCCGCGCGCGCCAAGAAGGAGATGGTGGAGGCCAACCTGCGCCTCGTTATCTCGATCGCGAAGAAGTACACGAACCGCGGCCTGCAGTTCCTCGACCTGATCCAGGAAGGCAACATCGGCCTGATGAAGGCGGTCGACAAGTTCGAGTACCGCCGCGGCTACAAGTTCTCGACCTACGCCACGTGGTGGATCCGCCAGGCGATCACGCGCTCGATCGCCGACCAGGCGCGTACGATCCGCATCCCCGTGCACATGATCGAGACGATCAACAAGCTGGTGCGCACGAGCCGCCAGATCCTGCACGAGATCGGTCGCGAGCCCACGCCCGAGGAACTTGCCGAGAAGCTCGGCATGCCGCTCGAAAAGGTGCGCAAGGTCCTCAAGATCGCCAAGGAACCGATCAGCCTCGAGACGCCGATCGGCGACGAGGAGGATTCGCATCTGGGCGACTTCATCGAGGACAAGAACGCCGTCCTGCCGGTGGATGCCGCGATCCAGGCGAACCTGCGCGAGACCACCACGCGCGTGCTCGCCACGCTGACGCCGCGCGAGGAGCGCGTGCTGCGCATGCGATTCGGCATCGGCATGAACACCGACCACACGCTCGAAGAGGTCGGCCAGCAGTTCAACGTGACCCGCGAGCGCATCCGCCAGATCGAGGCGAAGGCGCTGCGCAAGCTCAAGCACCCGAGCCGGTCGCGCAAGCTGCGTTCGTTCCTGGATACTTGAGAGGCGGCGGGCGTCAGCCCGTCCGCGCCACGTCCATCGTCACGCCGCCGCTGAGGATGTCGCCCGGATCGAGCGCGCGGGTCCCCGTGTTCGCGATTCCGCGTGCCGCCAGGTTGAACCCGTCGGCGACGTGGCTCACCGGTTCGATGCAGATATAGTCGATGCCGGCGGGCCGGTGCAGCACCAGGTGCGAGAGCACCGGATCGGCGAAGAGCCGCACCGAAATGCCCGTCCCGGTCTCGAAGGCGCAGCTGCCGTTCCATTCGCCGAAATAGAGCGTGGTGCCGCGTCCGTCGAGTTCGACGGGCGCGTCGGCGGGCACCCGCCGTTCGGCGGTGCCCAGCGCCACGTTGTCGTCCGACTGGTGCCACAGCGTGCCGGCCTTGAAGGCGATGCGCGGGCTGCCCTTGATCGGGAAATAGGGATGCCAGCCGAACCCGGCCGGGGCCGGCCGCGCGTCGCGGTTGGCGAAGGCGAACGCGACGGTCAGCCGCGCGCCGGCCAGCCGGATGCGCTGCTCGACCATGAATCGCCACGGCCATTCGCCGGCCCCGTCATGCTCGTAGACGAGCGTGGCGTGGTCGGGGCCGCGCTCCGCCACCTGCCAGGGCATCCGGTGGGCGTGGCCATGCACGGTGTGCGGCAGGGCGTCGGGATGCGGCGGCAGGTCGTGCGTCTGGCCGCGGAAGGCAAGGCGCGCGTCGGCGATGCGGTTGGAATAGGGGGCAAGCGGATAGGCGCCCGCCTTGGGCCAGCGCGGCGGCAGCATGGGGGCGCCCACAAGCGGGACCAGCACGTCGAGCGGCCGGGCGGGGTCGTCGACGAGGCGCAAGGCCACGATGCGCCCGCCCAGTTCCGGCATCAGCTCGGCGACGAGCGGGCCGGAGGCGATCCGGAAGGTTTCCATGCCCTCATCCTGCCGCGCCGGACGGGGAAAGTGGCGGATTTTTCATGCCCTTGGCGGGGAGCCGCCCCTCGGCTAGAACGGACCGCACCGCATCCCGGAAGGGGCCCGTAGTTCAGCGGTCAGAACGCGCCGCTCATAACGGTGTTGTCGCAGGTTCGAATCCTGCCGGGCCCACCGGTGCATGTCCCGATCGCCCGCCATGAATGGCATTTTTGCCGGCTGGTGGCGCATGTCCGCTTCGACGATGTTCCTCGTCCTTCAACCGGACAGAGCGAGGACTGCGATGAAGCGTTACGTGATCGAGCGTGATATCCCCGGCGTGAACAAGCTGGATGGCAAGGGCCTGAAGCAGGCGGCGGCGACGTCGAACGACGCGCTCGCCAAGCTCGCCGGCAAGGCGCAGTGGGTCGAATCCTACGTCGTCGACGACAAGACGTTCTGCGTCTACATCGCCGAGAACGAGGCGGCCGTTCGCGAGCACGCCAAGCTCAGCGGCTTTCCCGCCACGAAGATCAGCGAAGTCCACTGCGTCATCAGCCCGTTGACGGCGGCTTGACGGGATCGTTGTCCGGCGCGGCAACCCGCCGTGTCGGACGACGACCGGCCGCCGCCTCTGCGCCATGAAATCCGGAACCTTCGTCTGGCACGATCTGGCGACCGACGATGTCGAGCGTGCGGCCGGCTTCTATGCCGCGATGTTCGGATGGCGGTGTCGCGCCGTGCGGGCGAATGGCGGCGTCTTCCACAGCCTTTCGTCGGACGGGCAGGAAATCGCCTCGCTTTACCGGATCGGCGAACCGGCGCACGCGCGTCGGATGCGGCCGCACTGGACGTCCTACGTTTCTGTTCCGTCCGTCGATGCAGCGGCGGCGTGCGCCGAGGCTGCCGGAGGGACCGTGCTGGTGCAGCCGCTCGACATCGGAGCGCCCGATGCCCGACGAATTGCCCGCATCGCGTTGATCGGCGACCCCGACGGTGCAGTTGTAGGGCTATGGGAACCCCCCTCGTCGACGCCTTGACGGGCCGTACAACGATGTCACTAATGCCTCGGTACAATGGCATTATTGCACCTAGGCGATGAAGTCCGGGTGCGCGAACGTCGCCTCGCCCCTTCCGGATCGGGATCCCCAATGCCTGCCGAAATCAGCCTTGCCAGCGCGCTGCCCTTCGTCGTGCCCGACCGGCTGGCCGACGACGTCGTCGACGTCGCCGTCCTCCTGCTCGATGGCGGCTATGCTTCGACCGGGATCGCGCCGATCGAGATCTTCTCGTCGGCCGGCGTGATCTGGAACTGGCTGAACGGCGTCGACCAGCGCCCGAGATTCAGGGTTACGGCCGCCTCTCTCGACGGGCGCGGCGTGCGCGGCCTGTGCGGGCTGTCGATCGTTGCGGATTGCGCGATTGCCGACGTCAAGAAGGCCGACATCATCGTCATCTCCGCGTCGAGTTGGAATCTTCAGGACGAAGTCCTGCGCGACAAGGCGCTATTGACCTGGATACGCGATTGGCACGCCAGGGGCGCCTATGTCGTCGGGATCTGTTCGGCCGTCGGCTTCGTCGCCGAAAGCGGGCTGCTCGACGGCCGTCTGGCGACGACGCATTGGGGCGTCGCCGACGTCTTCAGGCGTCGCTATCCGGCCGTGCGCTGGCATCCCGAACGCTTCGTCACCGAAGACGAGCGCGTGCTTTGCAGCGGGGGCGTCTACGCGGCGACCGACGTCAGCCTCTATCTGGTCGAAAAGTATTGCGGGCGCGAAGTGGCGCTTCAGACCGCGAAATCGCTCTGCCTCAGCATGCCGCGCAGCTGCCAGTCCGGCTATGCGGCCGTCCCGCAGATCCGTCCGCATTCGGAC
>JBIKWI010000262.1:0-3761 GCA_044356395.1 Tagaea sp. | reverse complement strand
GCACGCAGCTGCCCTATCGCCGGATGATGCGCGCGCTGACGATCCTGCCGATCATCACGCCGCCCTTCGTGATCTCGCTTGCCATCGTCGTGCTGTTCGGGCGCACGGGCATCGTCACGTGGTTCCTCGAATACGCGTTCGGCATTCCGCCGGCGCGCTGGATCTACGGTCTGCCGGGCGTGCTGCTCTCGCAGCTCCTGTCGCAGATCCCGGTCGCCTTCCTCGTGATGATCGGCGTCGTCGAAGGCATCAGCCCGTCGCTCGAGGAGGCTTCGCAGACTCTGGGCGCCTCGCGCTGGCAGACGTTCCGCACGGTGACCTGGCCGCTGCTGCGGCCGGGCCTCGCCGCCGCGTTCCTTCTCGGCTTCGTCGAGAGCCTTGCCGATTTCGGCAATCCGCTCGTCCTCGGCGGCAATTTCGACGTGCTTTCGACCAAGATCTTCTTCGCCATCGTCGGCGCGCAGCACGATCCGGGGCGTGCGGCGATGCTTGCGCTCCTGCTGCTGGGGCTGACGCTGGGCGCCTTCTGGGTCCAGATGCGCTGGCTCGGCCGGCAGAGCTACGTGACGGTGACGGGCAAGGGCGATTCCGGCCTTGCCGCCGAGCTGCCGGTCACGCTGCGCCGGGTCCTCTACTGGACGACGATCCCGTGGGCCATCTTCACGGTCGTGACCTACGCCATCGTGATCTTCGGCGGCTTCGTGCACGACATCGGCCGCTTCGACCTGACCTTCACGTGGCGCCACTATCTCGACGCCTTCCGGATCGAGCAGATCGACCGCGGCCTGTTCTTCTCGGGGTCGGCGTGGGATTCGCTGTCGACCACGCTGCAGGTCTCGGCGATTTCGGCCCCGCTGACGGCCGCACTCGGCCTTCTCGTCGCCTATCTGCTGGCGCGCCAGCGCTTCGCCGGCCAGCGGACGTTCGAGTTCATGACGATGCTGTCCTTCGCGATTCCGGGCACGGTCGTCGGCGTGTCGTACATCCTCGCGTTCAACGTGCCGCCGATCGAGATGACCGGAACGGGCCTGATCCTCGTGATCTGCTTCGTGTTCCGCAACATGCCGGTCGGCGTGCGCGCGGGCATGGCGGCCCTCGCCCAGATCGACAAGAGCCTCGACGAGGCGTCGCTGACGCTGGGTGCGCGCACCGGGCAGACCGTGTGGCGCGTCGTGATGCCGCTGCTGCGACCGGCGATCGTGGCCACGCTCGTGTTCAGCTTCGTCCATGCGATGACGGCGGTCTCCGCGGTCATCTTCCTGACGAGTGCCCGCCACAACATGGCCACGGCCTACATCGTCGGCCGCGTCGAGGCGGGCGAGTTCGCGCTCGCGATCGCCTATTCGAGCGTCCTCATTCTCGTGATGGCGCTCGCCATCGTCCTGATCCAGCTCGCCGTCGGCAAGCGCCAGCTCGGCCGCCGCGGCCAGCAGGTCGCCGTCCTCGGCGGCCATTGAGGGTGCCATGACCAAGAGTTTCAAGAAGGGGCCGGCTTCGGTCGAATTCCGCAACGTCGTCAAGCGCTACGGCACGGTCGCCGCGGTCGACGACGTGTCGTTCACGGTCGAGCCGGGAACGCTGGTCACGCTGCTTGGCCCGTCGGGCTGCGGCAAGACGACCACGCTGCGTCTCGTCGCCGGCCTCGAGATCGCCACCGAAGGCCAGATCCTGATCGGCGGCGCCGACGTCACGCGCCTGTCGGCGGCCGACCGCGACGTGTCGATGGTGTTCCAGTCCTATGCGTTGTTCCCGCACATGAACGTCATCGACAATGTCGCCTACGGCCCGAGCGTGCAGGGCCAGCCCAAGGAAAAGGCGCGCGAGATGGCGCGCGAGAAGCTCGAACTCGTCGGCCTCAAGGGCTACGACGAGCGCCTGCCGTCCGAGCTGTCGGGTGGCCAGCAGCAGCGCGTGGCCGTCGCGCGCGCGCTGACGCTCGAGCCGCAGGTGCTGCTGTTCGACGAACCGCTGTCCAACCTCGACGCCAAGCTGCGCCGGCGCGTGCGCGAGGACATCCGCGATCTCCAGCGCGACCTCAACCTCACGGTCGTCTACGTGACGCACGACCAGCAGGAGGCGCTTGCCGTCTCCGACCGCGTGATCGTCATGTCGAACGCCAAGATCGCCCAGGCCGGATCGCCCCGCGAACTCTACGAATCCCCGGTCAGCCTGTTCGTCGCCGACTTCATGGGCGATTCGAACATCGTCGACGCGACGGTCGAGAAGGTTGCCGACGGCATCGCGACCGCGCGCGTGGGCGACGTGTCGCTGCAGCTGCCGGCGCGCAGCCTCACGCCGGGTCCGGCGAAGGTCGCCATCCGTCCCGAGGCGCTGGCGCTCACGCTGGCCCCGACCGGCGGGCCGGCGCTGCCCGGCAAGATCGCCAAGGCGGCCTATCTGGGCACGCACATGGAGTACACGGTGACGACGCCGGTCGGCGAACTCTTCGTCGTCGACAAGGACGTGTCCAACCCCAAGGCACCGGGCGCCGACGCCTGGCTCGGCCTGACGCGCATCGGCGTTTCGCTCGTTCCGCGCGCCTGACGCTATCCCTGCGCCCGCCGGATTGGGTAAGCTCGTTCCGGGACGGGCTCGGAGGAGGGCTTCCATGACATCGATCTATCCGAAGGAAAGCCTGGCGGCGCACGCGCCTTCGCTTTCGCCGGACTATCGCAGCACGGCCCGCCGGGCGCCGCTCCGGCCGCTCGTGCCGATCCCGGCCACCCTGTCGGAACTGACCGGACCGCTCTACGGACGCGACAGGATCGCGGCCGACGACGCCGACCTGACGAAGGGGCCGGCCGGCCCGGCGCTGGGCGAGCGCATCATCGTCGCGGGCCGCGTCCTCGACGAGGCCGGCCGCCCGGTGCCCGACACGCTGGTCGAGGTCTGGCAGGCGAACGCCGCCGGCCGCTACGTGCATGTCGCCGACCAGCATCCGGCCCCGCTCGATCCCAATTTCTTCGGCGCCGGGCGCGTGGTGACGGATGCCGAGGGGCGCTACAGCTTCACGACGATCCGGCCCGGGGCCTATCCCTGGCGCAACCACGCCAACGCCTGGCGGCCGGCGCACATCCATTTCTCGCTTTTCGGCGCGTCGTTCCTGACGCGCCTGGTGACTCAGATGTATTTCCCCGGCGATCCGCTGCACGCGCTCGACCCGCTGATGAACGCGGTACGCGACGAGAAGGCGCGCCAGCGCATGGTCGCGCGCTTCGATCTCGACACGACGAAGCCCGAATGGGCGCTCGGCTTCGTGTGGGACATCGTCCTTCGCGGGCGCGAGGCCACGCCGACGGAGAGCGCGCATGGCTGATCATGGCATCACGCCGTCGCAGACGGTCGGACCCTTCTTCCACTACTGCCTGACGCCGCGCGACTACGGCTTTGCAGAAATCTTCGCGACGGACATCGCGGATCCGGCTGCCGGCACGCCGATCCGCGTCGAAGGGACGATCCTCGATGGCGACGGGATGCCGGTCGCCGATGCCTTCGTCGAGATCTGGCAGGCGGACGGGCAGGGGCGCTATGCCCATCCGGCCGATCCGCGCGCGCGCAATTCCGGCTTCGGCGGCTTTGCACGCGTGATGGCCGACAAGGACGGCCACTTCGCGTTCGCGACCGTCAAGCCGGGTCCGGTTCCGGGCCCGGGCGGGCGCATGCAGGCGCCGCACATAAACGTCGGCGTTTTCGGACGCGGCCTGCTCAACCGGCTTCACACGCGCATCTATTTCGCCGACGAGGCGGCGGCAAATGCCGTC
>JBIKWI010000261.1:0-3781 GCA_044356395.1 Tagaea sp. | reverse complement strand
CGGCGGCGGCGGTGCGGCTGCGCTTCATCGGACGACGGCGGGGGATGCGGGACCGGAAAACATGGCGGACATCGACTTTCGGGGAGAACTGGCGAATCGGACGGTACTTTAGCCCCGCCGGGCCTCCCGCGCACAGGTCCCTTGCCCGTGCCGGGCGGACGCGCTACGAAGCCCGCGCGCGACGGGAGCACGCATGCAGTCGATCCCAAGCTTGTGTTTTCTGGCCCTTTTCCTGTCCGGCCCGGTCGCCGCGCAGACGCCGCCGCGCACGCTGGAAATGGATCTGGCGCGCGACTTCCTCGCCCTCGAGCTTGCCGGCTGGCGCCTGCCCGATCCGGTTCTCGACTGCATCGAAACGCTGCGCCTGTCGCGCCTGGAGCCGGGTACGTTCGGTGCCGGCGAGATGGCGGTCGACCCGGTCCTTGTCGACGGGCCCGGTCCGTTTGCCCGGATCGCCTCGATCGAGGTGGATCCGGCCGATCGCCGCCGGAGAATCGTTCGGATTCAATGGCTTGTGACCGAACAGGGAACTTCGAGAACCTACAACGACATGTTCGTCATGGCCATGACGGATGCCGGCGGAGCCGCGGCGATGATGCGAGAGCCGGACCGGCTGGTCGTGCGTCGGGAATGCTTCGGCGGTTGAGCCGTTGGAACGGACAGGAATCATGGAAACCGAACAGAACCCGGCCACCGACTGGCGCCAGCGCTTTCTCGCGCGCTACGTCTCGACCCACGCAGCCGTCTCGGACGCGGCGGGCAATCTCGACCGGCGCTGGCCGTTCCTCGAGAAACTGGTCCGCGAGCATTTCCCGGCCGACCGCGACGCGAAGATCGTCGATCTGGGCTGCGGGCACGGCGCCATCGTGTGGGCAGCCCGCAAGCTCGGCTATCGCAACATCGAGGGCGTGGACGCCAGCCCTGAGCAGGTCGCGATGGCCGCCGAGCTCAGGATCGACGGCGTGCGGCAGGGCGATCTGATGGCCACGCTGCGCGGCACCCCTGCCGACAGTCTCGACGCCGTCGTGCTGTTCGATCTCTACCATTATTTCGATCCGGCGACGCAGCTGCGTCTGGCCGACGAGGTGCGCCGCGTGCTGAAGCCCGGCGGCCGTTTCATCATGCACCTGCCCAACGGCGAAGCCCTGTTCGCCGGGCGCGTGCGCTACTGGGACATCATGGCGACCGGCTCGTTCACGCGCCGATCGATCGAACAGCTGATGCTGGTGTGCGATTTCAAGGGCGTCGCCTGCTTCGAGGACCAGCCGGTCGTGCACGGTCTCAAGAGCGCGCTGCGCTATGCCGTGTGGAAGGCCGTCCGCTTCGTCCTGCGTCTGGCGATGGCCGCCGAGACGGGCGAAACGGCTGGCGATGCGATCTTCAGCCAGACGTTTCTGGCTGTCGCGCGCAAGTAGCGCTATCGTCCGGCCATCCTCATGCGCATCCTGTTCCTTGGCTTCGACATCGAAGGCTATGGCGGCATCGCCACCTACAGCCGCCATCAGGTCGCGGCCCTGAAGCGGCTTGGCCATGCGGTCGAGATCGTGTCGATCGACAAGCAGAGCGGCGCACCCCTCGCCCCCGGCATCGCCGACCGCAAGCTGCCGTTCGACAGCCGGCTGCGCGCCGTCGCCACGCTCGTGAAGGAAGCCGTCGCGGCCCGCGGGCGCTACGATCTCGTGATGCTCAACCACGTTTTCCTCGCCGGACTCGGCTGGCTCGTGAAGAAGATTTCGGGCACGCCCTTCACCGTCAATGTCTACAACATCGACATCCTGACGAAACTGCCGCCCTTGCGCGAAGGCGCGTTCGCGGCCGCCGACCTCGTCATCGCGGACTGCCGGTACACGATCGACTGGATGCCGAAATACCGCAGCTTCGTGCCGCCGACGGGCCTGCTCTACGATCCGGTCGACGTGACCTTCTTCAAGCCGATGGCGAAGGAAGCCGCGCGCGCCCAACTCGCGAAGGCCTATGGCTGGAGCGACCTCGACGGGCGCTTCGTCGTGACGACGGTCGCCGCCATGCTGCTGCCGCCCAACAAGGGCCAACGCCAGACGATCGACGCGATCGCGAAGCTCGCCGATCCGCGCCTTCTCTACATCGTCGTCGGGTCCGGACCGGATCGCGAGGCGATGGAGGGCTATGCCCGTGCCGCAGGCGTGGCCGGCCAGGTCCGCTTTACCGGTCGCGCGCCGCAGGAACAGTTGCCGCTGCTCTATGCCGCCGCGGACGTGGCGACTCTGGTCGCGCGCGGCGGGCCGGGCTGGGGCGAGGCCGTGCCGCTGGGCCTGATCGAAGCGGCCGCCTGCGGGACCGCCTTCGTGTGCGGCAACGAAGATGGCTCGCCCGAGGCCATCGACGCGGAAGATCCCTGCGGCTTCGCGATTTCGCCGCTCGATGTCGAAGCGCTTGCAGCCACGCTAGCGACTTTGCGCGACGATCCCGAAATCTGCACGCGCATGGGAGCGGCCGGTATCCGAACCGTCGGGAAGCTGTTCGCGTTCGAGCGTTACGTCGAACAGCAGGAACGCCTGCTGGCGCGCTTTGTCGCGCGTACGAAAATGGCGGCGTGAGGACGACATGACCGGCAGCCGCTTCCGGGCCCGCATCTATGCCAACTACACGGCCGCGACCTGCGCGCCGCTTGCCCCGGACACGCTCGACGGGCTGGCGCCGCGTGCCGCCCATCTCGAACGGACGGTGCGCGCCTATTTCCCGGCCGACCGCAACGCGCGGATCCTCGAGCTGGGTTGCGGGCACGGGGCGCTGCTGCATTTCGCGCGCAAGCTCGGCTATGCCAACACCGAGGGCGTGGACGGCTCGACCGCCCAGATCGCCGCGGCGAAGAAGCTCGGCATCGGCGGCATCCGCGAGGGCCAGCTCATGGAAGCGCTCGCGGCCGAGCCCGACGCGAGCTACGACGCGGTCGTGCTGTTCGACGTGCTCGAACACCTGACGCGCGACGAGGTGATCGACGCGATCGATGCCATCGCACGCGTGCTGAAGAAGGGTGGCCGGCTTATCCTGCATGTTCCCAACGGGGCCTCGCCCTTTGGCACGCTGATGATCTACTCCGATTTCACGCACGAGGTTGCATTCACGCCGGAAAGTCTCGCCCAGATTTTCCTCGCCTCGGGCTGGTCGAAGGTCGACTGCTTCGAGGATCGGCCGGCCGTGCACGGGGCGGCCAGCTTCGTGCGCGCCGTGCTTTGGCGCTGCATGCGCGCGGCTTTGCGCTTCTATCTGGCGGTCGAAACCGGTTCGCGCCGGCATGACGTGCTGACGCAGAACCTTTTCGCGGTCGCGGTGAAATAGCATGTGCGGCATCGCCGGCGCCTTTGCCTATGCCGCCGGCGCACCGCCCTTGCGCGAAGGCGAACTGCGCGCGATGCGCGACGCGATGGCGGCACGCGGACCCGACGGCACGGGAGAACACTTCTCGGCCGACCGGCGCCTCGCCTTCGGCCACCGACGCCTCGCCATCGTCGACCTGCGCAGCCTCGCCGACCAGCCCATGCGGCTTGCCGGCACCGAGATCCGCATCGTCTTCAACGGCGAGATCTACAATTACAAGATCTTGCGCGAGCGCCTGACGCGCGAAGGCGCCGTGTTCGAGACGACGTCCGATACCGAGGTGCTGCTGCATCTCTACGCGCGCGAAGGGGTCGGCATGCTGCGCCACCTGCGCGGCATGTACGCGTTCGCGATCCACGATCCGGCCAAGGGCGGCCTGTTCCTGGCGCGCGATCCGTTCGGCATCAAGCCGCTCTATTTTGCC
>JBIKWI010000260.1:0-3793 GCA_044356395.1 Tagaea sp. | reverse complement strand
TACGGCGAGCCCGGACGCAAGGCGAGCCTGCTCGTCTCGGGCATCGAGGAGGAAGCCGGCGTCGCGGACGTCTTCCGCGACCCGGTCTTCCGGGCCGACCCGGTCGTTCCCGCCGCCTGACTCAGGCGGCGTCGACGGGCCGCATGCCGGCGCTGCGCTGGCCGATCCACGACGCGAACGCGGCGTTGGCCGCGAACTCGACATGGACCGAGTCCTTCTCGCGGAAGCGCACCGTGAAGGGCATCGACTGGCCGAAGCCGTCGAAGCGGATCTGGCCGCGCTCGCCCTGGCGCATCGCCGCTTCGCAGCGGAAATGGGCACCGCCTTCCGAGGCGTCGAGCAGCGTGGCCGCGATCTTCCTGTTGCCGCCGTCGATCACGTCGATGTTCGCCTTCACCGCGAAGCGCGGGAACCGGCGCCGGTCGGCGTCGGCCGTCGAGGTGCGCACGACGCGCACGAGGATGCGCTTGAGCCCGTCGAGGCTCTGCCCGACGCTGGCCACCGCCTCGCGCACTTCGGCGGCACGGGTACCCACCGAGTCCGCCTCGTGGCTCACGCTCTGGATCTTGGACGAGACCTCGCGCGCGGCTTCGGCCGTCTGGCCCACGTTGCGCGCGATCTCCTGCGTGGCGGCACCCTGTTCTTCCATCGCCGCCGCGATGGCGGACGCCACCTCGTCGACCTCGCGGATACGCTCGCCGATCTCGGCCACGGCCTTCACGGCCGCGTCCGTCGCCGCCTGGATCTCGCCGACCTGACGGTCGATGTCCTCCGTCGAGCGGCCGGTCTGGTTGGCGAGATTCTTGACCTCGCTCGCCACCACCGCGAAGCCCTTGCCGGCATCGCCCGCACGCGCCGCCTCGATGGTCGCGTTGAGCGCCAGCAGGTTCGTCTGCCCGGCGATCTGGCCGATGAGTTTCGTCACTTCCGAGATCTTGGCGACCGCGTCCGACAGCGAGCGGATCGTCGTCTGCGCCTTCTCGCCGCTCTCGACGGCGTTCTTGGTCACGGCCGATGCGCGCGCGACCTGGCCCGAGATCTCGCGGATCGACGCCGACAGTTCCTCGGCCGCCGACGAGACCGTCTGCACGTTGACCAGCGCTTCTTCGGATGCCGCCGCGACGGCCTGGGAATCGCTCGACACGTCGACGGCCAGCTGCGACATGCTTTCGGCCGCGCCGTCGACCTGGCGCGTGTTCTGCGCGATCGCCTCTACGGCGGTCGCGGTCTCGCGCTCGACCGTCTCGGCCATGTCCATCAGCGCCTTCTTCTTCTGGCGCTCCGCCTCTTCGGACATGCGGACCTGCTCGCCCTTCAGGCGCTCGGCCTCCTGGGCGTTGTCCTTGAACACCTGCATGGCCTCGGCCATCCGGCCAAGCTCGTCCTTGCGGCCCACGCCGGGAACCTCGGTCGCGAGGTCGCCGCCGGCAAGGCTGTTCATGGCGGTCGTCAGCGCATTGAGCGGCTTGACCGCGATCGTGCCGACCGCGATGCCGGCCGCGAGCATGATGGCGATGGCCCCGATGATCATCGCGAGGATCGCGTTGGCGATCTGGTCGATCGCCTCGAACGCCTCTTCGGTATCGGCCGAGATCAGCGTCACCCAGCCGAGTCCGGGATAGTCGTACGCACCCCGCGACTTGGCGAAGCCGGTGGCCTCGACATGACCCGACAGCGGATGGCGCAGCACCAAGGCGCCTTCCTTGCCGGCCAACCCCTCGCGCACGGGCAAGAAGCCGCGCTCGGCGAGATTCATCCGGCCGATCACGTTGGCATCGCGCTTGTAGTCCGCCGCTCCGGTCGCTTCCGGGTTGAAATCCACGAGGACGATTCCGCGCGGATCGACGATCGTGGTGCGGGCGCTCTTGAGCCCGTCATGGGCGAGCCGCTCGTAGAGCTTGAAGGCGATCTGCTCGACCAGTTCGATGCCCGCGAAATTGACCCACACGGCGACGACTTCGCCGCTGGCGTCCTTCAGCGGTGCGGCGAAGGGAATGACCCAGCCTTCGTCGCCGTAGACCTTTGCGATGCTGGCATCGCGGTAGGGCTGCTCGACGACGGTGCCGGTGAAGCCGTTCGTGCCCTTGAGGAAGTCGCCCCGCACGGCCTTCTGGAGCCATGCGGCCTGCGCGAACGAGACATCGTAGACCGAGCGCGTGTCCAGCGCCTTGCCCATCGGATCCTTGGCGTTGACCGCCAGCACCTGGCCCTTGGGATCGACGAGCAGCATCAGCTTGTAGATGCCGTAGGTCGCCATGTAGCTGTCCATCGCGGCGACGAGCGGCGTCTCCACGCCCGGCTTGCGCCAGCCGGCCTTGTCCTCGAGCACGGCGTTGAGCAGGAAGGCCTGCACGTCGCCGTAGCGCTCGAACAGGTTGCGGTCGACCACGTCGTTGACGACGTTGGCGGTCTCGCTCAGGCGGTCGAGGGCGACGGCTTCAAGATTCGAACGTTCGTACTGGAAGAAGGCGCCGACCGCGGCGACGGGCAGCAGGCCGAAGACGAGCAGCAGCAGGACGAGCTTGGCGCGGATGCCGGACAGGAACGACATGACGGGATTCTCCGAACTCTCTTCCGGTCGCGTTTTTCTGCAACCGGTATGGGGACAATACGGACGGACATTAATACGGATGTATTACCGTGTCCTTGATCTGGAATAAGTAAAATTTAATCCAAATTGGAGGCAGTTACGGCCAGCTCACGTCCGGCGGCAGGCTCATCAGGATCGCCTCCACGTTGCCGCCGGTCTTGAGGCCGAAGGTCGTGCCGCGGTCGTAGAGCAGGTTGAACTCGACATAGCGCCCGCGGCGCACGCGCTGGTGCTCGCGGTCGGAGGATGTCCACGGATCGTGCATGTGGGCGGCGACGATCTTGGGATAGGCGTCGAGGAAGGCGAGGCCCACGTCCTTGGTGAAGGCGAAGTCCTTCTCCCAGTTCCCGGTATCGAGATTGTCGTAGAAGATGCCACCCACGCCGCGCGGCTCGTTGCGGTGCGGCAGGAAGAAATACTCGTCGCACCATTTCTTGAAGCGCGGATAGTAGGTCGGGTCGTGCGCGTCGCAGGCCTTCCTGTAGGCCGCGTGGAACGCCTGCGTGTCGGGCTCGTGCGGCACCATCGGCGTCAGGTCGCCGCCGCCGCCGAACCACGCCTTGGTCGTGACGATATGCCGCGTGTTCATGTGGACCGCCGGCACCTTGGGCGAGCGCATGTGCGCGACCAGCGAAATGCCCGAGGCCCAGAAGCGCGGATCCTCGGCGGCACCCGGCATGTTCTTGGCGAATTCCGGCGCGAAGCTGCCGAACACGGTCGACACGTTGACGCCGACCTTCTCGAACACGCGCCCGTGCATGACAGCCATCGTGCCGCCGCCGCCCGGCGCCCCGGTATGGTCGGTGCGCGTCCAGGGCTTGCGCACGAATCGTCCGGCGGGAAGATCCTTGTGGGGGCCGGCGGAAAGTTCGTCCTCGAGCTTCTCGAATGCGGCGCAGATCCGGTCGCGCAACGCCTGGAACCACGCTTCGGCCTGCGCCTTCTTTTCTTCGGTCGTCACCGCTGATCCTCCGGAAATGCGTCGAGCTGTCGTAAGGCTTCACCCAGGACGAGTGCCGCCGCAAGTGCGACGTTGAGCGAGCGTTCGCCGGCGGCCATCGGCACGCGCACGGCCGTGTCGGCGGCGTCGCGCACGGCGTCGGGCACGCCGGCACTCTCGCGGCCCAGCAGCAGCGTGTCGCCGGGCGCGAACCGGAAACCGGGCAGGCGGGCAGGGGCCTTGGTCGAAAGAAGCACCAGCCG
>JBIKWI010000093.1:0-13132 GCA_044356395.1 Tagaea sp. | reverse complement strand
CGCGCGCCCTCTACGCGATCTGGCATGCCGGCCTTGCCGCCGTCCCCATCAATGCGAAGCTGCACGCCCGCGAGATCGCCTATTGCTTCGCCCACAGCGAGGCAGCGCTGATCCTCCATTCGTCCGATATGGCGCAGGCGGTTGGCGAGGCATCGGCCGCGATCCGCACGTTCGAGATCGGCGCAAGCGAATGGCGCCGCCTTCTTGCGGCCGATCCCGTCGGCCTCGCGCCGACCGAGCCGGACGATCTTGCGTGGCTGTTCTACACGAGCGGCACGACCGGACGCCCGAAAGGTGCCATGCTGAGCCATCGCAACCTGCTGGCGATGGCGACGAGCTATTTCATCGATGTCGATGCGCCCGCACCGGGCGTCATCGTCCATGCGGCACCGATGTCGCACGGCTCAGGCCTCTACATGCTGCCGATGCTGGCGATCGGCAACGCGCAGGTCGTTCCCGAAAGCGGGCATTTCGAGCCGGCGGAACTCGCGCGGCTGTTGGCACACTGGCCGGCGTCGACGATGTTCGCGGCCCCCACGATGATCAAGCGCCTTATCGTGAACCCGGCATCGGCCGATCCCGGCAACCTTCGCACCATCGTCTATGGTGGTGCTCCGATGTACGTCGCCGATCTCAAGGCGGCCATTTCCGCATACGGATTCCGCTTCGCACAGCTTTATGGCCAGGGCGAGTCGCCGATGTGCATCACCGGCATGACGCGCGCCACGATGGAGGCGGCATATCGGGCCGGCGACGACGCCGTCCTCGGTTCGGCGGGGACACCGCAGTCGGTCGTCGAAGTGCGGCTTGCCGACGACGGCGAGGTGCTGGTGCGCGGCGACAGCGTCATGAAGGGCTACTGGCGCGACCCGGCGGCAAGTGCAAGGACGCTCGCCGACGGCTGGCTCCATACCGGCGATATCGGCGATTTCGACGCGCGCGGCTTCCTCACGCTCAAGGACCGCTCGAAGGATGTCATCATCTCGGGCGGCTCGAACATCTACCCGCGCGAGGTCGAGGAGACGCTCCAGACGCATCCGCGCGTCGCGGAAGTTTCGGTGATCGGCGTGCCGGATGCCGAATGGGGGGAGAGCGTCGTGGCGTTCGTCGTCGCGCGGGACGGTGCGCTGGCGGCCGCCGAGCTCGACGCGCTGTGCCTGTCGAGCATCGCGCGCTTCAAGCGGCCGAAGGCGTACAGGTTCGTCGAGGCGCTGCCGAAGAACGCCTACGGCAAGATCCTGAAGACCGAGTTGCGCGCACGCATGGCGAAGGAGGACTAGATGGCCGGACGGCTCGAAGGCAAGGTGGCACTCGTGACCGGTGCGGGTTCGTCCGGGCCCGGCTGGGGCAACGGCAAGGCGGCAAGCGTGCTCTATGCGCGCGAGGGCGCGCGCGTGATGTGCATCGATCTGCGCCGCGAGGCTGCCGAGGAGACGGCGGCGATCATCGCGTCGGAGGGCGGGACGGCGATTGCGTATGCGGCCGACGTGTCGAAGGCCGAAGACGTGTCGGCGGCGGTCGGGGCCTGCGTCGCCGCATGGGGACGGCTCGACGTGCTGCACAACAATGTGGGAATCGTGGCGCTCGGCGGACCGGAAGAGCTCGACGAGACCGACTGGGACCGCGTCGTGCGCGTCAATCTCAAGTCGATGTTCCTCACCTGCAAGCACGCGCTCCCGGTCTTCGTGGCGCAGCACGCCCGGGATGGCCGGGGCGGGGCGATCGTCAACATCGCGTCGATCGCGGGCATCCGCTATCTCGGCGTGCCTTATATCGCCTACAGCACGACGAAGGGGGCGGTGATCCCGTTCACCCAGTCCGTGGCGGTGCAGTACGCTGCCAAGGGCGTGCGCGCAAACTGCATCCTGCCGGGGCTGATGAATACGCCGATGATCGTCGAGCCGCTCAAGGGCGCATACGGCGGCGGCGATGTCGGCAGGATGATCGCCGTGCGCGATGCGATGTGCCCGACCGGGAAGATGGGCGACGCATGGGACGTCGCGCGCGCTGCCCTGTTTCTGGCGTCGGACGAGGCGAGCTACATCACCGGCGTGGCGCTGCCCGTCGACGGCGGCATCACGCTCAAAATCCAGTAGCGCCCGGCGGCGGCGGCCCGCCGAAGCGCCGGAAGATCACCGGTGCCAGCGTCACCACGAGGATGATGCGGATCAGGTGGTGGGAGGCGACGAACGCGGAATCGACCGAAAGCGCGAGCGCGATGAGGCTCATTTCCGCGAAGCCGCCGGGCGCAAAGGCAAGTACCAGGGCACCGAACGATTGCCCGGTCAGGCGCGCGAAACCGACCGCGAAAAGGATGGCGACGCCAAGCATGATCATCGTCGCGACGGCGCCGTGACCGGCATCGCTCGCGATCGAACGGGGCGTCGTGCCCGCGAAACGCATGCCGATCGCCGAGCCGAGGACGATCTGGGCCGCCGCCGTCAGCAGATAGGGTGGCTGGCTTTCTGTGAAGCCAGCAAGGTGAACCGCGACCGAACACAGCAGGGGGCCGAGCATGCTGGCCGCCGGGATCCCGAGGCGCGCTCCAAGAAAGCTGCCACCGATCGCGCACGCGGCCAGAATGGCATAGTCCGCAGGCGCGACATCGATTAGGCCGACGATCACCTGCGTCTGCTGGGGCGAAATCAGCCCCTCGAGGCGGAACCAGATCGGTACGACGAGAACGACTAGCATGACCCGGATCGCGTGGCAGAGCGCCAGCGTGGGCACATTCGCGCCGTTCTGGCTGCCGACAAGCACCATTTCGGCAAGGCCGCCGGGCGTAGCGGCGAAGAAGGCGGTGACCTTGTCGAAGCGCGCGATCCGCCGGAGATAGAAATAGGCGCCTGTACCCGCGACGACGGCCCAGACCGCCAGCCCGGCCACGGTCCACACCCATTCGTGCATGCGCGAGATGATCGCCGGCGTGAAGCCGGCTCCGAGCAGGACGCCAAGGATGGTCAGGAATCCGGCACGGATCGGGCGCGGCATCGTGACACGGACGGTGCCTGACATTGCCGCGATCGTCGTGAAGGTGACGGCGCCCAGCATCCATGGCAGCGGGATGCCCAGCCAACGGAACAGCGCGCCGCCGGCCGTCCCGAGCGCCACGGTTACCAAGAATGCCTTCCAGTCGATGCCGCCGGCCGTCTTCGCGTTCCCCATCAGGAAACGTAGCGACCGAGGCGCACGGCGGTCTGTCCCTTGCCGAGCCGGCGCGACGGCATGATGAGCACGCAGTTGTCGTAAGGAGCGCGAACGACTCTTTCCCCGTCGCGCGCGATTTCGTCGCCGGCCTTCGAAATCGTCTCGAGGCCGCGGAACTCGGCGACGAACCTGAAGTCGTCGCTCCCGATCGTCACCGCATGCGTCACTTCGATGGTCCGCTGCGCCGCCGGCTTGCCCGGCGGCAGCCGCGCTTCGATCCAGTCGCGGGCCACGCTTCCGGTCGCCAGCAGGAAGCGCAATGCCGTTTCCTTCGCGACATCGACGGACTGCGTCTCCCAGTGCTGGCCGCACTCGATCAGGAGCGCGTTCTTCGGGCTGGCCGGATCGGCGAAGGAACCATAGTCGCGCATCCGCTTCCCGGCGGAATGGCCTTCGTCGCTGACGATCGTTTCGGGTACGCCGACGTCGCGCGCGAAGCGGCGACCTTTCTCGAGCGGACCGCTCAGCATCAGCGGAAGCGTTGGGTGCTGCATCGAGTGGATGTCGAGAAGAAGGTCGGCCTGCGCGACGAGGGGCCGGATCTCGCGTGCGCGCGCGAGCTCGCGCGACTTGCGCGGCCCGTCGAGCGCGGTTTCCGCCCAGACGCGGTTGAAGTCCTCGTCGACGAACCGCGAGGCTTGGGGATTCTCGGGATCAAACGACAGGAAGGCGGTGACGTTGCAGAACATCAGCGTCAGCTTCCCGCGAACGGGCCGGACGTTTTCGCGCATGAGCCAGTCGAGCGCTATCGCGCCGCAAAGCTCGTTCCCGTGCACGACGGCCGTGACCATCGCATGCGGGCCGGCGACGCCGGAATCGAGCGTCGTGGCGTAGTCGATGCCGGTATTCCCGGCCTTGTAGGCGGAGATGTCGGGCGGCGCGATGTTCACCGGATAGCTGTCTTCCTTCACGTCACTCGCCCCCAATCGTTCGGTCGCGCCGGAATTCTACGCAGGCTTTACAGAAATCCCAAGTCTGCGAGCTTCATGCCCAGATCGTCCGGATCCACGAAGCGGATCGCATGGAAGCCGAGGGCTGCCGCTGCGGCGACATTCTTGGGCGCGTCGTCGATGAACACGCAGGAAGTCGCCGGCTTTGCTGCCGCCGCGAGTACGTGCCGGTAGATTGCCGGATCCGGCTTGGCGAGCTTCAACTCGCCGGACACGGTGATATGGCGGAACCTGCGCAGAAAGTCGAAGCGCCGCCGGCCGATCGGGAATGTCTCTGCCGACCAGTTGGTGAGCGCGTAGAGCGGCGTGCCCTTCGCGTCGAGCCGTTCGAGGATGTCGACCGTCCCCTGAACCGGACCGCCAAGCATCTCGTCGAAGCGGTCGTAGAACGCGCGGATCAGGTCGGCCTTGCCGGGATGGCGCGAAATCGCCTCGGCGACGGCTTCGGCTATCGTCCGGCCGGCGTCCTGGGCGACGTTCCATTCGCTGGTGCAGACTTCGGCGAGGAAACGCTCGCGCTCCGCCTCGTCCGGTATCAGCTTGCTGTAGAGATAGCGCGGATTCCAGTCGATCAGGACGCCACCGAGATCGAAGACGACGGTATCGGGCTTCACGCGCGGACCTCGAGACGCTCGACCAGGCGGCGCAGGAACTGCTCGCATTGCGCGATCTGCGCCAGCGCCACGAACTCGTCGGGCTTGTGCGCCTGGTCGATGTCGCCGGGCCCGCAGATGACCGTCGGAATGCCGCTCGCCTCGAACAGGCCCGCTTCCGTGCCGAACGCCACCTTGCCCGTCGCGTTGCCGCCGGACGCGGCTTTGGCCGCCTGCGTGACTTCGGCATCCTCGTCGCCGGCGAGACCGGGAAAGCTCGAAATTTCCTCGAACGCGAAGCCCGTGTCGGCGTGGACCGATTTCATCTTCGGCTCGAGCTCGCTGCGGACGTAGCTCTCGAAATCGCCGAACAGCGCCCGCGGATCGTGGACGGGAAGGTGACGGAACTCGAAATCGAAGCTGCAGTCTTTCGGCACGATGTTGAGTGCCGTGCCGCCGTGGATCGTGCCGGTGTGGACCGTCGTGAAGGGGATGTCGAATTCGCGGTCGAAGGGACCGTCGGCGGCAAACCTGTCGCCCATCTCGATGAGGCGCCCGATCGCGCGCGCGGCGAACTGGATCGCGTTGACGCCGCGCGGTGCGAGGGACGAATGGCATTCGAACCCGCGCACATGCGCCCGGAACGAGAGCTTTCCCTTGTGCGCGCGGATGACCTTCATGCTCGTCGGTTCGCCGACCACGCAGCCCATCGGACGGATCCCGCGCGCCTCGAGATCGGCAAGCAGGCGGCGGACGCCGATGCAGCCGACCTCTTCGTCGTAGGAGAACGCGAAATGGATCGGGGTCTTGAGCTTCGTCCTGGCGAATTCGGGGGCGAGGGCCAGGCAGACGCCGACGAAGCTTTTCATGTCGGTCGTGCCGCGCCCGTAGAGCCTGCCGTCGCGTTCCATCGGCTCGAACGGCGATACGGTCCATTCCTGTCCGTCGATCGGCACGACGTCGGTGTGTCCCGACAGGACGAGACCCGGGCGGTCGGCTGGGCCGATCGTGGCCCAGAGATTGGCCTTCGTCCCGGTCTCGTCGAACACGAGGCGCGATTCGATGCCGAGCTTCGCCAGATATCCGCGCACCCAGTCGATCAGGGCGAGATTGCTGTCGCGGCTGGTCGTGTCGAACGACACGAGCTTCTTCACGATGTCGAGCGCTTCTTTGCTGGGGAGTGAATTCATTGTCTCACGGGATCCGGGGCGGGGCTTGCGAATGAGCGGGCGAGTATGCCCAACTCCTCGGCATTGCAGAAGGGGGAGGGAACGCATGGCTGTGCTGCCGCGGATCGCGCTGATCGGCATGCATCTCGAAAGCAATTCCTTCGCGCCGCCGACGACAGAGGCCGATTTCAGGCGCCTTTGCTATCTCGCGGGGCCGGCCATCGTCGAAGAGGCGGCAAAGGAAGCGCCGGCGATGCCGCTCGAAGTGCCCGGCTTCGTCAAGGAGCTGGCACGGCTGGACTTCGCATGGGAGTCGGTCCCCATCCTCGTGACGGGTGCGGAACCCGGTGGTCCGGTCGAGCATGACTTCTTCGAGGATTGCGTGCGCAGGATCGTCGCCGGCCTGAGATCGGCCGGACGCATCGACGCGGTCTATCTCACCAACCATGGCGCGATGGTCTCGACCGCGGAGTTCGATCCCGACGGCGTGCTCTACGCCGCCATCCGCGCCGAGATCGGGCGCGCGCCGTTCGTCGCTTCGGTCGACCTCCACGCGAACATCTCCGATCGCATGATCGACAGCGTCGACGCATTCGTCTCCTACCGGACCAATCCGCATGTCGACCAGCAGGAGCGCGGGGCCGAGTGCGCGCGGCACGTCGTCGAGCTGCTGCAGGGCGGCATGTCGGCGACCGCACTCGTGCGCCTGCCGCTGACGCCGGCATCGGTCACGCTGCTGACCGCCATCGGTCCCTATGCCGACCTGATGGACGCGGCCGAAGCGCGCATGGCGGACGACGCGCATCTCATGAATCTTTCCGTCGTCGGCGGCTTCGTTTTCGGCGATACGCCGAAAAACGGGATCGCGATCGTCGCGACGTCGCGCGAGGACAAGGCCCACGCGACGGCGGCTGCACTCGGACTTGCCCGCCTTGCCTGGGCCGACCGGCACCGCTTCGTGCGGACGCTGACGCCGATTTCCGATGCGATCGGCCTTGCCCGCGCGGCGGCGGCCGGCATTCGGCCGCCGGTCATATTCGCCGATTCCGGCGACAATCCCGGCGGCGGCGGTCGCGGCAATACGACCGAACTGCTGCGCGCCTTGATCGCCGCCCGGGCCACCGGCGTTCTCTACGGCTGCTTCGTCGATCCCGCACTGGCAGCCGACGCGCATGCGCGCGGGGCCGGCGGACAGTTCGATGCCGAGTTCAACCGCGCGAACGCGGACCGCTTCGGCGAACGGTTCACGGCGCCTGCCCGGATCCTGGCAGTGACGGACGGACGGGTCGTGGGGCAGCGGGGCATCTACAAGGGGCGCAGCGTGGAACTGGGGCTTACGGCGGCGCTCGATCTGGGCGGGATCGTCGTGGTCGTCGTCAGCCAGCGCAAACAGTGTGCCGATCCCGTATTTTTCGGGATGCACGGTCTCGACGTGGCCGGTGCCGCGGCGGTCGTCGTCAAGTCACGCGGACATTTCCGGGCCGGTTTCGACATTTTTTTCGCACCGGAGAACGTATTCGAAATCGATACCGGCGGCCTGACCGCTCCGGTCCTGGAGCGCATCGACTTCCGCCATCTGCCCCGGCCCGTTTTTCCGCTCGACCGGGACGCGGTCTGGCGTCCGGCCTGAGCCACCACCTGACGGGCTTGCCAGCGTCGACCCTTCCTGTATCCTCCGGCCCGACATGAGGGTCCGACGCTCCGGCCCGTCGTTTGCTTACGGTTCGCGGGCAAACGGAGGCGGGGCGGTCAAGGGCCCCGGATCGGGACCGGGACGCCGCAATCGGGGATTTTCTGGATGTTCGTGAAATTCGCAGGTGACTTCCGCCCGTCTTTGCTGGGCGTGCTTCTGGCGTTCGGGATCGTGGCCGGCCCGTCGAGCGCGGCCACCGCACAGGATCTGGTCATCGGTGTCGGCGGCAACATCACGTCGATCGACCCCCATTTCCACAATCTGGCGCCGAACAACGGCGTGGCGACGCATATCTTCGACCGTCTGGTGCATCAGGACGAGCAGCAGCGCCTGATCCCGGGCCTTGCCACGGAATGGCGCGCGATCGACGACACGACATGGGAATTCAAGCTGCGCGCGAACGTGAAGTTCCACGACGGTTCCCCGTTCGATGCCGAAGACGTGCTGGCGACGCTCAAGCGCGTGCCGTGGGTGCCCAATTCTCCGTCGTCCTTCGCGATCTCGACGCGCGCCATCGCCGAAACGACCGTCATCGACAGCCACACGATCCGCTTCCGTACGGCGAAGCCCTATCCGCTGCTGCCGAACGACCTTTCGATCGTCAACATCGTTTCCCGTAAGGCCGTCGAGGCGCCGACCGGCGATTTCAACCAGGGCAAGGCCGCGATCGGCACCGGTCCGTTCCGCTTCGTCGAGTTCGCGCCGGGCGACCGTCTCGTCCTGCAGCGCAACGACGCCTACTGGGGCGGCAACGCGCACTGGAGCAAGGTGACGATCCGGGTCATCACGAACGCCTCGGCACGCACGGCCGCACTGCTCGCGGGCGACGTGCACATCATCGATCAGGTCCAGACGGCGGATGTCCCGCGCCTGCGCGCGAGCCCGGCGGTCGCCCTGTCGAAGACCACCTCGAACCGGCTCATCTATCTGGCACTCGACCAGAACCGCGACCAGACGCCCTTCGTGACCGACAAGCAGGGGGCGCTGCTGCCGAACAACCCCCTCAAGAACCGGCGCGTGCGACAGGCGCTGTCGCGCGCGATCAACCGCGAAGCCATCGTGCAGCGGATCTTCGACGGCGAGGCGATCCCCGCCGGCGGCCTGCTGCCGGAAGGGTTCTTCGGCGCCTCCGACAAGCTGAAGCCCGACGCCTTCGATCAGGATGCCGCCCGCAAGCTGCTCGGCGAGGCGGGCTACCCGAACGGGTTCGCCATGACGATCCACGGACCGAACGACCGCTATCCGGAGGACGAGAAGGTCCTCCAGGCGATCGGGCCGATGTTCAGCCGCGTCGGTCTCGACACCCGCGTCGTCACAAGCCCGTGGGCGAGCTATGCCGCGCAGTCGAGCGCGCCGAACTATGCCTTCAGCGTCATGCTCGTCGGCTGGGGGGCAGGGACGGGCGAGGTCTCGTCGCCGCTGCGCTCGCTGCTTGCGACGGTCAACCGCGAGGGGGGGATGGGCGCTTCCAACCGCGGCCGCTATTCGAACCCGCAGTTCGACGAAATGCTCGCCCGCGCCCTCGCGACGGTCAACGACGGCGCACGCGCCAAGCTGCTGGCGGAAGCGTCCGAGGCGGCGATCGCCGACATGGGGCTGATCCCGCTTTACTACCAGGTCAATCTCTGGGCACACCGTCGGACGGTCCAGTACGCGCCGCGCGCGGACGAATACACGTCCGCGTATCAGGTCCGTCCGGCAAATTGATGGCATCGGCGGCAACGTTCCGGACGGCAGATTCGTTGGGACAATCCGCAATGCACGTCGTAATGTCGTCCTATAATCGGACATCACATGGAGGCCCCCACCGATGACTCGTCTTTCCTTCCGCCTTGCCACCGCGTTCGTCGCGATCGGCATCGCCTGCATGGCGCCCGGCGCACAGGCGCAGAACCTGACGGTTGCCGTCGGCGGCAACATCACGTCGATGGATCCGCACTTCCATAACCTGGGTCCCAACAACAACATCGCGCAGTATTTCTTCGACCGTCTCGTCCATTTCGACCACCAGCAGCGCCCGATCCCCGGCCTTGCCGAATCCTGGCGCGCGATCGACGACACGACCTGGGAGTTCAAGCTCCGCCGGGGCGTCAAGTTCCACGACGGCTCCGACTTCGACGCCGAGGACGTGCTAGCCACGTTCAAGCGCGTGCCGTGGGTCCCGAATTCGCCGTCGTCGTTCACCGCGATGGTCCGCGGGCTCGAGGTCACCGTCGTCGATGCGCACACCATGCGTTTCAAGACCCCGGCGCCCCGGCCGCTGCTGCCGCTCGACATGGCAGTCGTCAACATCGTGAGCCGCAAGAACGTCGAGGCGCCGACCGTCGACTTCAATGCCGGCCGCGCGATGCTCGGAACCGGACCGTTCAAGTTCAAGGAGTTCGTGCCCGGCGACCGGGTCGCGATGGACCGTAACGACGCCTACTGGGGCGAGAAGTCGCCCTGGTCGAGCGTGACGACGCGCATCGTGACCAACGCCTCGGCCCGCACGGCGGCGCTGCTGTCCGGCGACGTCCAGATCATCGACCAGGTCCAGACGGCGGACATCCCGCGCCTGAAGCAGAACACGAGCCTGCGCCTCGAGCAGGTCACGTCGAACCGCCTCATCTACCTGCACATCGACCACAACCGCGACGTGACGCCGTTCGCGGTCGACAAGGCGACCGGCCAGCCGCTCGCCAAGAACCCGCTCAAGGATCTGCGCGTGCGTCAGGCGCTTTCGAAGGCGATCAACCGCCAGGCGATCGCCGAACGCATCTTCGACGGCCAGGCCATCCCGGCCGGCGGCCTGCTGCCCGACGGCTTCTTCGGCGCGTCGCCGAAGCTAAAGCCGGACACGCTCGATGCGGCCGCCGCCCAGCGACTGCTGCGCGAAGCAGGCTTTCCCAACGGCTTCAAGCTGACCATCCATGGCCCGAACGACCGCTATCCGGAGGACGACAAGGTTCTCCAGGCGATCGGTCCGATGTTCACGCGCGTCGGCATCGACACCGCCGTCCAGCCGCAGCCCTGGTCGACCTATGTCGCCCAGGCCGGCGCGCCGAACTATGCGTTCTCGGTGATGCTGGTCGGCTGGGGATCCGACACCGGCGAGACGTCGTCGCCGCTCCGCGCCCTTCTGGCCACCCCGAACCGCGACCTCGGCTTCGGGGCATCCAACCGCGGCCGCTACTCGAACCCGAAGGTCGACGAGATCCTCACCAAGGCGTTGCAGACGGTCGACACGGGTGCGCGCGAGAAGCTGCTTTACGAGGCGTCCGAACTCGCCGTCGGCGATCTTGGCCTGATCCCGCTCTACTATCAGGTCAATCTCTGGGCGATGCGGACGAACGTCTCGTATCAGGCGCGCAGCGACGAGTACACGCTCGCCCACTTCGTCAAGCCGCGCTGATCGCGACCTGACGCGCACGACGGACGGGGGCCCGGCTTCGCCGGGTCCCCTTTTCCGAACCCCGAACACGCGGCGTCCATGACCGTCTTCATCATCCGCCGACTGATGCAGAGCGCGTTCGTGCTGCTGATCATGTCGCTGCTGGTGTTTTTCGGCGTGTACGCGATCGGCGATCCTGTCGAGATCTTCGTCGCGGCCGATGCCGACCAGGCCGAGCGCGAGCGCGCGATCAAGGCGCTGGGGCTCGACCAGCCGGTCTGGGCGCAGTACGGCTACTTCGTCGCGAACGCGCTGGCGGGCGATCTCGGTCGTTCGTTCGTGTTCAACATCCCGTCGATCGATCTAATCCTGCAGCGCATGCCGGCGACGCTCGAACTCGCGCTGTGCGCCGTGGGGATCTCGGTCATCCTCGGCATTCCACTCGGCATGTATGCCGGCTATCGGCCGGACAGCCGCATCTCGAAGACGATCATGGCGACGTCGATCGCGGGGTTCAGCCTGCCGACCTTCTGGGTCGGACTGATGCTGATCCTCGTCTTCGCGGTCGAACTCGGATGGCTGCCGTCGACCGGACGCGGCCAGCTCGGCGAGTTCCTCGGCATCCGCTCCAGCCTGTTCACGCTGGACGGTCTGTCGCATCTGCTGCTGCCGGCGTTCAACCTGGCGCTCTTCAACATCTCGCTGGTGATCCGCCTGACGCGCTCGGGCATGCGCGAGAACATGCCGATGGACTACGTGAAGTTCGCGCGTGCCAAGGGCCTTTCGCAGAAACGCGTCGTCTTCGTCCACGTGATGAAGAACATCATGATCCCGGTCGTCACGGTGATCGGCCTCGAGATCGGCCAGGTCATCGCGTTCGCGGTCGTCACCGAGACGATCTTCGCGTGGCCCGGCATGGGCAAGCTCATCATCGACAGCATCAACAATCTCGACCGGCCGGTCATCGTCGCGTACCTGCTGATCACGGTACTCATGTTCATCGTCATAAATCTGGTCGTCGATATCCTCTATTCGGTCCTCGATCCGCGCGTGCGCCTCGCGGACGCGGGCAAGTCATGAGCGGTCCGACCGCATCCGCGCCGCCGACCGAAGGCGGCGCCAAGGTCGAGACGCCGTTCAGGCGTTTCGTGGCCGACTTCAGCGAAAGCCGCGTGGCGCTTGGCGCGCTCGGCGTTTTCGCGGTGATTTTCGTAGCGGCCATGCTGTGCGCGTTCATCAGCCCGCAGAACCCCTACGACCTTCGCCAGCTCGACATCATGGACGGCAAGATGCCGCCGGGTTCGGCGAGCGCGGACGGGCTCGTCTTCTGGCTTGGCTCGGACAGCCAGGGACGCGACATGGTCTCGGCAATCCTCTACGGGCTGCGCACATCTTTTCTCGTCGCGGTCACTTCTGGGTTGATTGCGGCTTTCGTCGGCACGTCCGTCGGGCTATTCGCGGCCTATTATGGCGGACGTTTCGACACCATCCTGATGCGAATGGTCGACATCAAGCTGTCCTTCCCGGCAATCCTGATCGCATTGGTGCTGCTGGCGGTGCTGGGGCAGGGGGTAGGCAAGATCATCCTCGCCCTCGTCATCATCCAGTATGCCTACTACGCGCGCACGGTGCGGGCTTCGGCGATGGTCGAGCGGCGCAAGGAATATGTCGAGGCGGCGCAGTGCCTCGCCCTGCCGAAGAGCCGCATCCTGTTCCGCCATATCCTGCCGAACTGCCTGCCACCGCTGATCGTGGTCGGCACGATCCAGATCGCCAATTCGATTGCGCTCGAGGCCACGCTTTCGTTTCTCGGCGTCGGCCTGCCGATCACCGAGCCGTCGCTGGGCCTGCTGATCGCCAACGGGTTCGAGTACATCCTTTCGGGCGTCTACTGGATCAGCTTCTTCCCCGGCCTTGCCCTGCTGGTCACGATCGTGTCGATCAATCTCGTCGGCGACCATCTGCGCGACGTGCTCAACCCGCGGCTCCAGAAATGACCGCGCCGACGCTTTCCGTCGAGAAACTCGAGACCCACTTCTTCACGAAGGCGGGCGTGCTGAAGGCCGTCAACGACGTGTCGTTCTCCGTCGAGCAGGGCAAGATCCTCGGCCTTGTCGGCGAGTCCGGTTCCGGCAAGTCGGTGACCGGAT
>JBIKWI010000259.1:0-3798 GCA_044356395.1 Tagaea sp. | reverse complement strand
TGGATCTTGCCTACCGCATCACGCGGCGGGGCGGGACGACCGTGACCGCGGGCCTGCCGAACCCGTCGGCCATGTGGTCGTTGTCGCCGGTCGGGCTCGTCGCCGAAGAGCGGACGGTGAAAGGCTCGTATGTCGGCGGAGCGGTGCCGCTGCGCGACATCCCGCGCTACATCGACCTGTGGCGGCGTGGAAAGCTGCCGGTCGACCGGCTGATGAGCGACCGGATCGGCCTCGACGGGCTCAATGCCGCCTTCGACCGGCTCGCCGCCGGCGACGTGGTACGCCAGATCCTTTGGATGGGCTGAGAACGAAAAAGCCCCGGACCGTTTCCGGTCCGGGGCTCGGCCGACGGCCCGAAGGCCGGTCGGACTACTCTTCCTTGTTGCCGACCAGGTGGACCAGCGCCTGGAACAGGTTCACGAAGTTGAGGTAGAGCGAGAGCGCGCCCATCACGGCGAGCTTGCCTTCCATCTCCGTGCCGGCCGACTCGGCGTAGGTGTCCTTGAGGCGCTGCGTGTCCCATGCCGTCAGGCCGCAGAACACCAGGACCGACACCGCCGAGATGACGAACTGCATCATCGACGACTGGACGAAGATGTTGACCAGGCTCGCGACCACGAGGCCGATCAGGCCCATGATCAGGAAGGTCGAGAACTTCGTCAGGTCGGCCTTGGTCGTGTAGCCGTAGATGCTGACGCCGGCGAACATGCCGGCCGCGATGAAGAAGGCGCGCGCCACCGAGGCACCGGTGAAAACGAGCAGGATCGCCGCCATCGAGGCGCCCATCAGCGCCGCGAAGATCCAGAACATCGCCAGCAGGGCGGGCTTCGACATCTTCTCGAAGCGGAACGACATCAGCATGATGAAGCCCAGCGGGGCGAGCATGACGACCCACTTCAGCGGGGTGCCGAAGAGCAGCTGCGAGACCGCCGGCGAACCGGCGACCAGGAACGCCACGATGCCCGACAGCGCCACGGCCGAGGCCATGTAGTTGTAGATGCCGAGCATATAGCTGCGCAGCCCTTCGTCGAATGCCGCGGCATCGACGCCGGCGCGCGGCATATACTGTCTTTCGGTCTCATACATGGGTATCTGGCTCCCAGAAAATTTACGGGACCGGCGGATGCCGGAACCGACCTGACAGGATAATGGGGGCTCCTGCCCCGGAATTCAATATCCCGGATACCGCCATTGCGACTGATAAATATGGCTTTTCAGCGTCTTATTACGGGGCTGCGGTGTGAAATTACGCCCGGCACGGCGCGGATCAGGCATTGCGCAGCAGCGGGGCCGCTTTCTGGCCAAGGGCCCGCCACGTACCGGCAAGCCCGAGCAGCGCTACGGCGAGGGCAGCACCCGCAATCGTCGCGGCCAGTTTTCCGGGCAGCACGACGAACTCGATGCGCATGTAGGTGCCGATCAGCAGGGCCGCACAGGCCGTGCCGATGATCGCGGCAACGGTCGCGGCGGCGGCCCCGGTTAGCGCGAATTCGGTCAGCAGGGCACGCATGATGTCGCGCCGGCGCGCGCCCAGTACCTTGAGCACGACCGCATCGTAGGTGCGCCGGCGCTGCGTGGCGAGGATGGCGCCGGCCAGCACCAGCGTGCCGGCCACCAGCGTGATCGCGGCCGTCACGCGCGCGGCCGTGGCGATCCCGGCGACCGTCTGCTGGGCGGTGGCGAGCGCGCGTTTGACGCGGATCGACGAGACGTTCGGGAAGGCGGCGGTGACCGCGCGCTCGAGCGCGTCCTCGTCCGCCCCTTCGACCTGTGCGGTCGCGATCCAGGTCTGCGGCGCGCCTTCGAGCATGCCGGGCCCGAAGGTCAGCGTGAAATTGATGCCGAGGCTCGTCCAGTCGATGGCGCGCAGGTTTGCGATGCGCGCCTCCATCTCGCGGCCCAGCACGTTGATCGTGATCGTGTCGCCAACGCCCAGACCCATGCCCTTGGCGATCTGCGCGTCGAACGACACGAGCGGCGGGCCGGCGTATTTCTCCGGCCACCATTCGCCGGCGACCAGCCGCGTGCCTGGCGGCATCGGCCCGGTATAGGTGAGGCCGCGGTCCGAGCCGATCGCCCAGCGAGCGTCGGGAGCGATCTCGACCTGATCGACCGGCGCACCGTTGAGCCGCACGATACGACCGCGCAAGGACGGCACCTGACGCACTTCGCCCACGCCCGGATGCTTCTCGACGAGGGCGTCGAACGCGGCGATCTGGTCGGGCTGGATGTCGATGAAGAAGAACGATGGCGCCATCTGCGGCAACTGATCGGCAAGCTGGCGCGCGAAATTGCCCTGCACCTGCGCGATCAGCACGAGCACGGTGAGGCCGAGCCCCAGCGACAGCACGATCCCGGGCGTCGGGCTGCCCGGCCGGTGCATGTTGGCGAGTGCGAGCCGGAGTGCGGGATTGCGCACATGGCCAAGTCGACGCGCCAGCCACGCGATCAGCCACGCAGCCCCGCGGAAGATCACGAATGTGACGACTGCGGCCGCACAGAACCCTGCCCCCAGCTTGCGGTCGACCGACGTGACGATGGCAAGGGCTGCAAGGGCCAGCACGGCGGCGGCGGTGTAGATCACGTACTCGGTACGCGGCCAGCGCCGGACGGGTGCGACAAGGTCGCGGAACAGGGCGGCCGGCGGCACTTCGCGCGCGCGCGCCAGCGGCCACAGCGTGAAGGCGAGGGCCGTCAGCAGGCCGAAGCCCGTCGCCATCAGCAGCGGCAGCGGATAGACCCCGCCGCGCGCTTCGAGGCTCAGACGTTCGGCCAGCAGGGGTGCCACGACCGTCGGTACAAGTGCGCCGAGCACCAGTCCTGCAAGGATGCCAAGGACGGCCAACGCGAGGATCTGGATCAGGTAGAGCCGCAGCACGAGCCGGCCCGGCGCGCCCAGGCACTTGATCGTCGCGATGGTCGCCGTGCGGCTTTCCAGATAGCTGCGCACCGCGTTGGCCACGCCCACGCCACCCACCAGCAGCGAGGTCAGGCCCACGAGTGTGAGGAACATCGCGATGCGGTCGATCCAGCGCTGCAGGCCGGGGGCCGCCTCGCTCTCGCCGCGGATGCGCCAGCCCGCGTCGGGGAACCGCGCCTTCAATGTCTCGATCCACGCGACGGGATCCGTGCCGGGGGCGAGCACGATGCGGGACTGGTAGCGGATCAGGGCACCGGGCTGTTCGAGCCCGGTCTCGCCGAGCGCTTCGCGCGACACCATCACGCGCGGCCCCAGCGTGAAGAGATTGGCCGAGCGGTCCGGCTCGACATCGACGGCCGCGCGCACGACGAACGTGCCGTCGCCGACCTCGATCGTGTCGCCGATGGCGATGGCAAGGCGCGACAGCGTTGCCGCCTCGACGGCCGCACCCCAGCGTCCTTGCGCGTCCTTTGCCGTCGCCGCCGCAAGATCGGCGGCACCCGAAACACGGATTTCGCCGACCAGCGGATAGGCGCCGTCGACGGCCTTCAGCTCCACCAGCGTGCGCTCGGCTGCCGTGCGCGCCATCGCGCGCATCTCGAGGATCTGCGATACGCGGCCCGACGCGGTCAGGAAGGCGAGCTGCTCGGGCGTGGTCGTGCGGTGCGTGAAGGAAAGCTCGACGTCGCCGCCCAGCAGCAGGCGGGCGTTCTGGCGCAGCGCCTCGCGCACGCCCTCGGCGAGCGAGCCCACGCCCGCGATGGCGGCCACGCCCAGCATCAGGCAGGCCATGAACACGCGGAATCCCTTGATGCCGCCGCGCAGTTCGCGCCCGGCAAGCGTCCACGCGAGCGGATAGCGGTCGGCAGCCTGCGTCA
>JBIKWI010000258.1:0-3804 GCA_044356395.1 Tagaea sp. | reverse complement strand
GGCTTGGCGGGCGCCTGGGCGGTGACGGCGGGCTTCGCCGGGGTGGCCGGCGTCGCCGGGGTCGCCTGCGCGAACGCGATCGACGGGGCGGCGAGCGACAGGGCCAGGGCGAGTGCGGCGAACTTCTTCATCGAGAGTCTCCGGTTTTTCTTGAGCCGGCGGCACCATGCCGCCTCTCATCCGGACAATGCGCGAAGGCCTCGGGCTATTCCGCGCTCAATTGCGGCATCTTCGCGGCATTTGATTCAGGCGAAGAAGTCATACGTCTTGCCGACGCCGAACACGACGAGGTCGGGCGCCTGCACGCGCGGCCCGTCGAAGAACGAACGCGGGGTCCACGGCTGCGTGTTGAACGCGGCGGCGGCGGTGCCCGCCTCGTAGGACGGGGTCGTCGAGATGTAGCCTGAGGGGCCACCCCCGAAACCGGTGGCGGCGGTGATCGAACCGGCCATGAGCCTTCTCTCCAATGGCGAAGCGTCCGCGCTTCTCGCGGAACGCAAGTGATATAGCATGCGCCGCCCGGACTGGCAAAACCCCCACGAAAATCGAGGCCCCGCCGCCCGTCCGCCCGCGGGGCGGATCGGGCCTTGGCGGGGCCCGCTTTGCTTCACGGCCTCGGGGACCGGCCGTTACGCCGGTAGCCCGTCGGCCCGCCCGCGGCACAAAGGCTCGGGCGTTTCGTGCCGATATCGCCGTCGGTCGGGGCGGGGTCTTGCCGCAAGGGCGGTTCCGGGGGGTTCGGCATCGCGATCCCGGGTCCCGGACTTCGCAACTGCGACCAGACACCCGACCTGCCCGCAAAAGGCAGCGTCGGCGGCGCCTGGCGTCCATCTTGTGCGCCGGCCTGGCGATACGCCGTGGGACCGGTGCTTACTGGCTCTTCGGTGGAGTCATGTCGTTTTCGGACACCTCCCCGCTCGGGGTTGCCGATCCGGTTGCGTCCCTGCCCCGCGACCTCGTGGAGGAGCGTGCGGTGCCGGGGCGCCCGGCCGTCATCGGCGGCCGGTGTCGAATGCGGATGGATCGACTTCGCACGCGACAGGAACACGCTAGCACAAAACGGCGCGCCTTTGGAGTCCGGCGATTCGGGATTTTAGAAATATATAGTATTTACTATTAACGCGCTGTCGGCGCGCGGGATTCACATTTCTTGCGCGTGACGTACTACATTTGAAGGATGATCCCGCGCCTCCCCGCCCTGCTCCTGGCCCTCTGCGTCGTCTCCGGCGGCGCGCACGCGCGGACCGACTGCCGCGCCATCGACGGCGACACGATCACGTGCGGCAAGATCCATATCCGCATCGTCAATGTCGATACGCCCGAGCTGGGGGCCCATGCGCGCTGCCCGGCCGAAGCGGAACTCGCCGAACGCGCGCGCCGCTTCACCGCCGAACAGCTCGCCGGCTCGAAGGTCGAGATCCGCCCCGACCCGAAGCGCCCGCACGACCGCTACGGCCGCACGCTCGCCCGCGTTACGGTCGATGGAATCGATCTTGGCGAAGCGCTGGTCGCCGCGGGCCTTGCCCGCGAATGGGACGGAAAGCGCCGGACGTGGTGCCGCTAGCGCACGACGTGCGTCAGCGCCAGAACAGGACGATCAGGATCACGATCGGAAGCGGGATGCCGAGAAGCCAGAGAAGTGCGCCGCGTCCCATGAGGATGATATCTCCCGATCTGTCCGATGCCTGCCCGGGATTCGGGCCACGCGATCGGTAGCAGGCGGGAACGGACGTGGAGAGGGTCGGAAAATACGCAGGCAGGATTGGGAAAATGGCGCGCCCGAAGAGATTCGAACTCCTAACCCTCAGATCCGTAGTCTGAGAATGTAGATGATTGACCACTTCACAATCCTGCGATACTCTTCATCAGATCATTGATTATGTTAAATATTTTTTGGATTCTCGTTTCCACTGCATTCCGGTAAATTCCATTGAGTTCCGTTCCATGTGGTGCATAAATGGTGCACAAGATGCCGGAGACGCTGGATGCGCAAGAGGATCACAAAGCGTTCTTTGGACGCCCTTCGACCAGGCGAATCCATTGCGGACGATGAGGTCCGCGGCTTCCTGGCGAGGCGCCTGCCATCGGGCGTGATTACTTTCGGGTACCGGTATAGCGACCAGACGACCGGAAAGCGCCGTTGGTTGCCGCTCGGCCTCTTTGGTCGACTTACGGCCGAGGAGGCACGAAAACTCGCCCAGAAGGCAGCCGGAGAGGCCGCCATGGGCCAAGATCCCGTCGAGCAAAGAAAGAACGCACGCACCAAAGCGAATGGAGTCGACCTAGACAAAACGCTCAACAGCCTTCTCGATCGGTTTCTTGACGAGTACGTCGACGAGCAGAAGCTACGTACAAAAGATGAAATTCGGCGGGCGATCGATTTTTGGGTACGCCCCGCAATCGGGAAAATACTGATCTCCAATATCAGCCGGAAGGACATCCTCTCGATGTGTGACCACATCACGAGAGAGGTGTCGTCACGCCGAGCGGATCTGATCCTTGCCTACGTCCGCAAGGCCTTCAATTGGTATGCGATCTTCGGGGACCAGGACTTCAAGTCACCGATTGTGTCCGGAATGGCTCGTGTAAAATCTAATGACCTCAAGAGAAGTCGTCATTTGAGCGAGGCGGAGCTGTGTGACGTTTGGCAAGCGCTCGAGCTTGTCCACCCGGTATACGCGGGGGTTGTCCGTGGTCTGCTTTTCAGTGCCGTACGCCTTCGCGAATTCGCCGAGATTTCATACGAAGAAATCGATGCCAAAGCGATCGTCGTGCCCGCCGAGCGTATGAAGGCAAAATTGCCGCACGCGATTCCGATTACACCGCAAATCCGGAAGATCCTTAACGACCGGCTGGAAAATAGACGAAAGCCTAAAGGCGCAAAGTTCGTGTTTTGGGCGAGGAAGGGCGGCAAAAGGCCTTTTCAAGGTTGGAGCACACAGAAGGTTCTGCTCGATCAAAAAATCGCTCAAATCCGAAAGGCACGTGACGCGCAACCAATGCCAGCCTGGAGGCTTCACGATCTACGGAGGACCTCGCGAACACTGATGTCTCAAGCAGGCGTGGATGCCGACATCGCCGAGCGGATTCTGGCTCATAAGATGCCCGGCGTCAGATCGGTATACGACGTGTACGAATATTTCGAAGAGAAGCGAAAAGGGCTCCTGAAACTCGAGAAGCGCATATTGCAGATTGTCGACTCTAGCCTGACTGTGCCGGGCGACTCGTCTGATGCACCCGATAAGACTTAGTTTGGACGGTGCGGCCAAGCGTGGCGCTTGGCGCCGAACCGGATTTGGAGACTATTGAAATGGTCTCCGATGGGAGCCGCTCAATTCGGCCTTGCGCCATCAACACTTCGAACTGCCGCAGCTTCGTGACGATCTACTCAGCGCTATGTCGTCTCCTGGGCATCTTCTTAGGACCCTTTCCAAACTGATTATCTCAATCGGCCCGGTCAAAGAAAACCCCGTCAGGTCAGCACCGGTGACGTTCGGCCAGTTTCGACGCCCTTATCCGATTGTCGTGAAGTAGAAGTTTCGCATTTGGCTCGGGTAAGAAACTCAGTCAGGTCAATACAATATCGCCGATCTTCTGGATCATCCTTGAAATGCCGGTGTCTGGGTTACTTTCGCGCGAGCACTGCCGAGGTTAGTTCGGGGACCAACTTGAAGAGGTCGCCCACCACGCCGTAGTCGGCGATCTGGAAGATGGGCGCTTCCTCGTCCTTGTTGACCGCGACGATGACCTTCGAGCCAGACATGCCGGCCAGATGCTGGATCGCACCGGAGATGCCGATGGCGA
>JBIKWI010000257.1:0-3844 GCA_044356395.1 Tagaea sp. | reverse complement strand
GATGCGGGCGGGGCGCTGAAACAGGCGACAACAGGTTACCGTCACCTATTTAAGCCTCTGAAATCGTTCAGTTGTAACCTGGGCGGTGTTTTTCCGCGATATTGTAGGATCGCAGATCTCGGAACATATTCACTTGTCAAACAGCGCGTGGCCGCAATTATTGGGCCAATGCGAGGAATATAAACTGTTTCTTGGGTAAAAGCAATCAAAAGTCGTGGATGCCCGCGCCCGTCGCGGCTATCCACGACTTGGCGTACGCTTTCCGCCATGGACAGAACCGCGATCCTCTTCGCGCTCGCCGCCGCCGGGCTGTTCGGCTTATCGACGCCGATCGCCAAGGTCCTGCTCGGCTCGGTCGATCCGTGGGTGCTGGCGGGCATCCTCTATTCGGGCGCCGGCGCGGGCCTGCTCGCGTTCCGGCTTGCCGGGCCGAAAGCCGCGGAAGCGAAACTCGTGCGCGCCGACCTGCCGTGGCTCGCCCTGTCCGTCGCGACGGGCGGCATCGCCGGCCCCGCCTTGCTGATGCTCGGCCTCACGCGGCTGGATGGCGCGACCGCCTCGCTGCTGCTCGTCCTCGAAGGCGTGTTCACCGCCTTGCTGGCGTGGTTCGCCTTCCGCGAGAATTTCGACAGGCGCATCGCGGTCGGCATGCTCGCCATCGTCGCCGGTGCCGCCGTGCTGAGCTGGCCCGCCGCGCGCCTGCCCGACGGGTTGGGCGCCCCGCTGTTCGTCGCGGCCGCGTGCCTGGCGTGGGGGATCGACAACAACGTCACGCGCAAGGTCGCACTCGCCGACCCGGTCGCCATCGCGGCGATCAAGGGGCTGGTCGCGGGGCCGGTCAACATCGCGCTGGGCCTGTGGGCGGGCGCCAGCCTGCCGGACGGCGCGACGGTGGTGCTGGGGGCTGCGACGGGCCTGCTCGGCTACGGCATCAGCCTCGTGATGTTCGTGCTGGCACTGCGCCATCTCGGCACCGCGCGCACCGGCGCCTATTTCTCGCTCGCCCCGTTCATCGGGGCGGTGGCGGCGGTGGCGGTGCTCGGCGAACCGGTGACATCCGAGCTGTTCGCCGCGGGCGCGCTGATGGCGGTCGGTGTCTGGCTTCACGCCAGCGAACGGCACGTCCATCCGCACGAGCACCACGAGATCGCGCACGCGCACCGGCACACGCACGACGAACACCACGCCCACGACCATCCGCCGGGCACCGACCTTTCGGTGCCGCACGCGCACCCGCATGTCCACGCGCCGCTGCGCCACGCGCACGCGCACATGCCCGACAGCCACCACCGGCATTCGCACTAACAGAAGTCGTGGATGCCCGCGACGGGCGCGGGCATGACGGGGAAATAGAGCCGTCATGCCCGGCGGATGCCGGGCCTCCACGACTTCTTTACGCCCGCTTGCGCACCGTCCCGCCCTTCGCGAGATACGGTGCCAGATAGCGCGCGGTGTAGCTCTCCTTCGACTTCGCCACTTCCTCGGGCGTGCCTTGCGCCACGACGCGCCCGCCCTTGCCGCCGCCTTCGGGGCCGAGATCGACGATCCAGTCGGCGGTCTTCACGACTTCGAGGTTGTGCTCGATGACGACGACCGTGTTGCCCTGGTCGACGAGGGCGTGCAGCACTTCCATCAGCTTGCGCACGTCCTCGAAATGCAGACCCGTCGTCGGCTCGTCGAGGATGTAGAGGGTCTTTCCCGTCGAGCGGCGCGACAGTTCCTTGGCGAGCTTCACGCGTTGGGCCTCGCCGCCCGACAGCGTGGTCGCCTGCTGGCCGACATGCACGTAGCCGAGGCCCACGCGCACGAGCGTGTCCATCTTCTCGCGGATCGCCGGGACCGCCTTGAAGAACTCGGCGCTTTCCTCGACCGTCATCTCCAGCACGTCGGCGATGGACTTGTCGCGGTACTTCACCTCGAGCGTCTCGCGGTTGTACCGCTTGCCGTGGCAGGCATCGCACGTCACGTAGACGTCCGGCAGGAAGTGCATCTCGATCTTGATGACGCCGTCGCCCTGGCACGCCTCGCAGCGCCCGCCCTTGACGTTGAACGAGAAGCGGCCCGGCCCGTAGGCGCGGGCCTTCGCCTCGGGCAGTCCGGCGAACCAGTCGCGGATCGGCGTGAAGGCGCCCGTATACGTCGCCGGGTTCGAGCGCGGCGTGCGCCCGATGGGCGACTGGTCGATGTCGATGACCTTGTCGAGGAAGTCGATCCCGTCGATGGCGATGTGCTCGGCCGGGATCTCGCGCGCCCCCATCAGGCGGCGGGCCAGCGCCTTGTAGAGCGTCTCGATCACCAGCGTGGATTTGCCGCCGCCCGAAACGCCCGTCACGCAGACGAATGTGCCCAGCGGGATTTCCACGTCGACGGCCTTCAGGTTGTTGCCCTTGGCGCCGCGCACCTTGATTTTCTGGCCCTTGTGGCCGGGGCGGCGCGTCTTGGGGATCGGCACCTGCCGGAAGCCGGACAGGTACTGGCCGGTCAGGCTCGCGGGGTTGCGCACGATGTCGTCCGGCGTGCCCTGCGCCACGATCTTGCCGCCATGGATGCCGGCACCGGGGCCCATGTCCACGACCCAGTCGGCCACGCGGATCGCGTCCTCGTCATGCTCTACGACGATCACGGTGTTGCCGAGATCGCGCAGGCGCTTGAGCGTTTCCAAGAGCCGGTCGTTGTCGCGCTGGTGCAGGCCGATGGACGGCTCGTCGAGCACGTAGAGCACGCCCGTCAGCCCCGAGCCGATCTGCGAGGCGAGCCGGATGCGCTGGCTTTCGCCGCCCGACAGCGTGCCCGACGCGCGGGAGAGTGTCAGGTATTCGAGACCTACATTGACGAGGAAGCCGAGCCGCGCGTTGATCTCCTTCAGGATGCGCGCCGCGATCTCGTTCTGCTTCGGGCTAAGCTGCTTCTTGATGTTGGAGAACCATTCCGCCGCCTCGTCGATGGCGAAAGTGGTCACCTCCGAGATGTGCTTGCCGCCGATCTTGACCGCGAGCGCTTCGGGCTTCAGGCGGTGGCCGTCGCACGCCTCGCACGGACGTGCTGACTGGAAGCGCGAAAGCTCCTCCCGCGTCCAGGCACTGTCGGTCTCGCGGTAGCGGCGCTCGAGGTTCGGGATCACGCCCTCGAACGGCTTGTTGGTCTTGTAGTCGCGCAGCCCGTCCGAATAGACCATCGTGACCGGGTCTTCGCCGGTGCCGTTCAGGATCGCGTCCTGCACCTTCTTCGGCAGCTGGCCAAACGGCGTGGACGTGGAGACCTTGAAGTGCTTCGCCAGGCTCGCCAGCGTCTGCGCGTAGTATTTCTGGGTCTCGTTGACCCACGGTGCGATGGCGCCGTTTTCCAGCGACAGGCGATGGTCGGGGGCCACCAGCTCCGGGTCGAAATACTGCTTCTCGCCCAGCCCGTCGCACGACGGGCACGCGCCGAACGGGTTGTTGAACGAGAACAGCCGGGGCTCGATCTCCGAGATCGTGAAGCCCGAGACCGGGCAGGCGAACTTGGAGCTGAACACGGTGCGCTCGCCCGTGTCGGCATTCTCGACGAACAGCAGGCCTTCGGCGAGGTTGAGCGCCGTCTCGATGGAATCCGCAAGGCGGGGGCCGAGATCGGGCTTCACGACGAGGCGGTCCACCACCACTTCGATGTCGTGCTTGCGCTTCTTGTCGAGCGTGGGCGCCGCGTCGATCTCGTAGAGCTTGCCGTCGACCTTGACGCGCTGGAAGCCCTTCTTCTGGAACTCCTGCAGTTCCTTGCGGTACTCGCCCTTGCGCCCGCGCACGACGGGGGCAAGCAGATAAAGCCGCGTCCCGTCCTTCATCGCGAGGATGCGGTCGACCATCTG
>JBIKWI010000256.1:0-3878 GCA_044356395.1 Tagaea sp. | reverse complement strand
GATCGCATCGTCCTGGCCCTTCTGCGGATTGAGCGAGCCCACGAGCACCAGGTGGAACGCGCCGGCCGGCTCGAAAGCCGGCGCGACGCCCGGCGCCTGTGCGGCGATGTGGTAGTCGACGCGCCCGACACGGTCGGCCCCGAACCAGCGGGCGAACTTCGCCGCGACGGCATCCGAGTTGGCAAAGGCGCGTACGCAGCTCCGCGCGGCGATGCGTGCGGTGAAGTACTCGCCCCAGTCGAACGCCAGATTGTGGTCTTCGGTCGCGAACTCGTGCAGCCACCACATGTGCGCCAGTTCCAGCTCGGTGCAGGCGCGCGCGGCGACGCCGATCACGATGGAATTGGAGATCACGAGATCGGCTCCGGCCGCACGGATCGCCGCACGTACGGCCGGGAGGGCGCGGAAACTGGCCACGATGTTGCGAAAGCGCCGCCTCCCGCGCGTCGAGCACCAGGGCGGGATCGGGCAGGTCGTCCACGGCACCTTGCGCGCGTCGAGCGCGGCGGCGAGGCTGCCGGCTTCGGGCATCAGCGCGGCGAAGCTATGGCCTCGCGGAGAAAGCGCGTCGATCGCCTCGACGATGGGCGTCGTCGCCCCGCCCAGATCGCCCTGATGCGAGACGAACAGGATCTTCATGGTTGCGCTTGCGCGTCGTCGGGCAAGGCGGCGGCGAAGGCACCGGAAAGCCAGAGCGTTGCCATCCACCAGCCCTGCCACAGCCCGTAGCTGATCGAGGCGACGACGAGGGCTGCGAGCAGCAGGGCCGTGCGCGACATCCGGGATGCCGCGGATCCGCCGGTCGAAAGCGCAAGACCTGCGAGCAGGCCGGCACCCAGCAGCGCGCCCAGCGCGCCGAACTCGAGCCACAGATGCAGCGGCCCGTTGTGCGGGTGCAGCGGCATAAGTTCGGCTCCGCGCACGATGGTGTGCTTGGCGTCCGGCATGGCGCGCGCGGCGTGCATGCCCCAGCCCAGCAGCGGCTTCTCTTCGATGCGCGCGGCGCTGAAACCCCAGATCGCCGCGCGATGGTAGATCGAAACCGAAATATCGCGCCGGGCGGCAAGCTCGGCAAGCGCATCGGATCGCGCGGCAAACGGAGCGGCCAGCATCAGACCGACCAGAAGCATCGCAAGGACGCGCGGCGAGTGGCGTCCGGCGATGGCGGCGCAGACGGCACCGGCAGTTCCGACGGCGACGGCAATTTCCGCGGCAAGGCTGTTGAGCTGGAAGATCGAAAAGATTCCGACGCCTGCGAGTGCGAGTGCGGCGCGCACGCCGTAGCGTCGATACGCCGCGTGCGCGACCAGCGGAAGCACGAGGGCAAGCACCGTCGCCGAGCGGTTGAACAGCGCCCAAAAATTCGTTTCCGGCGGATACCAGAGCGCTGCGATGGAATTGTCGAGATCCCAAACGCGCTGACTGGCGACCTGCAGCCCGACGAGCACGAGCGCCGCGAGATATCCGCCAAGCAAGGCGCCGCTCACGCGCCGGCGGGCGGAATCGTCGAGCTTGCGCGCCTTGGCGACCAGCATCAGACCGAGTGCCGCGGTCATGCACACGCGGATCCATCCGTCGAAGCCCTCTGCCCGATCCAGCGTCCAGAGCAGCGAGGCGAGAGCGACGAGCGCGAACGCGGCCAACAGTGCACGCAGCCAGCGCGGAGCGTCCGACATCCGGCGCGCGGCGGGATCGAACAAGGCTGCGGCCGTGCCTGCAAGTGCCAGCAGCACGGCCAGCCCGTTGGGCGCGATGACGGCGACCGGTGCGGTCAGGGCGGCGACCGCGACGAAGACGCTTGTCGCGAGCGCCGGCTTCGTCACGCCGCGTGCGCCTGCACCAGCCGGCGGGCGGTGACGAGACGCTCGACCGTGGCCGCGACGTAGTCGAGCTCGGCTTCGGTGATCGCGTTCGACGAGGGCAGGCTGAGACCGTTTGCCGACAGGCGCGTGGCGACCGGAAACTCGCGGTTGCCGGCATAGCCCTTGTAGGGCGGCATCTCGTGCATGCAGTAGAAGAGCGGGCGCGTGTCCACGCCGGCGGCGGCGAGCCTCGCCATCAGCGCATCGCGCGATAGGCCGAGGGCCGCGCAATCCGCGACGATCGAGAAAACCCAGTACGAGTTGTCAAAGCCCGGGATGGCGGTCGGCGTCCCGATCTCGGCCAGATGGGCAAAGCGCTTCCCGTAGAAGGCCGCGATCTCGCGCTTGCGGGCAAGGAAGCCGTCGATCTGCTCGAGCTGCGCGCAGCCGATCGCCGCCTGCATGTTGGTGAGGCGGTAGTTGAAGCCGACCTCGTCGTGCCAGTAGCGCCTGGCGGGATTCATGCCGTGGTCGCGCAGCCGGCGCGCGCGGGCGGCGACCGCGTCGTCCTTGAACACGACCATGCCGCCTTCGCCGGTCGTGATCAGCTTGTTGGAGAAGAAGCTGAACGTGCCGCAGTCGCCGATGGCGCCGCACGGCGTACCTTCCCACGACGATCCGGCCGCCTCGGCCGCATCTTCGATGACGACGAGCCCGCGACGCTTGGCAAGCGCCAGGATCGGTCCCATGTCGGCGGGCTGGCCGTAGAGGTGCACCGGCATGATCGCCTTGGTGCGCGGCGTGATCGCCGCAGCGACCGCCTCGGGATCCATGTTCCACGTGTCGGGCGACACGTCGACCAGCACCGGCGTCGCGCCTGTATAGATCACGGCGTTGAGCGTGGCCGCGAAGGTGAGATCGGGGACGATGACCTCGTCGCCCGGCCCGATGCCGAAGGCGGCGACGGCCAGATGCAGTGCCACCGTTCCGTTCGAAACGGCAATCGCATGCGGCACGCCGAGGCGGGCGGCGAATTCTGTCTCGAAGCGGCGCACGAAGCTGCCCTGGCTTGAGATCCAGTTCGTTTCGATGCACTCGGTGACGTACTTGAGCTCGTTGCCGCCGAGCTTGGGTTCGGCGATCGGCACGCGGCGGGCGCTGGCCGGCGAATGGAAGCCGACCGGACGGCGTTCGGCGTCGACGACCGCCAGCACCGTGCCCGACGTGCCGGTGCGCTTGCGCAGTTCGGCCGGGTCGAGCCCGGCGGGCACGCCGTCGGCATCGGGCACCATCGCCGCACCGACGCGCTGCGAAAGGTCCATTCCACGCGACAGGGCCGCCTCGATGTCCATCGCGCAAAGCCGTCCGGCCAGCCTGCCTTCGGCGTCCGTCGCGAAAAGAAGACCCAGCGGGCTGGAATCGAGCCGCCCGATGGCGTTTCCGAGCGTGTCGCTGTCGCGTATGAGGGAATCGGTGATGGGCGTGGGTGTGGACACGTGGACTGACCTTTCGAACGGCATACGGGGGCGTCAGGTTGGGTCGCCCGCATGCCTTAACGCCCGGCAGCCCTTATCTAATCCCCCCGCCCATCGGCGTCCAGCGATGCGAGGCTTGCGCCCCGGCCGCCGCCGGCCGTATGCAGGCCCATGGCCGGACTGACGAATTCCGCCGGACTTGCGGGCAAGCGGGTGCTGGTGACCGGGGCGGGGCGGGGCATCGGGGCGGCGACGGCCCGCCTGCTGGCCGCCCAGGGCTGTCGGGTGGGCATCCATTACCGGGCCGACCGGGCGGCGGCCGAAACGGTCGCGTCTGCCTGCGCGGATGCCGCCCTGTACGCGGCGGACCTGTCCGTGCCGGGCACGGCCGGCCCGCTGATGGACGCGTTCCTTGCCTGGGCGGGCGGTATCGACATCCTCGTCAACAACGCCGGAGGCGTTCCTGCGGCGGCCGGGGCCGTGCGCACCCTCAATCTCGACTCGCCTGTGGCCCTGATCGAGGCGGCCTGGCCCGCGTTCGCGGCGCAGGGGCATGGATCGGTCGTCAATGTCTCGAGCACGGTTGCCGGGCGGGCCGCAT
>JBIKWI010000010.1:0-45706 GCA_044356395.1 Tagaea sp. | reverse complement strand
CCATGTCGCGGCCAGCCGGTCGGCCGTCAGGATCGGGCAGACCATGTCGTAGCGGCCCTGCACGATCGTCGTCGGCACATGGCGCACGCGCTCGACGCCGTCGAGCAGCGCGTTCTCGCCGAGGAAGATCGCGTTCCTGAAATAGTGCGCCTCGATGCGCGCGAGGCCCAGCGCCATGCGTTCCTCCGAGAACGCCGAAACGGTCTCCGGGCTCGGCATCAGGGTCGAACAGGAACCTTCATAGGCACTCCAGGCGCGCGCGGCCGGCAGATGGACGGCCGGGTCCGGATCGACGAGACGGCGCCAGTAGTTGCCGAGCAGGTCGCCGCGCTCGGCTTCGGACAGGAAGCCGGAGAAAGCGTGCCAGGCTTCCGGGAACACGTGCGCGATGCCGTGGAGGAACCAGTCGATCTCGACCTTGCGGCCCAGGAAGATGCCGCGCAGGGTCAGCGAGCGCACATGGGCCGGATACGCCTGCGCATAGGCAAGGGCGAGCGTGGAACCCCACGACCCGCCGAACACGTGCCACGCGTCGATCCCCAGATGGGTGCGCAGCCGCTCCATGTCGTCGACCAGATGGGGCGTGGTGTTGTCGCGCGTCTCGCCGTGCGGCGTGGACCGGCCGGAGCCGCGCTGGTCGAAGATCACGATGCGATAGTGCTGCGGATCGAAGAAGCGCCGGTGCGCCGGCGTGGCGCCCGCACCCGGACCGCCATGCAGGAACACCACCGGCGCCCCGCGCGGATTTCCGCTCTGCTCCCAGTACATCCGGTGGAGCGAATCGAGCGTCAGCATGCCGGAGCCGTAGGGCTCGGTCGGCGGGTAAAGGTCGGTACGGGGGGCAGCGTCGGGAGCCGGCATGCCCGGACAATCGCGTAACGCCGGGCGTTCCGTCAATGGCTTGCTGGGTCCGGGTAGATTCCGAATCTTGACCGGCCTGCCCGGCAGGGGCAAGAGTCCGGGCATGGTCGAAAAATCCCGTCTGCGCGCCGGTCTGTTCGCCGCTTTCGTCGGCATTTCCGCGGCAACCGGCCTCGTCGGCTGCGCCCAGAACGCGGCGACCGGCCGCAGCCAGTTCACCGCCTTCGTCCCTCCCGAGGAGGAAGCCAAGATCGGCCGCGAGCAGCATCCGCAGGTGCTGGCGGAGTTCGGCGGCGCCTACGACAATCCGCGCCTCAAGGCCTATGTCCAGAGGCTCGGCGAAGCCCTCGTGGCGCGCAGCGAGAACGCCGGGCAGCCCTTCGTCTTCACGGTCATCAACAGCGACATCTACAACGCGTTCGCCCTGCCGGGCGGCTATGTCTATGTCACCCGGGGCCTGCTGGCCCTGATGTCGAACGAGGCGGAGTTCGCCTCGGTGATCGGCCACGAGATCGGCCACGTCACCGCGCGCCACACGGCCGAGCGGGTCAGCCGCGGACAGGCGGCAAGCATCTTCACCGGCATCCTGGGCATCGGCGTTGCCGTGCTGACCGGATCGCCGGATGCCGGAAATCTCGCCGCCCAGGCCGGTGAAGGCGGGGCGTCGGTCTGGCTTGCCGGCTTCTCGCGCGAGCAGGAGTTCGAGGCCGACAAACTCGGCGTGCGGTACATGGCGGCGGAGGGTTACGACCCGCGCGAAGCCGCCGACATGCTCGCCAAGCTCGGCGATGCGTCGAGGCTGGAGGCGAAAATGCTCGGCCGGCCGGCGGAAGCGGCCGACCAGTTCAGCATCCTGCAGTCGCACCCGCGCACCGCCGACCGCGTCGTCGCGGCGACGGAAACGGCGCGCAACCAGGGCATGAAGGTCGCCGCCAACCCGCGCCTGGGCGAGAACGAGTATCTCGCCGCGATCGACGGGATGGCCTATGGCGGCGATGCCGATTCCGGATTCACGCGCGCCAACACGTTCATCCATCCGAAACTGCGCATCCGTTTCGAGGCGCCGGCCGGCTTCCGCATCGCCAACGGCGAGGACGCCGTGCGCGCGATCGGGCCCGAAGGCGCGTCGATCAAGCTCGACTCCGCACCGGCCGGAGCCGGCACCGATCCGTCGGCATACCTGACCGGGGTCTGGGCCAAGGGCGCCCCGCTGCAGAACGTGGAGCGCATCACGATCAACGGCATGCAGGCCGCGACCGCGGCATTGCCGCGTTTTCGCGGACAGAGCGGCACAGCCGATCTGCGGCTGGTCGTCATCCGCCATCCCGACGGCACGTTCTACCGGCTGGTGATGGCCGCCCCCACGCCGGTCGCCGGGAAATTCACCGACGCCTTCCGCCGCACGACCTATTCTTTCCGCGCCCTGACAGGAGCGGAGGCGCGCAGCGCCGAGCCGATGCGCATCCGCATCGTCCAGGTACGCGCGGGCGACACGCAGGAATCGATGGCGCGCCGCATGGCGACGCAGGACGGGCTCGATCTCGACCGTTTCCGGATCTACAACGGGCTGAAGCCGGGCGAAGCGCTGACGCCGGGGCAACGCGTCAAGATCGTCGCCGACAGATAGGCGTCAGGCGATCTTCGCGGCGCCCTTCTTGAGGATCGCCTCGGCCATCGCGACGGTGCGCTTGGCGCTGTCGACGTGAAGCTGCTCGACGAGTTTGCCGTCGACGACGATCACGCCCTCTTTCTTCGCCGATGCCACTTCGAACGCCGCGATCACCTTTCGCGACCATTCGACATCGTCGGGCGACGGCCCGAACGCCGCGTTGCAGGCGGCGATCGTCTTTGGATGGATCAGCGTCTTGCCGTCGAATCCCATGTCGGCGCCCTGCCGGCACGCCGCCAGAAAGCCGGGTTCGTCGTTGAGGTCGAGATGCACGCCGTCGAGGATCGGCAGGCCCGCCGCACGCGCGGCCAGAAGGCACAGGCCAAGCGACGGCATGATCGCGAGGCGCGCCTCGGAGTGGCGGGCGCGCAGGTCCTTGACGAGATCGGACGTCCCCATCACGAGGCAACCCAGATGCGGACTGGATAGCGCGATTTCCTGGGCGCGCAGCACGCCGAGCGGGGTCTCGATCATCGCCCAGAGCATGACGTTCTCGGGCGCGCCCGCCGCCGCCAGGCGCAGCGCGCCGTCGCGAACTTCCTTGGCGCTTTCGACCTTGGGCAACAGGACCGCCTGGCAGCCGGAGCGCGCGGCGGCCTTGATGTCGGCCGCACCCAGCTTGTCGGACAGCGGGTTGATCCGCACGACGGTCTCGGCGCGAAAGCCGCCCTGGCGCAGCGCCGCCATCGTCTGGTCGCGCGCGGCGTCCTTGCGGTCGGGATGGACGGCGTCCTCGAGGTCGAAAATCAGCACGTCGGCGTCGAGCGTGCGCGCCTTTTCGAGGGCGCGCGTGTTGGAGCCCGGAATGTAGAGCGCCGAGCGGCGCGCGACGGTACGGAATTCGGCCATTCGTTTCGACTGCCTCCCCTGAGTGCGCCTATCCTGTCAGCCCGCCGGGCGGTTTGCCAAGGGATTCGGTGCCACGGTTGCCTCCGAAGCCCTATCGCCAAATGGCGATTCCCGATATGAGGGGCGACATGCGCGTCCTGTCGATCCAGTCTTCCGTCGCTGCCGGTGCCGTGGGCAATTCGGCGGCAGTCTTCTGCCTCCAGCGACTGGGCATCGACGTCGTGCGGCTCGATACCGTGCGCTTCTCCAACCATCCCGGCCACGGCGGGTTCGTCGGCGGGCCGGCCGAGCCGGCAGAGCTTTCCCGGCTGGTCGAAGGGCTCGACGCGCGCGGCCTGCTTGCGGGAACCGGCTGCGTGCTGTCGGGATATCTGGGTGCCGGCGAACAGGGCGCGATCGTCGCCGATGCGGTGGCACGAGCCCGGCACGCCGCACCGGCCTGCCTCTATGCGCTCGACCCGGTGATGGGCGATCGCGGCCGCGTGTTCGTGCGCCCCGACGTGGTCGACGCGATCCGCGCCCTGGCTCCACTCGCTGACATCCTGTTTCCCAACGTCTTCGAGCTGGGGCTGCTGACGGGCCGGCCGACGGGTACGCTTGCCGAGGTGCGCGCGGCAGCGGGCACCCTGCGCGCCGGCGGCAGGCCGGACAGGATCGTGATCGTCACGTCGGTTCCCGATTCCGGCCGGCTCGGGACGCTGGCCTGCGATCGCGACGGCGACTTCATCGTGCGCGTTCCGCCGATCGACCATCCCGCCTACGGCGCCGGCGACAGCTTCGCCGCCCTGTTCCTTGCCCGCCATCTCGCCACGCGCGAGGTGGCCGGCGCCCTGTCGCTGGCGACCTCGTCGGTGCATGCCGTGGTCGCCGCGACGGCGGCGAAGGGTGCCATCGATCTTGCCCTCGTCGCCTGCCAGGCGGCGCTTTCGCAGCCGCCGACCGTCTTTCCTGCCGAGCGTCTGGCGCGCTGAGGGTCGCATCCTGATGTTCGAATGGATCTTCCTCAAGGGTGCGATCGTCGGCATGCTGATCGCGGCCCCCGTCGGGCCGATCAACGTGCTGGTGATCCGGCGCACGCTCGTTCACGGGCGGCTGGCGGGCTTCGCCTCCGGCCTCGGGGCCGCCGTCGCCGACACGGTCTTCGGTGCCATCGCCGCGTTCGGCATCTCGATGCTGCAGTCTTTCCTCGAGCAGGAGCGCCAGATCCTGTCGCTCGTCGGTGCTGCCGTTCTTCTCGTGATGGGGATCCGGCTGCTCCGCCGGCCCACACCGGCGATCGCCGCAGGCCAGGATCCGACCAGCCTGTTCGCCGATTTCACGTCGACGCTGTTCCTGACGCTGACAAACCCGATCACGGTCCTGTCGTTCCTGGCGATCTTCGCGGCCTTCGGCGTCCGGTCGGACGGACAGATCAGCATGGACGACTGGCTGCTGCTCGCCGGCGTGATGGCCGGCGCTTCGGCGTGGTGGCTCGTCGTCGTCGAGGCCGTATGCCTGTTCCGCGACCGCTTCACGACGACCGGGCTCACCTGGGCCAACCGGATCGCGGCAGTCGTCATTCTCGTCTTCGCGGCGGCCGTCGCGGGCGAAGCCCTGCTGCGGGTATTCAAGCTTCTCTAGGCCGGGACGAGCTGGTCGAGGATCCGCCAGAAGCGCGCGCGCACCTGCGCCTGGCGCGGATGCCAGCTTTCGGGACCGAGGAAGCGCGGTCGGTAGGTCGGCCCCGGTTCGATGTCGATCGTGCGGCGGGCCTCGCCGGCCTTCAGCGGCTGTTCGCGCGCGACCGTGCCCGGCGTGGCGAGCTGGCGGGCGATCTCTTCGTCGCCGGCAGCACAGATGTCGCGGTCCTCGGGCCGGCGGGCGGCGGTCGACTGCTCCAGCGCCACGGCGGAGTTGCGCATGTAGGCCCGCCTGTCGGCCGGCCGGCCGCGCGCGAATTCCAGCCAGGCCTGGCGCGTCGACAGGATCTGGCGCACCCGGGAGTCAGGTGCCGACGTGTCGGCGCACTTGGCGCCGTCGACTCCGATCGCCAGCACAGCATAGATCAAGACGAGGCCCGACTCCTCGCGCAACGCATCGCTCCCCTGCCCCTCGCCGATCTGCCAGAGAAGATCGGCATAGGCGACGGCGACGACATGCGGGGCCGCCGCCTGCACGCGCGCCTGCGCCCAGCCGAGGATCGCGCGCGCCTCGGCATTGTCGCGCGCGGCGAACATGCGCTGGGTGACTTCGCGATATTGGCCGGCCGCGTAAAGCCGGTCGAGCTCGGCCGGTGCCGGAGACTGCGCGCCGGCAGGCCATGCCAGCAGGACGAGGAGGGCGACGAGCGCCTTCATTCCCGCTCGGCGAGCGCCAGGGCAAGAACCACGATCGGCGCAGACGACGCTGTGCGCAGGTTGTCGGCGGCGATCCACATGGCAAGGCCGTTGGGCACCGACGGATCGTCGCGAAGACGGCTGACATAGATCTTCTGCTCGCCCTGCGTTTCCAGCGGGGTGACGAAGGCTTCCTCGGCGCGATGGTCGGTGACGGCGATCCCGTCGGTGCGCATCAGCATCGAACGTGCCTGCGCCACGCCCATCGGCTCGACGAACTCGACGACGGCCGCGATGCCGTGACCCACGAAGGACGGCACCCGCACGCACGTGGCGACCGTGCCGATATCGCCGGCCAGGATCTTGCGCGGCTCCATGGCCAGCGCGCGCTCCTCGGTCGTCCGGCCGTCGGACTCGAAGCTGCCGCACTGGGGGATCACGTTGAACGCGATCTGCTTGGCGAAGTTGGCGCGCTCGAGGGGCTGGTTGACGTAGACGTTGCGCGTCTGGCTGAACAGCTCGTCCATCGCGGCGCGCCCGGCTTCCGAGACGCACTGGTACGTCGAGACGATCATGCGCCGTGCCGTCGCGGCCCGGTGCAGCGGGGCCAGCACCTGTGCAAGCATCGTCACGCAGGCACCCGGAACCGACACGATGCGCCGCTTGGCGCGCGCCAGCGTGGCCGCGTCGTCGTTCACGCCGGCGACGACCAGCGGTACGTCGACATCCATGCGGAAGTGCGACGATGTGTCGATGACCCAAGCCCCTGCCTTGGCCGCGCGCGGCACGTTGGCGGCCGAGACGGCGGGTGCCGTGCAGAAGATCGCAACCTGAGTGCCGGCGAAATCGTAGGTCGCCAGTTCGTCGGTCTTGACGTCGGCGTCCTCGCCGAAGGAAAGCGTCACGCCGACCGAACGTTCGGATGCGAGGGCCGCGACGTCGCCCGCGTCCACGCCGCGCGCGGCGAGTTCCTGGAGGATCTCGCGACCGATCGTGCCCGTCGCACCTACCACCGCGATTCGCTTTGCCATCTATTCCCCGCTTGTCTGCCGTTCCGCCACAACCTTATGCCACGACCGTAAGGCGGATGTTTGTCACAAAGTTTTAATATTTCTCAAGGCCTTGGAAACACCACGCTGTCATCCTAAGTTGGCCATGCCGCGTCACCGATCCGTCATGAGGCATTCCATGAAGCCAAACGAAGAAAAGCCCGCGGCCGAAGAGGTCCTGTTCTTCCGGCGCTGGCTCGCCAATCCGATGAAGGTCGGCGCGGTGCTGCCGTCGTCACCCATGCTTGCCCGGCTGGTCGCGCGCCAGGTCCATCCCGGTCCCGACCAGTGCGTGGTCGAACTCGGGCCGGGAACCGGTCCCGTGACGAAGGCGCTGCTTGCCGCCGGCGTGCCGGCCGACCGGCTGTTCGTCGTCGAGATCGACGCCGCCCTGTGCGCGCATCTGCGCCGCGAGTTTCCGGCCGTCAACGTCATCCAGGGCGATGCGACGCAGCTGAAGACGCTGCTGCCGGCCGCGTGGGTCGGCAAGGTCGCCTGCGTCATCTCCGGCATCCCGATGCTGCCGCTGCCCGTCGCCGTGCAACGCGCGCTGATCGACGCCGCGTTCGAGGTGATGGCCCCGGGCGGCGACATCCTGCAATACACCTACTCGCTCGCCTCGCCGATCAAGGAGAAGCCGCTGGGCCTGAAGGGCCGGCGCAAGGGCATCGCGATGCTCAACTTTCCACCCGCCTGGGTGTGGAGCTACCTGCCCGAAGCCGAACCCGTTCCGGCCTGAACCTCAGGCCGCCAGCGCGTCGAGCTCCCTGAGAAGGGCGTCGCCCATCTGGGTGGTCGACACGACGTTGCTGCCCGGCGAGGCGATGTCGCGCGTGCGCAGGCCCTTGGCGAGCACGTTCTTGGCCGCCTGCTCGACCAGATCGGCATCGGCCGCAAGGTCGAACGAATAGCGCAGCATCATCGCGAACGACAGCAGCGTGGCCAGCGGGTTCGCCATGTCCTTGCCGGCGATGTCGGGCGCCGAGCCGTGCACGGGCTCGTAGAGCGCCTTGCGCCGGCCGGTCGGGTCGGGCGCACCCAGCGAGGCCGACGGCAGCATGCCGAGCGAGCCCGTCAGCATCGCCGCACAGTCCGACAGCATGTCGCCGAACAGGTTGTCGGTGACGATCACGTCGAACTGCTTGGGCTGGCGGACGAGCTGCATGGCGCAGTTGTCGGCGTACATGTGCTCGAGCTTGACGTCGGGGAACTCGGCCTTGTGCAGGGCCGTCACGACCTCGCGCCACAGCACGCCGGTGTGCATGACGTTGGCCTTCTCGACCGAATGCACCTTGTTGGAGCGCTTACGCGCCAGCTCGAAGGCCACGCGCGCGATGCGCTGGATCTCGGATGTCGTGTAGACCTGCGTATCGACCGCCCGCTTCTGGCCGTCGGGCAGCGTCGAAACGCCGCGCGGTTCGCCGAAATAGACGCCGCCCGTCAGCTCGCGCAGGATCAGGATGTCCAGACCCGCGACCAGCTCGCGCTTCAGCGACGAGGCATCGGCCAGCGCGTCGAACACCAGTGCCGGGCGCAGGTTGGCGAAGAGGTCCATCTCCTTGCGCAGGCGCAGCAGGCCACGCTCGGGCTTCTTGTCGAAGGGCAGGCTGTCCCACTGCGTACCGCCGACGGCGCCGAACAGCGTGGCGTCGCAGTTCTGCGCCAGCTCCATCGTCGCGTCGGTCAGCGGCGTGCCGTGCTTCTCGTACGAAGCGCCGCCCACCAGCCCTTCCTTGACGTCGAACGAAACGGTGCGGCGCTTGTCGAACCAGTCGACGACGCGGCGCACTTGGTGTATCGCCTCGGGGCCGATGCCGTCGCCGGGAAGGACAAGGAGCTTGCGGTTGGATGCCATTTCGTCTCTCCGGTACTTGATTTCAGCGGGCCGCCGCGAGCCACGGCTGCGACGTGCGCTGCCTGGCTTCGTAGGCGTCGATATGCGGGGCCTTCTCGAGGGTCAGGGCGATGTCGTCGAGGCCGTTGAGCAGGCAGTGCTTGCGGAACGGGTCGATCTCGAACTTCACGGCACCGCCGTCCGGCCCCTTGATCTCCTGCTTTTCCAGATCGACCGTCAGCGTGGCGTTGGCGCCGCGCTGCGCGTCGTCCATCAGCTTGTCGAGATCTTCCTTCGACACCTTGATGGGCAGGATGCCGTTCTTGAAGCAGTTGTTGTAGAAGATGTCGGCGAACGACGTGCTGATCACGCAGCGGATGCCGAAATCGAGCAGCGCCCAAGGGGCGTGCTCGCGCGACGAACCGCAGCCGAAATTGTCGCCCGCCACCAGCACCTGCGCCTTGCGGTAGGCCGGCTTGTTCAGCACGAAATCGGGGCGCTCCTTGCCGTCGGGCGTGTAGCGCATCTCCTCGAACAGCGCCGAGCCCAGTCCGGTGCGCTTGATCGTCTTGAGATGCTGCTTGGGGATGATCATGTCGGTGTCGATGTTGATCATCGGCAGCGGAGCCGCGACACCCGTGAGAACCGTGAACTTGTCCATGTCGTTCTCCCCTTCGTAACCCGGATTTACGTCCGCACGCAGCGCGTGCCGACGAGGATGTCGTGGAAGGCCTGCCCCGTGCCGTTGAGTCCCGCAAGCGCGTAGCCCAGGCCCGTCGACAGGATTTCGCAGACCTTCAGGAACTGCCGCGCGAACGAGCGGCCAAGGCCGATCCGCCGCCCGTCGAGATCGACGACGCGCACGCCGAAGGCGCGCTTGCCGGGCGAGGCCTGCCAGCGCGAGCTTTCGAACAGCGCGAAATAGACGAACGGCAGCAGCGCCAGAAGCGCCTGCGTGGCCACGAGCCGCACCAGGCCGCGCAGGTTTCGCGCGACGAGCAGTTCGGAATGGACGGGCTCGATGCGGCCGTCGTCGTGGCGGATCTCGCCCGTGGCGACCGCCCAGACGCGGATCGAGCCGTCGGCATGCACGCGCGTCTCGCGCAGGACGTCGATGGTGCGCTGTCCGCCGCCGTTGACGAGGCGCTCGTCCTCGCGCGTGGCCGGCGTGCGCTCGATCGAGACGACCGGGCTTTCGCGCCAGAAAGGATAGAAGAAATCGCCCATGCTCGATCGGCTCGTGCTGTTGGCGGTCGAAATCAACGCGAAGATGAGCGCCGCGAGGATCGCTGCGTCCAGTCCCAGTGCCGCCAGCCTGCGGCCGAACGGGGCGACGTCGGCCGTCGCCCGCGCCGGCTGCACGGCCAGCAGGAAGTTCAACGCGCGAACTCGCGCACGTCCGTCAGCCGTCCGGTCACCGCCGCCGCCGCCGCCATGCCCGGCGACAGTAGATGCGTGCGCCCGCCGCGACCCTGGCGCCCCTCGAAGTTGCGGTTCGAGGTAGACGCACAACGTTCGCCCGGCTCCAGCTTGTCGGCGTTCATGGCAAGGCACATCGAGCAGCCCGGTTCGCGCCACTCGAAGCCGGCTTCGATCAGCACCTTGTCGATGCCTTCGCGCTCCGCCTGCTCCTTGACCAGGCCCGAGCCCGGCACGACCAGCGCCTGCACGTTGGCCGCGACCTTGCGGCCCTTGGCGATGGCGGCGACCGCGCGCAGGTCCTCGATGCGGCCGTTCGTGCAGCTGCCGATGAAGACCTTGTCGATCTTGACCTCGGCGAGCTTCATGCCGGGCTTGAGGCCCATGTATTCGAGCGAGCGGATGATGGCCGCACGCTTGCCTTCGTCCGCCGCGTCGGCCGGGTCCGGCACGACGGCACCGATCGGCAGCACGTCCTCGGGCGAAGTACCCCACGTGACCATCGGCGGGATGTCCTTGGCGTCGAGGAAGATCTCCTTGTCGTACTTCGCACCCGCATCCGACGGCAGCGTCTTCCAGTAGGCGACGGCCGCTTCCCATGCGGCACCCTTGGGTGCCGACGGGCGGCCCTTCACGTACTCGAAGGTCTTCTCGTCGGGCGCGACGAGGCCGGCACGTGCACCGCCCTCGATCGTCATGTTGCAGACCGTCATGCGGCCTTCCATCGACAGGTCGCGGATCACCGACCCGGCGAACTCGATCACATGGCCGGTTCCGCCCGCGGTGCCGATCTTGCCGATGATCGCGAGGATGACGTCCTTCGCGGTCACGCCGGGCCCGACGGTGCCGTCGACCGTGACGCGCATGTTCTTGGCCGGGCGCTGGACCAGCGTCTGGGTAGCCAGCACGTGCTCGACCTCCGACGTGCCGATGCCGAAAGCGAGCGCCCCGAAGGCGCCGTGCGTGGCGGTGTGGCTGTCGCCGCACACGATCGTGGTGCCCGGCAGCGTCAGGCCCTGCTCGGGGCCGATGATGTGCACGATGCCTTGGCGCACGTCGTCCATGCCGTAATAGACGACGCCGAAATCCTTCGCGTTCTTCTCGAGCGTCTCGACCTGGATGCGGCTTTCCGCGTCGGCGATGCCCTTCGAACGGTCCGTCGTCGGCACGTTGTGGTCGGCGACCGCGACGGTCGCGTCGGGACGGCGGACCTTGCGGCCCGCCATGCGCAGCCCCTCGAAGGCCTGCGGGCTCGTCACCTCGTGCACGAGGTGACGGTCGATGTAGAGCACGCAGGTGCCGTCGTCCTGGCGGTGGACGACGTGATTGTCCCAGATCTTGTCGAACAGCGTGCGCGGCTTTGTCATCGATGCTTCTCCCGACTGCTTGTCCACCTCCGGCGGGGCCGCACGGGCTGTCCCGGTGCGACCCGCTGCCGGCGGCTTACTTCTTCTCGGCCGGCGTTTCCGTCGCGGCGGCCTCGAGGTCGGCAGCCGACAGGTCGGCGGCCGAGGCGGCCATGCCGCCCGTCTTCTCGAGAATGCGGGCCGACTTGCCCGTGCGGCCGCGCAGGTAATAGAGCTTGGCCCGGCGCACGTCGCCGCGGCGCACCACCTCGATGCCGCCCAGGCGCGGCGAGTAGAGCGGGAACACGCGCTCGACGCCTTCGCCGAACGAGATCTTGCGCACCGTGAAGTTCGAGCTGATGCCCGAGTTCTTGCGAGCGATGCACACGCCTTCGAAGGTCTGCAGGCGCTCGCGCGTTCCTTCCAGCACCTTCACCTGCACGCGCAGCGTATCGCCGGGCGCGAAGTCGGGCACCTTGCGGGCGGCGACGAGCTTGCCGATCTGCTCCTTCTCGAGCGTTTCAATGATATGCGACATGGTCTTCTCCTCTTCGATCTTCAGTGTTGGGTGCGTGCCTGGCGCTTGGCCCACATGTCGGGGCGTCGCTCGGCGGTGAGGCGCTCGGCCTCTTCCCGCCGCCAGGCGCGGATTTTCGCGTGATTGCCGGAGGTCAGCACCGCCGGCACTTCGCGGTCCTGCCAGATGGCCGGCCGCGTGTAGTGCGGATATTCCAGAAGTCCGTCCTCGAAACTCTCCTCGCCAAGCGATTCGGCCGCACCCAGCACGCCGGGCAGCAGCCGCACGCAGGCATCGATCAGGCACATCGCCGCGGGCTCGCCGCCCGACAGCACGAAATCGCCGATCGAGATCTCTTCCAACTCGCGCGCTTCGAGCACGCGTGCGTCGATCCCTTCGAAGCGGCCGCACAGCAGCACCACGCCGGGACCGGCGGCAAGTGTCCGCGCGCGGTCCTGCGTGAACGGCTTGCCGCGAGGGCTGAGACAGATCGCGGCGGCACCTTCCGGCGCCTTCGCGATGGCCACACCAAGGGCGGCGTCGACCACGTCGGGCTTCATCACCATGCCCGGCCCGCCGCCAAACGGCAGGTCGTCGACGGTGCGATGCCTGTCGGCGGCGAAGTCGCGGATGTCGACGGTCTCGAGCGACCATGCGCCGTCGGCAACGGCGCGCCCGGGAATGGACGCGCCCAGCGGGCCCGGGAACATGCCCGGATACAGCGTCAGCACGACGGCACGCCACGGCGCTTTCGCGCCGTCCGTCCCGTCGTTCCCCGCCATGTCCGCGCTCTCGCTCATTCGTCCTTACCGTCTTCCTTCGCTTCGATCTCGACCGGCGGATCGATCACGATCCGCCCGCCTTCGACATCGACCGTCGGCACCACCTTCTTGGTGAACGGGTAGAGCAGGCTTGGCCCGCTGCCCGTATCGACCTCGACGATGTCGCCCGCCCCGTAGTTCGCGAGCCCCTTCACCGTTCCGAGCCTGACGCCCTTCGTGTCTTCGACCGAAAGGCCGATCAGGTCGGCATGGAACCAGGTCTCGCTGCCCTTTGTCCGCCTGGGCTTCGCCCCCAAGGCCGCGCGCTCGACATAGAGCCGCAGTCCCTTGAGCGCTTCGGCCGCGTTCCGGTCCTCGATTCCCTCGAGCCGGGCCACGACCAGTCCGCGGACCTCGCCCCGCACCCGGACGGTGAAGCGGCGCTTGCCGCTCTCGTCCGAAACGGGGCCGTAGGCCGCGACGTCCTTCGCGCGTTCGGTGAAGCTCTTGATCTTGACCTCGCCGCGCACGCCGTGGGGACCCACGACGGCGCCGACCAGGATCGGCTTCGCGTCCGCGCCGGACGTCATGGCGTCAGGCCGCCGGTGCCGCCTCGGCGGTCTTCGCCGCGGCTTCCTCGGCTGCCTTCAGGCGCTCCTGCGCCTTCTTCTTCGGCGCCGACTTCTTCGGCGTCTCGCGGATCTCCGGCTTCGGCCCCAGCGACAGGGCGAAGAAGAAGTGTGCGACGCGGTCGGACGGCTGCGCGCCCTTCGACAGCCAGTACTTGGCGCGCTCGACGTCGATCACGACGCGCTTGGCGTCGCCCTTCGGAAGCATCGGGTCGTAGTAACCGATCTTCTCGATGAAGCGGCCGTCGCGGGCCATGCGGCTGTCGGCGACGACGATCTTGTAGTGCGGGCGGTTCTTGGCACCGCCGCGGCTCATGCGAATCTTGACGGACATTGTCGGTTCGATCCTTTCGTTCAGGTCTTCGTTCTGTTCGGTTGCGCTATCTGCGGAAGAGGTTCCCGATCCCCGTCCGCATCATTCCCTTCTGGCCGAGCTTGCCCATCTGCTTCATGACGCGGCTCATCTCCATGAACTGCTTCACGAGGCGGTTGACCTCCTCGACCGTCGTTCCAGATCCCGACGCGATGCGCCGCTTGCGGCTGCCGTTGAGCAGCTTGGCGTCGCGCCGTTCCTTCTTCGTCATCGAGCGGATGATCGCCGTCTGCCGGCCGACCATCTTCTCGTCCACGTTCGCGTTGGCGAGCTGCGCCTTCATCTTCTGCACGCCCGGCAGCATGTTCATCACGCCGCCCAGCCCGCCCATCTTCCTGAGCTGCTCGAGCTGCGAGAGCATGTCGTCGAAATCGAAATCGCCCTTCTTGATCTTCCGGGCGAGCTTCTCGGCGTCTTCCGCCTCGACGTTCTCCTGCGCCTTCTCGACGAGGCCGACGATGTCGCCCATTCCCAGGATGCGGCCGGCGATGCGGTCGGGATGGAAGACGTCGAGCGCTTCCATCTTCTCGCCAAGACCGATGAATTTGATCGGCTTGCCGGTGACCGCGCGCATCGAGAGCGCGGCACCGCCGCGCTGGTCGCCGTCCACGCGCGTCATCACGATGCCGGTGATGCCCAAGCGCGTGTTGAACTGAGTGGCGGTATTGACGGCGTCCTGGCCCGTCAGCGCGTCGACCACGAGCAGCGATTCGGTGGGGCCGACCGCATCGCGGACGGCGGCGGCCTCGTTCATCAGTTCGTCGTCGATCGAAAGGCGGCCGGCGGTGTCGAGGATGACGACGTCGTAGCCTTCCGTGCGGCCCGTCTCCATCGCGCGTTTCGCGATCGCGACGGGATCCTGGCCGGCGATGATGGGCAGCGTGGGCACCGAGACCTGCGTGCCGAGCACGGCGAGCTGTTCCTGGGCGGCCGGACGGCGCACGTCGAGCGAGGCGAGCAGGACCTTCTTGCGCTCCTTCTCGACCAGACGCTTGGCGAGCTTGGCCGACGTCGTCGTCTTGCCCGAGCCCTGCAGGCCCAGCATCAGGATCGCGACCGGCGGATTGGCGCGCAGGTTGATTTCGCTCGTCGCCGAACCGAGTGTTTCGACGAGCTTGTCGTTGACGATCTTGACGACCATCTGCCCCGGCGTGACCGAGCGCACGACCTGCTGGCCGATCGCCTCGAGCTTGACGCCGGCGATGAAATCCTTGACGACCGAGAGGGCGACGTCGGCTTCGAGCAGCGCCACGCGGACCTCGCGCAGGGCCGCATCGACATCGGCTTCGCCCAGCGCACCGCGCCCGCGCAGCTTGTCGAAGACCGACCCCAGCTTGGTGGATAGCGACTCGAACATCCCGACCCGACAACCTTCCGAAAACGCAAAACACGACGGCCGCCGTGCGCGACACTCGCGGACGGCGGGAGACCCGAAGGCCCAAGGGCGCAGATTTCCCCTGAACGGCCGCGGTTCTAGGCCCAAAGGCCGGGGGCGTCAAGAAGCCGGCCTGCGGCGGCCAGCGAGACGTATATAGAGTCCGCCGACGGGATCGGGCGCGATCCGGTCAACTTATTGATATTGCTTAGTTTAGTATCGAATAGGGCGAAATAGGCTCATGTTCCTTGGAAATCCGCCCGAAAATCCCGCCTTGCTAGACAAGTACGGCAGCCGGGTCCTATATCCCGGCCCATGAGCGGACTGCCCTTCCTCAAGATGCACGGTCTCGGCAACGACTTCGTCGTGGTCGATTCGCGCGCGCAAAAATTCGCCCTCGACGGGACCCTCGTGCGCGCCATCGCCGACCGGCACAAGGGTGTCGGGTTCGACCAGCTCGTCGTGCTGGAACCGGCCCCGGACAAGTCGGCCGACGTGTTCTTCCGCTTCCTCAATTCCGACGGCTCGGAAGCCGGTGCGTGCGGCAACGGCACGCGCTGCGTGGCCGATCTCGTGATGCGCGAGAAGAATTCTGCCGACCTGACGATCCAGACGCGCGCGGGGCTGCTCCGCTCGCGGCGCGACGCAAGCGGCACGGTCAGCGTCGACATGGGCCCGGCGCGCATGGACTGGCGCGAGATCCCGCTGGCGCAGGCCTGCGACACGCTGCGTGTCCCGCTCGCCGTCGGCGCGCTGGCCGATCCGGTCGCGACGAGCATGGGCAATCCGCACGCGACCTTCTTCGTGCCGGACGTCGCCGCGATCGATCTTGCGGCACTGGGGCCGCAGCTCGAGAATCACCCCATTTTCCCCGAGCGCGCGAATATCGGCGTGGCGCAGATCCTCGATCCCGCCACGCTGCGCCTGCGCGTGTGGGAGCGAGGGGCCGGCATCACGCTTGCCTGCGGATCGGGGGCGTGTGCCGCGACCGTCGCGGCCGTGCGCCGCGGCCTGCTGGCCGGTCGGCGCGCGCGCGTGATCGTCGACGGCAGCGAAGGCGGTGCCGGTGCCCTCGAGATCGAATGGCGCGCCGACGGCCACGTGCTGATGGCGGGTCCCGTCGCCCTCTCTTTTTCGGGCGTCTGGCCGGGATGACGTCTTCCCGCGTCGTCAATTTCGGCTGCCGGCTCAATGCCGCGGAAGCCGCGACGATCGAAGCGCTGCTTGCGCAGGCCGGCGACAGCGACACACTCGTCGTCAATACCTGTGCTGTCACGCAGGAGGCCGAGCGCGACGCGCTCGCTGCCATCCGCCGGCTGAAACGCGAACGGCCGGAGGCGCGGATCGTCGTGACAGGCTGTGCGGCCCAGCTCGATCCGGCGCGGTACGGCGCGCTCGCCGAAGTCGACGCCGTGGTCGGCAACCGCGACAAGCTCGACCCGGACGTCTGGCACGCGCGCGCAAGCGCCGTTTCCGACATCATGGTGCGTCAGGATTTCGTCGCGGGCGACATCGGCCTTGCACAAGGGCGCACACGCGCCTTCATCGAGATCCAGCAGGGTTGCGACCATCGCTGCACCTTCTGCGTCATCCCCTATGCGCGCGGCCCCTCGCGCTCGCTCGCCATCGAGGGTGCATGCGCACGCGTCGCCCGGGCGGTGGCTGCCGGCCGGCGCGAGGTCGTGCTGACCGGCGTCGATCTCACCGCGTGGGGTGACGACCTGCCCGGCCGCCCGCGGCTCGGCGACCTGTGCGCGGCGATCCTCGCCGGCGTGCCGGATCTGGCCCGCCTGCGCCTGTCGTCGGTCGATCCTGCCGAACTGGACGACGGGCTGTTCGACCTGATGGCGCGCGAGCAGCGTTTTGCACCCTTCCTGCACCTTTCCGTGCAGGCCGGCGACGACCTGATCCTCAAGCGAATGAAGCGCCGGCACAGCCGGGCGCAGGTCCTCGCCACGGTCGCGCGCGCGCGCGCGGTACGGCCCGACATCGCCGTCGCGGCCGACCTGATCGCCGGCTTCCCGACCGAAAGCGAAGCGGCGTTCGAGAACACACGCGCACTCGTCGACGAGATCGGCCTCGCGCACGCGCACGTCTTCGCCTATTCCCCGCGTCCCGGCACTCCGGCCGCGCGCATGCGCCCGCTGCCGGAGGCGACGGTGCGCGCCCGCGCACGAATGCTGCGGGCCGCCGCCGCCGGAGCCCGGCAGCGCTATCTGGCGGCCCGGGTCGGCGGCATGGCGGATGTGCTGGTCGAAAAATCGGGGCGCGAGGGGCTGGATGCGCAAGGCGCACGCGTGCGACTTGCCGATCCGCATCCGCGCGGCACGCTGGTGCGCGTCCGCGTCACCGGGCACGACCCAGCCGGTCTTTTCGGGGTACCGGCATGAGCTGGCTCGGCCGTCTGAAGGAAGGCCTGAAGAAGTCCTCGGGCAAGCTCGTCGACGGGATCGGACGCGCGCTCAATCTCGGCCGGCTCGATGCCGCATCGCTCGATGCGCTCGAAGAAGCGCTGATCGAGGCGGATCTCGGGCCGACGGTCGCCGCCCGGCTGGTCGAGCGCGTGCGCGCGCGCAAGCTGCCGGGCGACACGTCCGCCCTCGAAGTGCGGCGCATCCTTGCCGCCGAAGTTGCAGCGATCCTGGCGCCGGTCGCGCGCAACTGGGCGCCCGACGCATCCCGCCGTCCGCATGTGGTGCTGGTCGTCGGCGTCAACGGCAGCGGCAAGACGACGACGATCGGCAAGATCGCGTCGTCGCTGCGGGCCGAAGGCAAGTCGGTGATGCTTGCCGCCGGCGATACCTTCCGCGCGGCCGCCGTGCGCCAGCTCGAGATCTGGGGCGAGCGTGCCGGGGTGGCGGTCGTCGCCGCGCGCGAGGGCGGCGACCCGGCCGCTCTTGCCTATGAAGCGCTGGAGAAGGCGCGCGCCGCGAACGTCGACGTGCTGCTCGTCGATACGGCGGGCCGGCTGCATAACAAGGCCGACCTGATGGACGAGCTCAAGAAGATCGTCCGCGTGATCAAGAAGCTCGACGCATCGGCGCCGCACGACACGATTCTCGTTCTCGACGCGACGATCGGACAGAATGCGTTGCAGCAGGTCGAGACGTTCAAGAGCATGGTCGATATCGACGCGCTGGTCGTCACCAAGCTCGACGGTAGCGCCAAGGGCGGCGTCCTGGTCGCGATCGCGAATCGATTCGCGACTCCGACGGTGCTGATCGGTGTCGGCGAGGGAATCGACGACCTCAAATCGTTCGATGCTGAAAGTTTTTCGAAGAGCCTTCTCGACCTCGATACGTGAAGAAATCGCCCGCGCGATTTCGTCGCGCGCACAAAACGCCGACATGCAAATTGTCTCGATTTTATTTGGGTTTTCTTGCTGTCGTTGACTAGCTGTAGAAGGTGCGACGACGACTCCCGCAACAGCATGCGCTGCCCCCTAACGATAGTGGAGTTGGCGATGTCAACCCCCCTCATATTGAATTTCCTTGACATGCCCTTGTTCAAAATGATGTTCTAGCGACGGTCGGATCGTCTCCAGGGAGGGCTCCAACTCCGTCGTAGGTCAAAAGGGCAGGGATTAAACACCCAGCTCCGCTCAGATCTCCGGCGCGCCTTTCCCGGTCCGACACCATCGGAAACAAGGAGTCACATCATGGCTGCGAAGAAAAAGGCTAAGAAGAAGGCCGCTAAGAAGAAGAAGTAAGCGGTTTTCGCTCAGTGCATTTGGGGGCGCGGGGGTTCTTCTCCCGCGCCCCTTCTGCGTTTTGGGGCTAGACTCCGCCGTCCGGGCAGGCGGGAGCAGAAGCAGTTGGAAAAAGTCGATCCGTCCGTCGCGGCTCTCGTCCTGCTTGCCGCCCTGATGCACGCGTCGTGGAACGCCGTCATCAAGTCCGACCCCGACCGGCTCGCCTCGTTCGGTCTCGTCATGCTCGCAGGCTGCTTCTTCGGCCTGGTATTGGCGCCATTCGTCCCGTTTCCGGACGCCGCCGCCTGGCCGTATCTCGCCGGGTCGGTGATCGTCCATGTCTTCTATTACGTGTTCCTGCTGCGCGCCTACGCGCATGGCGACCTGTCGCTGGTCTATCCGATCGCGCGGGGCCTCGGGCCCACCCTCGTCGCCATCATGTCGGGCACGCTGATCGGCGAATTCCTGAATTTCCGCGAATCGGTCGGCGTCGTGCTCGTGTCGCTGGGTATCGCAGGCCTCGCCTTTGCGCGCGGCATCCCGAATTTCGCGGAACGGCGCGCAATCGTGCTGGCGGTCTGCACGGGCTTCACGATCGCGGCCTATACGGTGATCGACGGCCTCGGTGCGCGCGCCTCCGGAAACGCCCTGTCCTACATCGTCTGGCTCAATCTTCTGGAAGGGCCGTGGGTATTCGTCTTCGCATGCTGGAAACGCGGCCCGGCGATCTATGTCTATATCCGTCAGTACTGGTGGCGTGGGTCGGCGGGCGGCGTGGTCGCGACGATCGGCTATGGCATCGCGATCTGGGCATCGAGCCTCGGCGCCATCGCGCACGTCTCGGCGCTGCGCGAGACGTCGGTCCTGTTCGCCACGCTGATGGGCACTTTCCTGCTCGGCGAGAAATTCGGAAAGCTGCGGATCGTCGCGGCGATCGTGCTGGTCGCGGGTCTGCTCGCGATGAACTTCAGGATCGGTTGAAAGACATGCAAGGCGAAGCTTCCGTGCGGCTCGGCGTGTTCGTCGGCCTGCTTGTCCTGATGGCGCTGTGGGAAGCGCTTGCGCCCCGGCGCGCCGATCCCCCCGTGCGGGGGCGGCGCTGGCCGGCGAATCTCGCCTTCGCGATCCTCGGCGGCCTTGTCGCCCGTGTCGCCGTTCCGGGCGGGGCAGCCGCGTTCGCCGTCTACGCGCAAGGACAAGGCTGGGGCCTGATCGCGATATCCGGCCTGCCGGCGTGGGGCGCGTTCCTGGCCGGCCTCGCGGCACTCGACCTCGCGATCTATTTCCAGCATCGCGTCTTCCACGCGGTCCCCGCCTTGTGGGCGCTGCACCGGATGCACCATTCCGACACCATGTTCGACACCACGACGGGCGTGCGCTTCCACCCGATCGAGATCGGCCTGTCGCTGGCGATCAAGCTCGCCGTGATCGCCGCGACCGGCGCGCCGCCCGAAGCCGTCTTCGCCTTCGAGGTGCTCCTCAACGCCAGTTCGCTGTTCAATCACGCCAATATCCGGATGCCGGCGGCTCTGGAGCGGGCCGTACGGATGGTTCTCGTCACGCCGGACATGCACCGCATCCACCATTCGGTGCGGCGCGAGGAGACCGACAGCAATTTCGGCTTCTCGGTCTCGTGGTGGGACCGGCTCTTTGGCACCTACCGCGCCGAGCCTGCCGACGGCCAGCTCGGACTCACGATCGGATTGCCGGCCTACCGCGATGCCGCCAGCCAGACCCTGGGACGGCTGCTGTTGCAGCCGTTCCGCCGCCTTCCATAGCCGTCGGAACGATCAGATCAGCAGGTCGACGAGCGAGCCGCGCGGCAAGGCGCGCGTCGGCATGGCTGCTTCGGCGAAGTTCGCCGCGATTGCCTCGCGCGCCTCGGGAACGCCCGCCGCGCGCGCCGGGACCGCGAAGCCGACATCGGCGGTCTGGCCGCCGCGTGCGGAAAAGGCCGGACGCCCCGTGACGCGCCCGGCATCGGGACGCGGCAGGCCGTTTGCAATCGAGGATGTACCTGTTTGAATCTGCATCATCCGCAATAAAAGCAAATTTTATTTAATTCTCCGTTAATTTGGGTTCGCCTTTCGCGAATGCCTCGCTGCCGATCATCTGCGATGAAAATGCCACGCGCATTGCGGCGCTAAGCGCTTCGAATCAAACCGCAATTTGTATGGTTTGGCAAATTGCAAATCGTCGCGCGAAGATGTCACGCCCGGAGTCGAAATCGTCACGCGACTGCTGCGTCCATCTGGATTCGTATGACGATCAGATTTAGGCTTACTAATAGAACGCACGCGGATCCGGCGCGTCGAAGAAGTTCGGTGGTCTTGACGGAATGACGATTCCTTTCGACAGCGAGCAGTTGCAGGGGCTCCTGATCCTTGCCCAGGACAAGCGGCCCGACGCGCGCGCGCATCTGGCCGTCCGCATGGGCGACATGATCCTGGGAACCGATCTGGGTTCGATGTCGGCGCGCGAGCGCGAGCTTGCCGAGGAAATCCTCCAGCGCCTGCTCCACGATCTCGAGATGCCGATCCGCCGCGCCCTCGCCGAGCGCCTCGCGGCCGAAGGCGTCGCCCCCCGCCGCCTGATCGTCCAGCTCGCCAACGACCGGATCGAGGTCGCCTGGCCCGTCCTGCTGAAATCCGAGCTGCTCGACGACGGGGAGCTGCTCAACGTGATCCGCACGCGCACGTTCCAGCATCGCCTGGCGATCGCCCGGCGCGAGCATATTTCGGCCCCGGTCAGCGATGCGCTTGTCCGTCCCGGCGAGCAGGACGTCGTGCGTGCCGTGCTCGAGAACACGGGCGCCACCATCGGGAGCGATACGTTCGAGACGCTGGTCGAAGTCTCGCACTCGGACACCGATCTCCAGGAGATGATCCTGAAGCGCGAGGATCTCGACCCGCGTCTGGCCGGCCGGATGTATGGCTGGGTTTCCGAGGCGCTGCGCCGGCACATCATCGAGAATTTCGAAATCGACCATTACCTGCTCGACAAGGCGATCCGCGATGCGCTGTCCGAAGTGGTCGCCGACCACGCGCGTGCCGCAGCCCTCAACGGGGCGCTGGTCAAGATCCGCGCCGCCCTCGACCGGGACGATGTCCACGACCTGCAGATGCTGCTGCCGCTGGTGCGCGCGGGCGAGCGCTCGCTGCTGGAAACGCTGTTCGCGAAATTCGCGCGCGTGTCCGTGGCGACCGCGCGCCGCTGCCTCTACGAGCAGGGCGGCCGGGCGCTTGCCGTGGCCTGCAAGGGCTGCCAAGTCGACAAGCCGCTGTTCACCGAATTTTTCATCGCCCTGCGCCAGCTTGGCGGTCCGACCGGCGGTCTTGTCGACCCCGGCGAACTGTTCGACGCGCTGTCGTTCTTCGATGTCGTCGAGGAGAGCGTGGCCGAAGCGCGCGTGGCTGCCTGGCGGCGCGGCGAGACGCGCGGACCCCTGGTCGACGACAGCGTCGTCGCCAGCGGCGTGCGCCACGAAGCGCTGGCACCGGCACCGACACGCAAGATGCACGCGGGCGGAACGCCGCGGCGAAATCCGCTCAAGCGGCTGAACTGAGCTAGGTCCGGACCGCGAGCGCGGCCACGCCCGGCAGTTCCTTGCCTTCGAGCCATTCCAGGAACGCCCCGCCCGCCGTCGAGACGTAGCTGAACGAATCGACCGTGCCGGCCTTGGCCAGTGCGGCGACCGTATCGCCGCCGCCGGCGACCGAGAGTAGCCGGCCGGCCTTCGTGCGCTCCGCCACGCCCCTGGCAAGTGCTGTCGTGCCGGCATCGAACGGCGCATGCTCGAAGGCACCCACGGGACCGTTCCAGACCAGCGTATGCGCGCCATCGAATATGCGCAGCGTCTCGGCGACCGAAAGCGGGCCGATATCGAGGATCATCTTGTCGGCCGGGATGCGGCCGATCGGCACGGTTTCGGCACCCGCCGAGTCCGTGAGCGCACCCGCGACGACCGCATCGACCGGCAGCACGATCTGTTTACCCGAGGATTCGGCATCCGACATGATGCGCCGGGCCGTCTCGGCCATTTCCGATTCGCACAGCGACCGGCCGACCGAAATGCCCTTGGCATGCAGGAACGTGTTCGCCATGCCGCCGCCGATCGCCAGGATGTCGACGCGCGCCACGAGATTTCCGATCAGGTCGAGCTTGGTGGAGATCTTCGAGCCGCCGATCACGGCCGCCACCGGCCGGCGCGGATGGTCGAGCGCCTTGCCGAGCGCTTCGAGTTCGGCCTGCATGGACAGGCCAGCCGCACAGGGCAGGACGTGCGCGATCCCCTCGGTCGAGGCGTGCGCGCGATGCGCGCACGAGAACGCGTCGTTGACGTAGATATCGCCGAGTTCGGCGAGCGCCTTGACGAACGCCGGGTCGTTCTTCTCCTCGCCCGCGTGGAATCGAAGGTTCTCGAGCAGCACCACGTCGCCGTCCTTCATCGCGTCGACGGCCGTGCGGGCGGCCGGGCCGATGCAATCGTCCGCGAAGGCGACCGGCCGGCCGATCGCCTTGGCGAGCGGGGCGACCAGCGGGCGCAGCGACTGGCTCTCGTCGCGCCCCTTGGGTCGTCCGAAGTGCGACAGCACGACTACCCTGGCCCCCTTCCCCGCCAGTTCCGCGGCCGTGGGCGCGAAGCGCTCGATGCGCGTGGCATCGCTGACGGCCCCGTCCTGCATGGGAACGTTGAGGTCGGCGCGGACGAGGACGCGCTTGCCGGAGAAATCGAAGTCGCGGAGGGTCTTGAATCGGGTCATGGTGCGGGCAATCCTGCGCTCGGCCGGGAATCGAGTCGCCCGGTCAGACGCCTCTATCGCCCAACAGCAAGGATACCGCAATGTCCCAGCCGGCCAACCCCCCTCTGCCGCGCGTTTTCGTCGCCATCGACCGGATGCGCACGGACGACGCGGCCGCCGATCTGGCGCGGCTTGGCACGGACGGCTTCGCGCTGAAGCTCGGGCTCGAGTTCTTCGTCGCGAACGGGCCGGAGGGCGTGCGCAAGGTTGCCGGTGCTCGTCCGCTCTTCCTCGACCTCAAACTCCACGACATTCCCAACACCGTGGCCGGCGGCGTGAAGGCGGCGGCCCTGTGCCGTCCGCGTTTTCTGACGGTGCATGCAAGCGGCGGGCGCGCGATGCTGGTCGCCGCCCGCGATGCGGCAGCGCAAACCGGCCCCGACCGGCCGCTCCTGCTCGCGATCACGGTGCTGACCAGTCTCGACGATGCCGATCTCGACGCGGTCGGCCAGCGCGGGCCCTCCGGCGAACAGGCCCTGCGGCTGGCGATGCTGGCGCGCGAGGCTGGCATCGACGGCGTCGTCTGCTCGGCGCACGAGATATCGCGGCTGCGCAAGGAAGTCGGACCCGGCTTCAAGCTCGTGGTCCCGGGCATCCGGCCCGAATGGGCCGCCGCCGGCGACCAGAAGCGCGTGATGACGCCCGGCGAGGCGGTTTCGCTTGGTGCCGACCATCTGGTGATCGGCCGGCCGGTCACGCAGGCGGCCGATCCGAAAGCGGCCCTGTCGCGCATCCTTGCGGAAATCGCGACGTGACGGCCGAGACCAAGATCTGCGGCATCAACTCCGTACCGGCGGCGCAGGCGGCCGCGCGGGCGGCCTATGCCGGATTCAACTTTTTCCCGCGCAGCCCGCGCAGCGTCACGCCCGCACAAGCGCGGTTCCTGGCCGGCCACCTGCCGGCCCGCGTGCGCCGGGTCGCACTCGTCGTCGATCTGGACGATGCCGCCCTCGACTCGATCCTGTCGGTGTTCCGGCCCGACATCGTGCAGCTTCACGGGCACGAAACGCCGGCACGCACGGCCGAGATCCGCGAACGCACGGATCTGCCCGTCATGAAGGTGCTCGGCATCGCGACGGCGGCCGATCTCGACGGTGCGGCGGCCTATCTCGACGTGGCCGACCGGCTTTTGTTCGATGCCAAGCCGCCCAAGCGCGACGACGCGTTGCCCGGCGGCAACGCCGTCAGCTTCGACTGGACGCTGCTGGCCGGCCGGAAATGGACCCGGCCGTGGATGCTGGCCGGGGGGCTGACGGCTCAGAATGTCGCGGCCGCCATCCGGACGGCCGGGGCAGCGGCCGTCGACGTTTCTTCGGGCGTGGAAGACCGGCCGGGACACAAATCCCCGCGCCTGATCCGACGGTTTCTGGCGGCCGTCCGGGCGGCCTGAGGTCGCTTGGCCCCGGCGGGCGGCTCGGCTATAACCGCGCGGCCATGAAACAGCTCAATTCCTTCCGCGCCGGACCCGACGAATCGGGTCATTTCGGCATTTTCGGCGGCCGCTATGTCTCCGAAACCCTGATGCCCCTGATCCTGGAGGTCGAGCGTGCCTATACGGCCGCCCGCAAGGACCCGGCCTTCCAGAAGGAGCTCGACTACTACCTCGCCCACTATGTGGGCCGGCCGTCGCCGCTGTGGCTGGCCGAACGGCTGACCAAGGTGCTTGGCGGGGCCAAGATCTATCTGAAGCGCGACGAGCTCAACCACACGGGTGCCCACAAGATCAACAGCTGCATGGGCCAGATCCTGCTGGCCCAGCGCATGGGCAAGAAGCGCATCATCGCCGAGACCGGTGCCGGCCAGCACGGCGTGGCGACCGCGACGGTCTGCGCGCTGTTCGGCATGCCTTGCACCGTCTACATGGGCGCTACCGACATCGAGCGGCAGGCGCCCAACGTGTTCCGCATGAAGCTTCTCGGGGCCGAGGTGAAGCCGGTCACGTCGGGCACGGGCACGCTCAAGGACGCGATGAACGAAGCGCTGCGCGACTGGGTCGCGAACGTCGAGGATACCTACTACATCATCGGCACCGTCGCCGGCCCGCATCCCTATCCGATGATGGTGCGCGACTTCCAGAGCGTGATCGGCCGCGAGACGCGCGAGCAGTTCATGGGTTTCGAAGGCCGCCTGCCCGACCTGCTGGTCGCGTGCATCGGCGGCGGATCGAACGCGATGGGGCTGTTCCACCCGTTCCTCGACGACAAGGAAGTCGCGATGGACGCGGTCGAGGCGGCCGGCCTCGGCCTCGACAGCGGCAAGCATGCGGCCTCGCTGCAGGGCGGGCGTCCCGGCGTGCTGCACGGCAACCGCACCTTCCTGCTGATGAACGACGATGGCCAGATCGACGAGGCACACTCGATCTCGGCGGGTCTCGACTATCCGGGCATCGGCCCCGAGCATTCGTGGCTGCACGACATCAAGCGGGTGAACTACGTTGCCGCGACGGATGACGAAGCCATCGAAGCCTTCAAGCTCTTGTCGCGCACCGAAGGCATCCTGCCGGCGCTCGAGCCCGCGCATGCACTGGCGCATGTCGCGCGCATCGCGCCCAAACTGCCCAAGGACTATCTGATCGTGATGAATCTCTGCGGTCGCGGCGACAAGGACATCTTCACGATCGGCGAACGCCTCGGGGTGAAGCTGTGAGCCGCCTTGCCGGACGTTTCGCCGAGCTTGCCAGCGAAGGCCGCGCCGGCCTCGTCACGTACGTGATGGCGGGCGACCCGGATGCGGCAGTCGCACAGGCGATCCTCGACGGCCTGCCGGCCGCCGGTGCCGACGTGATCGAACTGGGCCTGCCCTTTTCCGATCCGATGGCCGACGGTCCGGCGATCCAGGCCGCCGCCTTGCGCGCGCTCAAGGCCGGCGGCTCGACCCGCAAGGCGCTCGACCAGCTCCGGCAGTTCCGCACGAAGGACACCGCAACGCCGGTCGTGCTGATGGGCTACTACAATCCGATCTACATCTACGGCCCCGAGAAATTCTGCAGGGACGCGGCCGCCGCAGGTGCCGACGGCCTCATCGTCGTCGACCTGCCGCCGGAAGAAGACGCCGAGCTGCGCCCCTACGCCAAGGCCGCCGGTCTCGATCTCGTACGCCTCGCCACGCCGACGACCGACGACGGGCGCCTGCCGATCGTCCTCGAAGGGGCCTCCGGCTTCCTCTATTACGTCGCCGTGCTCGGCGTGACGGGGACCAAATCCATCGTCAGCACGAAGGTGGCCGAAGCGGTCGCGCGCATCCGCCGGTCGACGAAGCTCCCCGTCGCGGTCGGCTTCGGCATCAAGACGCCGGAAGATGCCGCCGCGATCGCGCGCGACGCGGACGCCGCCGTCGTCGGGTCGGCGCTGGTGCAGCAGGTCGTCGAGGCCGGGCCGGGCGATGCGGCATCGCGCGTGCATGGCCTCGTGCGCGAACTTTCCAAGGCCGTGCGCACGGCCCGCCAGAAGCAAAGCGCGTGAGGACCGGACGATGAGCTGGCTTACCAATTTCGTCCGCCCGAAGCTGCGATCCCTCGTCCGCAAGACCGAGGTGCCGGACAATCTGTGGGACACGTGCCCGGCCTGCAGCAAGATGATCTTCCACCGCGACCTGGAGGCCAACCAGCGCGTCTGCCCGCATTGCGGCCACCACATGCGCCTGCCGGCCAAGCGCCGGCTCGAGACGCTGTTCGACGACGGGGCCTATGCGCGCATCGAGCTGCCGAAAGTGGCGCTCGATCCGCTGAAGTTCCGCGACCAGAAGAAGTATGTCGACCGGCTCAAAGCGGCGCGCGAGAAGACCGGCGAGCAGGACGCGATCCTCGTGGCGCACGGGCGCATCGGCGGCATGGGCGCGGTCGTCGCGGTCTTCGACTTCGAGTTCCAGGGCGGCTCGATGGGCCTTGCGGTGGGCGAGGGCCTCGTCGCGGCTGCCAAGCTCGCCGTCCTCCAGCAGTCGCCTCTGATCGTCATCCCGGCTTCGGGCGGGGCACGCATGCAGGAAGGCATCCTGTCGCTGATGCAGATGCCGCGCAGCGTGATCGCGGCCGAAGAGGTCAAGGAAGCTGGCCTGCCCTATATCGTCGTCCTGACCGACCCGACGACGGGCGGCGTGTCGGCGTCCTTCGCGATGCTCGGCGACATCGCGATCGCCGAGCCCGGCGCCACGATCGGGTTCGCCGGGGCCCGCGTTATCGAGGAAACGCTGCGCGAGAAGCTGCCGGCGGGCTTCCAGAAGGCCGAATACCTGCTCGAGCACGGCATGGTCGACATGGTCGTCCACCGCCACGAGCTGCGCGCCATGCTGGTGCGGCTGATCGGCCTGCTGACCGAGCCGCAGCCGCGCGCCGATGTCGTCAAGCTGCCGCAGCCGCAGCTCGAGATACCGTCCGCCAAGGCGTGAGCGCCGATCCGATCCTGGAGCGTCTCAAGTCGCTCCACCCCAAGGCCATCGACATGTCGCTCGACCGCGTGGTCGGGCTGATGAAGGCGCTGGGCGATCCGCAGGAAGCGCTGGCACCCGTCGTCCATGTCGCCGGTACCAACGGCAAGGGCTCGACCATCGCGTGTCTGCGCGCGATGCTGGAAGCCGCCGGCAAGCGCGTTCATGTCTATACGTCGCCGCATCTCGTGCGCTTCAACGAGCGCATCCGGCTGGCAGGCGCAATTATTGCCGATTCCGAGCTTGCGGCGATCCTCGAGGAGATCGAGCGGATCAACGCCGGTGCCCCGATCACGTTCTTCGAGGTGACGACCGCGGCCGCGTTCCTCGCCTTCGCGCGCCATCCGGCCGACTATGTGCTGCTGGAAACCGGCATGGGCGGCCGGCTCGACGCGACGAACCTGGTCCGCCGTCCGGCGGTGGTGGCGCTGACGCCCATCTCGTTCGACCACATGCAGTATCTGGGCGACACGCTGGCGCTGATCGCGGGCGAGAAGGCCGGGATCATGAAGCCGGGCGTGCCCACGGCGATCGGCGTGCAGCCGGCCGAAGCCGCTGCGGTCTTCGAGCGACGCGCCGCCGAACTCGGCGTGCCGCTGTTCCGGCACGGCCGCGAATGGACCTTCGCACGTACGCCGGCAGGCTTCCGCTATTCCGGCACGGCGACGCGCGAACTGCCCGCACCCGCACTGCCGGGGCCGCACCAGTACGACAATGCAGCACTCGCGGTGGCCTGCGCCGAACTCGTCGGCCTCGACGCACGCGCCATCGCGGCCGGCGTTGCCGGGGCCGAATGGCCCGCACGCCTGCAACGCCTGACCCGCGGGCCGCTGGCGGGACTCCTGCCGGTCGGAACCGAGCTGTTCCTCGACGGCGGCCACAACGACGCGGCCGGCGAGGCACTTGCGGGCTGGATCGCGGGGCGGAAGATCGACCTCGTGTTCGGCATGCTGTCGACCAAGGATCCGGCAAGCTTCCTGCGGCACGTCGCGCCCTTCGTGCGACGCGTACGCGCGATCCCCATTTCCGGCGAGCCGCTGTCGCGCCCGGCGTCCGAAATCGCCGCCGCCGCGCGCCAGGTCGGTGTTGCCGATGTCGCCGAGGCCGGCGACGAGACCACCGCAATCGCGTCGCTTGCCGGCGGTGCCAGCACCGACGTGCCGGTGCTGATCTGCGGCTCTCTCTATCTGTGCGGCCGGGTGCTCGGCGCCAACGGCTGAGGTTCGGTCGAACCAAGGGGCACTCGCCACCCGCCCGCAGCAACTGCTACTCTTGCACGCATGGTGTTCGGCAAACTGTTCGGCCTCGGTCGGGACAAGACGGAAGCGGCGCTTGACAAGGGTGCGGGAGCATTCCTCGCAGCCGCCCCTGTCGGGTTCTACGCGCTCGATTCCGGCGGTCGGTTCGTATTCGCAAACCCCGCTTTCGCCGAGATGCTGGGCCGACCGCTTGTCGAGATCGTCGGCGGCCTTCGCCTGCACGACGTGCTCGCCGAACCGATTCCGGCGGGGACGGCCGCCTACGACCCGTTCGGCGGGCTCGGCCTGTCGAACGGCGACGTCCGGTTCCGCCATCTGGGCGGCGTGCCGACACTGATCTCGATCGCCCAGACCTGCGATCCGGCGGCTCCCGACGGCATCGTCGTGCGGGCGATGGCGCGCGATGCCGAGCCCGCGCGCGAGATGGCGACCGCACTCGCGCGAAGCGAGCTCGGGTTCCGGCGCTTCTTCGAGAACGCGCCGGTGGGCATAGCGCTTGTCGATCCCGACGGACGGCTGACCGAGACCAACCGCGCATTCCAGCGTCTGACCGGCGCCGACCGCGAAGGTGCCGCCGGCCGGAACCTGACGATGTTCGTGGTGCCCGAGGAGCGCGCCGAGCTGATCGGCAAGCTGCGCCGGCTCGCCATCGCGTCGACCGGAAAGGGTGCGAACGAACGCGCGCCCGAGCACATCAACGTGCGACTGGTAGGGGCCGATGGCAAAGAACGGATCGTCGCCACGTTCGCGCGCGCACTCGACGAAGCGGCCGGAGCCGACGGGGCCACGATCCTCCATTTCCTCGACATCAGCGAGCAGCGCCGCCTGGAACAGCAGTTCGCGCAGTCGCAGAAGATGCAGGCGGTCGGCCAGCTCGCCGGCGGCGTGGCGCACGACTTCAACAACCTGCTGACCGCGATGATCGGCTTCTGCGACCTGCTGCTGCTGCGCCACCAGCCGGGCGACGCGTCCTTCGCCGACATCATGCAGATCCGCCAGAACGCGAACCGGGCGGCGAACCTTGTGCGCCAGCTTCTCGCCTTCTCGCGCCAGCAGACGCTGCAGCCCAAGGTGCTCGACGTCACCGACGCGCTGACCGAGCTTTCCCACCTGCTGCGGCGGCTGATCGGCGCGGCGATCGAGCTCAAGGTCGTGCACGCGCGCGACCTGTGGCTCGTGCGCGTCGACCAGGGCCAGCTCGAGCAGGTGATCATCAATCTTGCGGTCAACGCGCGCGACGCGATGGGCCATGGCGGCACGCTGACGATCCGCACCTCGAACGCGACGAAGACCGTGCCGGAACGCTATGGCGACGAGGAAATCCCGCCCGGCGAGTACGTGCGCGTCGACGTCGCGGATACCGGGACAGGCATCCCGCCCGATATCATCGGACGCATCTTCGAGCCGTTCTTCTCGACCAAGGCGGTCGGGTCGGGCACGGGGCTGGGGCTGTCGACCGTCTACGGCATCGTGCGCCAGACCGGCGGCTTCGTGCAGGTCGACAGCTTGCCGGGCCGCGGCTCGACCTTCACGCTGCTGCTGCCGCGCTGGACGGGACCCGCCCAGGAAGAAAGTGCCGACACGTCGCCTGCGCGCCGGCGCGACCTGACGGGTGCGGGCACCGTGCTGCTGGTCGAGGACGAGGACGCCGTGCGCCTGTTCGGCGCGCGCGCGCTGCGCAACAAGGGCTACAAGGTCGTCGAGGCGAAGACGGGCGATGCGGCGCTGGATATCGTGCGCGAGATCGGCGCCACCATCGACCTGATGATCACCGACGTCGTGATGCCGCAGATGGACGGCACGACGCTCATCCGCGAGTCGCGCAAGCTGTTTCCGGCGCTGAAGATCGTGTGCATCTCGGGCTATGCCGAAGAGCAGTTCCGCCAGACGCTGGCGGGCTTCGACAATGTCCACTTCCTGCCCAAGCCCTTCAGCCTCGACCAGCTTGCGGCCAAGGCCAAGGAAGCGATGCGTCCGGGCGGCTAGGCCACGAGGCGATGCCGAAACAAGAAGGGGACGGGCGGGAGCCTGCCCGCACCGTCCCCGGCATTTCCGTCGTCGCGCCCCGTCAGATCGTGCGCGCGACTTCCTCGACTTCGAAGCACTCGATCAGGTCGCCTTCGCGGATGTCTTCGTAGTTCTCGAAGGCCATGCCGCACTCGTAGCCGTCCTGGACCTCGCGCACTTCTTCCTTGAAGCGGCGCAGCGTCTTGAGCGTGCCTTCGTGGATGACCGTCTGGTCGCGCAGCAGGCGGACCTTCGCCCCGCGCTTGACGATGCCTTCCACCACGCGGCAGCCGGCGACCTTGCCGACCTTCGTGATGTTGAAGACCTGGCGGATCTCCGCGTTGCCGAGGAACTTTTCCTTCAGCGTCGGCGAGAGCATGCCCGAGAGGGCCGCCTTGATCTCGTCGATCACGCCGTAGATGATCGAGTAGTAGCGGATCTCGATGCCGTCGCGCTTGGCCATCTCGCGGGCCTGCGGGTTGGCGCGCACGTTGAAGCCGATGATCACGCCCTGGCTTGCCTTGGCCAACGCGATGTCGCCCTCGGTGATGCCGCCCACGGCCCCGTGAAGGATGCGCACCGCGACTTCGTCGGTGCGCAGCCTGGTGAGCGCGCCGACGATCGCCTCGAGCGAGCCTTGCACGTCGGTCTTGACGACGACCGCAAGCTCCTTGGCCTCGCCCTGCTGGATCTTGGTGAACATCTGCTCGAGCGTGCCGCGTGCCCGTGCGGTGGCCGTCGCGTCGCGCGAACGGCGCTGGCGGAACTCGGTGACCTCGCGCGCCCGCGCGTCGTTGTCGACGACCTGGAAGTCGTCGCCGGCCTGCGGCGTGCCGTTGAGGCCGATGACCTCGACCGGCGTGGACGGGCCGGCCGCGTCGATCTGACGGCCGCGGTCGTCGACGAGGGCGCGCACGCGCCCCCATTCCTCGCCCGCGACGAAGATGTCGCCGACCTTGAGCGTGCCCTTCTGCACCAGCACGGTCGCGACCGGACCGCGGCCGCGCTCGAGCTTGGCTTCGACGATGGCGCCTTGTGCCGCACGCTCGGGATTGGCGCGCAGTTCCAGGATTTCGGCCTGCAGCAGGATTGCTTCCTCGAGCTTGTCGAGACCGGTCCGGGCCTTGGCCGAAACGTCGATGCCCAGCGTGTCGCCGCCGTAGCCTTCGAGGGCCACGTCGTGCTGGAGGAGATCGCGCCGCACGCGGTCGGAATCGGCGTCCGGCTTGTCGACCTTGTTGATCGCCACGATCATCGGCACGCCCGCCGCCTTGGCGTGCGCGATCGCCTCGATTGTCTGCGGCTGGATGCCGTCGTCGGCGGCGACGACCAGCACGACGATGTCGGTGACCTTGGCGCCGCGCGCGCGCATGGCGGTGAACGCCTCGTGGCCGGGGGTGTCGAGGAACGTGATCGCCTGACCACCCTTCAGCTTCACCTTGTAGGCACCGATGTGCTGCGTGATGCCGCCGGCCTCGTGCTTGGCGACGTCGGTCTCGCGGAGCGCGTCGAGCAGCGAGGTCTTGCCGTGGTCGACGTGACCCATGATCGTGACGACCGGGGCGCGCGGCTGCAGCGCCACATCGGTGTCGGTGTTGCCCTCGAGGCCGATCTCGACGTCGGCTTCGGCCACGCGGATGACCTTGTGGCCGAACTCGGCCACGATCAGTTCGGCGGTGTCGGCGTCGACCGGCTCGTTGATTGTCGCCATGACGCCCATCTTCATCAGCGACTTGATCACGTCCACGCTTCGCTCGGCCATGCGGTTGGCGAGCTCCTGGACCGTGATCGCCTCCGGGATGACGACGTCGCGCACGACCTTGGCGGCCGGGCCCTGCTGGAACATGCGCGCGCGTTCCTTCTCGCGCGCGCGCTTCATCGCGGCGAGCGAGCGCACGCGGATCGTCTCTTCGTTGTCGAGCGCCTGGGTGACCGAGATCTTGCCCTGGCGGCGTTCCTTGAGATCGCGTCCGCCTTCGGGCGCAGCCTTGCTGGGCGGGCGGAAGGCGCCCGGACGACCGGGACCCTGGCCGGGGCGGAAGGCGCCCGGACGGCGCGGACGATCCTCGTCCTCGGCGGTCGCGGCGACCGCGGCCTTGACGGCCGGCGGCAGCGTGGCCGCGCGCGCGACCTCGGTCGCCAGCCGGCGCTTGTTCTCTTCCTCGTTGAGGCGCAGCGTCTCTTCTTCCGCGCGCTTCTTCTGTTCCTCGTCCGCCTTCTGGGCGACGACGTTGTCGACCTTCTTCTGGGCGACTTCCTCGGTCTTGCGCTTGGCGTCGTCTTCCGACTTGCGCTTCAGGTCCTCTTCCAGCTTGCGCGCTTCGTCCTCGTTGCGGCGCTTGGCCTCGACGTCGGCACGGATGGCACTCTGGATCGCGCGCTGGCGCGCGGTGCGCTCCTCGTCGGTCAGCGTGCGCAGGACCTGCGGCTTGGCCGTCGGTGCGGGACCGGAAGCGGCGGCCGCCGCCTTCGTCGCGGCGGCCTCGGCGGCTGGTGCGGGCGCAGGTGCGGGTGCGGCACCCGGCACGCGCTTCTTGCGGACCTCGACCTGCACGGTCTTGGAGCGGCCGTGCGGGAAGCTCTGGCGGACGGAGCCCGCGTCGCCGCCGGCACCGCCGGGCGAACGCAGTTCCAGCCGACCGCCGGACTTGCCGGCGAGTGCGAGCTTCTTCTTGGCGTCCTGGGGAGTTTCCTGATCCTTGGTGTCCGTCATATCTCGACCGTCGTTCGCTTTCATCCGTTGCTTTCGTTCGCGCGGTAGCCCGCCAAACGCGCCAAATCCTCGCCAAGCCGCTGGGCGAGCGCACCCGGTGCGATCGCCGCATGCACCGCGTGGTCCCGCCCGAAGGCTTCGCCCATTTCGTTCGCCGTCAGCCCCGTGGCCACCGGAATTTCCGCACCGGCCAGTCGCGCGCGCTCGGCGTGCGAACCGTCGGTCGCCGCCACGAGCAGCCCGCAGCGGCCTTTCTCGATCTTTTCCTTCACCTTCGCGAAACCCTGCGCCGCCTGTCCGGCGCGCCGGCACAGCGACAGCGTCTCGACCGCACGGCGCGCGAGCAGATGCCCCACGCGCTCGGGCAGGTCCGCCGACGCTTTCGCGGGCTGGCGTGCCGCCTTGGCGAAGGCGTTCTTCTGCACCGCCTGGCGCACGGAAGCGGAATCCGCCGTCACCCAGAGGCCGCGCCCGGGCAGCTTTCCCGCCACGTCCGGAAACACCTCGCCATTCGGCCCGACGACGAAGCGCACGAACGACTCGCGCGGACCCGTGCGGCCGCTGACGATGCAGCGGCGCAGCGGCCCGTCGGTGTCGGGCAGATCGGCGGCCGGGACGGCCGGATCGAGGGCGAGGGCTTCGGTCACGTGTTTGCGTCTGATCCTTACTTCTGCTTTTCCTCGGCGAACCAGTGTTCGCGCGCCTTCATGATGGTCGCGTTGGCGGTCTCCTCGTCCATCGCGTCCTTGCCGACGATCTCGATGAGCTCGTCGCCGGCGAGGTCGCCCAGGTCGTCGAGCGTCTTGACGCCCTTCTCGCCGAGCATGACCAGCATGGCCGGCGTGAAGACGTCCATCGCGGCGATCTCGTCGACCACGCCGAGGCGCTTGCGCTCGGTCTCCAAACGCTCGTGCTCCTTCTCGACGAAGGCTTCCGCGCGCGTCTTCAGCTCGGCGGCGACACCCTCGTCGAAACCTTCGATGCCGGCCAGTTCGTCGGCGTCGACGACGGCGACTTCCTCGACCGTCGTGAAGCCTTCGGTGACGAGCAGGCCCGCGATGACGTCGTCGACGTCGAGCGCGTCGACGAACACCTGCGAGCGCTCCTTGAACTCCTGCTGGCGGCGTTCGGATTCCTCGGCCTCGGTCAGGATGTCGATGGCCCAGCCGGTCAGCATGGAGGCGAGGCGCACGTTCTGGCCGCGACGGCCGATGGCCAGCGAAAGCTGCTCGTCGGGGACGACCACCTCGATGCGGCGGGCTTCCTCGTCGAGCACGACCTTGGTGACTTCGGCCGGTGCCAGCGCGTTGACGACGAACGTCGCCGGGTCGTTCGACCACGGGATGATGTCGATCTTCTCGCCCTGCTGCTCGGCGACGACCGCCTGGACGCGGCTGCCGCGCATGCCCACGCAGGCGCCGACCGGATCGATCGAGCTGTCGTGGCTGACGACCGCGATCTTGCCGCGGCTGCCGGGATCGCGGGCGACCGCCTTGATCTCGATGATGCCGTCGTAGATTTCCGGCACTTCCTGCGCGAACAGCTTGGCGGTGAACTGGGGATGCGTGCGCGAAAGGAAGATCTGGGGCCCGCGCGCTTCCTGGCGGACGTCGTAGATGTAGGCGCGCACGCGTTCCTGCGCCTTGAAGTTTTCGCGCGGAATCGTCTCGTCGCGCCGCAGGATCGCCTCGGCGCGGCCGAGATCGACCGTGACGTTGCCGAACTCGACGCGCTTGACCAGGCCGTTGACGATCTCGCCCACGCGATCCTTGTACTCGTCGAACTGGCGCTGGCGCTCGGCCTCGCGCACGCGCTGGACGATGACCTGCTTGGCGGTCTGCGCCGCGATGCGGCCGAAATCGATCGGCGGAAGCGGATCGGTCAGGTAGTCGCCGACCTTGGCGTCGGGGTTCTTGCGCTGGGCTTCCTCGACCGACATTTCGGTCGCGTCGTTGGTCACCGGATCGGCGACCAGGCGGTAGCGCAGAAGCTGCATCTCGCCGTTGTCGCGGTCGATGTGCGCGCGGATGTCGTGCTCGATGCCGTACTTCGCGCGGCCGGCCTTCTGGATGGCCTGCTCCATCGCTTCCAGCACCTGCTCGCGCTCGATGCCCTTCTCGCGGGCCACCGTATCGGCGACCTGGAGCATTTCGATGCGGTTATAGGCGGTCGTGCGTTCCATGTCGGATCTCTCTCGGTCTCAGTCTTCTGTCAGTTGGCGGTCGCCGCGGCCTTCTCTTCGGCTTTCGTCGCGGCAATGAGTTCGTCGGTCAGCAGCAGCTTGGCACGCGCGATCTCGGCGAGCGGGACCTCGGCGGGACCTTCCTTGGTGTCGATGCGCACGCGGGCTTCGGCAACGCCCAGCAGGCGGCCGGAAAAGCGCTTGCGGCCGTCGAGGGGGCTGCGCGTCTCGACCTTGGCGACGTGTCCGGCGAAGCGCTCGAAATCGGCAGGCCGCACGAGCGGCCGGTCGATGCCGGGCGAACTGACTTCCAGCACGTACTGCGAGGCGATCGGGTCCTCGACGTCGAGCTTGGCCGACAGCGCGCGCGACAGGTTCTCGCAATCCTCGACGCGCATCGCCTTGCGGTCCTTGCGCTCGGCCATGATCTGCAGCGTCGGCCGGTCGCGGCCCGTCACGACCACGCGCACCAGTTCGTAGCCGAGACCGTCGATGGTCGGACTGACGATGTCTTCCAAGGCGCGCGCGCGTTCCATGGTCTTTCGTGCGGACTCTGCGGTTGTCGTTGCGTGGAGTTCGATGTTTCGCGGACGCCCGCGGCACAGCCGGGCGGGCAATAAAAAAGTGCGCCGGTTTGGGCGCACTTCCTATTGATGCCCGAGCCAAACCTCGGGAGTTATGACGGGCGGGAATATACGCTTTTCTGCGTTCGAATCAAGCTTTGAAGACATCCGGGCAAGCTTTTGGTTTTTTGGGCGGATTCGGCATGTACGTGGGCGGCCCGCAGCACCCCTGCACGACTGCGACGGCCATTGGAAGCCCGTCGGCACTGGGCTAAGTTCAGCCCCTCTCGTTCGAATCGACCGTACGCGCCTTGCGTGCGGCGCCAGATGGATAAGTAACGCATATGTCAACACGGTCGGCGATCGGTACCCTTGCGGCTGCGGTGGTTGCCGTGGCTTTGCTGGGAGGCTGCGCGTCCCAGCCTGCGCGCGAGCCGCCGCCGGTGGAACCAGACGAAAGCACCGCCCCGACCGCGTCGGGCAGTTTCCTTGCGGCACTCCACGCCCAGCGCCAGCGGGATGTCGCCGCCGCCGCCGAGTACAGCGCCCGGGCGCTCGAAGCCGAGCCGGACAGCCTCGATTTCATGCTGCGCGCGCATTCGAGCCTGATCGAGGCCGGCCGCGTCGAGGAAGCTGCGGCACTTGCCCGGCGCATCGTGCGCCTGAACGCGGGGTTCGCACCCGCCCACCTGACGCTGGCGGTCGCCGAACTCAAGGCCGGCCTCAACGACATCGCGCGCGCGCGCCTGGCAGCACTGCCGATCCAGGGCATCAACCGGATCGTCCACCCGCTGATGCTGGGCTGGATCGAGATGGCGCTCGACCGCCCCGCCGCCGCGATCATCGCGCTGCGGCCCATACAGGAAGTCCAGGGATTCCGGTCGCTGCACGACTACCATGCCGGCTTGATCAACGAACTGGCCGGCCGGTTCGCCGATGCCGAGGAGGCCTACCGGCGCGCGCTCGAGGGCGACGGCGGGGCGCCGCCGCGTCTGGTCGAGGCGTTCGGCGGCTTTCTCGAGCGCCGCGGCCGCGCACCCGAGGCGCGGGCGCTCTATCTGCGATTCCGCCCGCAGAACCCGGAGTCGCCGGTGATCCGCCAGGGCCTGCTGCGCACGCTCGCCGGCGGCCCGCCGACGGCACCGCCGCCGTTTCCGGCGTCGACGGCGGTCGCGGGAGCAAGCGAAGCGCTGGCCAACCTCGCCGCCGCCTTCCGCCAGGACAACACGGTGGTGCTGGCACTCGGCTACGGACGGCTGGCGCTCCACCTGAAGTCCGACGATCCGGCGACGCTGTCGATCGTCGCGGACATCCTCGACCAGCTCGGCCAGCGCGCGGAGGCCGACAAGCTCTATGCCCGCGTCGATCCGGCGTCGATCCACGGCTTCGGCGCGCGCCTTCGCATCGCCGAGAACCTGCACGAGACCGGCGATACGAACGGCGCCGTGCGCGCCCTCGAACGGCTGGCCACGGACCGGTCGGACCGGATCGAGCCGTTGATGACGATGGGCAACATGCTGCGCGAGAAGGAGCGCTTCGCCGAAGCGGCGGCGGCCTACGGGCGGGCGATCGAGCGCCTCGGCACGCCCGAGCCGCGGCACTGGGCGCTGTTCTACATGCGCGGCATCGCTTTCGAGCGCGCCAAGAACTGGCCGGCGGCCGAACGGCACTTCAAGCGCGCGCTCGAACTCCAGCCCGACCAGCCCGACGTGCTGAACTATCTGGCCTATACGTGGGTCGACAAGGGCCAGAACATCGCCGAGGCCGAGCGCATGCTGCGCCGTGCCGTGGAACAGCGTCCGAATTCCGGCCATATCGTCGACTCGCTGGGCTGGGCCTTCTTCCGGCTCGGCCGCTTCGAGGAGGCGGTTCCGCTGCTCGAGCGGGCGGTCGAACTCCTGCCGGAGGACGCCGTCATCCTCGATCACCTGGGCGATGCGCTGTGGCGCGTCGGCCGACGGCTCGAAGCGGAGTTCCAGTGGCAGCGCGCGTTGCGCAACAAGCCGGAGCCCGACCTCAAGGTCGAGATCGAGAAGAAGCTGCGCGACGGCATGCCGCCGCTTGCCGTTCCCGCCGCCGCTACGCGCTGACGATCAGGATCGCCACCCCGGCGACGACGAGCGCCAGCCCCGCGAGCTCGTTCGGCTTGACCGTCTGCTTGAACAGCCGCCGGCCGACCGCGAACGAGAACAGCACCTCGACCAGTGCAAGCGTTCGAACCGACGCCGCCGTCGCGAGTGAAAACGCCGTGAACCAGCCCGCCGAGGCGAGGGCGCCCATGGCGCCGGCGAAAAGCGACGGCCGCCACGCCGCGATCACGCGCCGGAGCGCCGGCCTGTCGGTCGCGGCGAGATAGCACGTCAGCGTCGCGGCCTGCAGCCCGAGCGCCAGGACAAGGGCCGTAAGCGCTGCAAGCCAGAACAGCGGCTCGCCGAGCTTGAGGATGCCACCGCGATAGAAGACCGCCGAAAGCGCGAACAGGCCGCCCGACAGGATCCCCAGCGCCGTCGCCCGCCAGTCGTGCCCGCCCTTGCGCCACGGATTTCCGGACATCGCGATGACCCCGCTGCAGGCAAGCAGGATCGCGGCAGCACTTGCCGACGTGACCGGCTCGGCCAGCACGATCATCGCGAAGACGGCGACCAGGACCGGCTCGGTCTTGGTGTAGGCGACCGCGAGGGCGAAGGACTGCGTGCGCATCGCGGCAAGCATCGCCGCCGTCGCGAGGACCTGTGAAAGCGCGCCGGCCGCGATCCAGACGACCGTATCGGCATCGGGCACCGGCGGCATGTGACCGGCCGCCAGGCATCCGCCCGCGAACAGCACGAGCGCGAACGGAAACCCGTAAAGGAACCGCACGTGCGTGGCCCCGACGGTGCCGAGCGTCTCGGTCAGATGCCGCTGCATGGCATTGCGCGCGGTCTGCGCGGCGGCGGCCAGCAGCGTGGCGGGTATCCAGAGCCAGAACCAGTCCTGCATCCGCGCACCATAAGCCGTTGTTCGTCCGATGCAAGCCGACGCTCGGGTCTGCCATGCGTTTGCGTACAGCGGTTGATTAACTAAAAATTATACACGCTGCCGCATCTTGCCCCGCGAGACGGCGACGCCGGCGCGCCATCCCCCCCCGGGCGATCGAACGGCCGGCACGATCGAGGAAAGTCCCATGAGTCCGTTCATCAACCTGCGCATCTCCGCCAAGATCGCGGTCGTCGCGAGCTTCATGGCATTGGTCAGTCTCGGGATCACGCTTTTCGCCATCGACACGATGCGCACCTACAACGCCTTCAACGACGCGACGGTCTCGGCCGCGCGCCGTTCGGCAAGCGCCGAGAAGGTCAACGGCCTGATCAACGCCGTCGTGATGGACTCGCGCGGCGTCTACATGTCGCTGACGAGGGAAGAGGCGACCCGCTACGGCAACGGGATCCTCGGCTGGCTCAGGCAGCTCGACGGCGAGATGGCCAAGTGGGCGAGCGCGGTGAAGCCCGAGCAGCGCGAAACCTTCGCCAAGGCGCAGGCCGAGACGAGGCGCTTCGTCGAGTTCCGCACCGAACTGGCCCGGCTCGGCCGCGAGGAGAGTCCGGCCAAGGGCCGCGAATTCGGCGACAACGACGCCAACCGTTCGAACCGCCAGCAGCTCAACGCCTTCATCCAGCAGGTCGCCGCCAGCGACCAGGCCGAGATCGCGCGCCTCGACGAGGAACTGGGCGCCTTCTATTCGACGCGCCTGCCGCTGCTGATCGGCGGATCCCTCGGAGCCATCGCGCTCGGCCTTGCGATCGCGCTCCTCGTCGCCCACCGCCTGATCGCCGGTCCGCTCGTCAAGCTCGGCGCCACGATCGAGAAGCTCGCCGCGGGCGACACCGACATCGTCGCCGAAGGCGCCGATCGCAAGGACGAAGTCGGCCGGATCGCGAAGACGCTCGAAGTCTTCAAGGCCGGCCTGGTCGCCCAGCGCGACGCCCAGGAAAAGGAACGCGCCGACGTGGCGGCGCGCGAGACGCGCGCACGCCATCTGATGGAGCTCATCCGGCAGTTCAATACCGACGTGACGCAGCGCCTCTCCGCCGTGGGCGCGTCGGTCGATGGCCTCAACGAGTCCGCATCGACGATGACCAGGACGGCCGGCGAGACCGCGCGTCAGGCCAATGCCGTCGCGGCGGCCTCGGAAGAGGCGTCGACGAACGTCCAGACGGTGGCCTCCGCCACCGAGGAGCTGACATCGTCGATCCGCGAGATCTCCGCGCAGGTGAGCGCATCCTCCGAGATCGCGCGCCGCGCGGTCGACCAGTCGACGCTCGCCAACGGCAAGGTCCAGGGTCTCGCCGAGGCCGCCCAGCGCATCGGCGCGGTCGTGAAACTGATCAGCGACATCGCGAGCCAGACGAACCTGCTCGCCCTCAACGCGACGATCGAGGCGGCCCGCGCCGGCGATGCCGGCAAGGGCTTCGCCGTGGTCGCGTCGGAAGTGAAGAGCCTTGCCAACCAGACGGCCAAGGCGACCGAGGAAATCGGCCAGCAGATCGCCGAGATCCAGTCGGAGACCGGCGCTTCGGTCCAGGCGATCGAATCGATCGGCGGCACCATCCGGGAGATCGACCGGATCACGGCGGCCATAGCGGCGGCCATCGAGGAACAGGCGGCCGCCACGCAGGAGATCTCGCGCAACGTCCAGCAGGCTTCGGCCGGCACGCAGGAAGTGTCGTCGAACATCGTCGGCGTCAACGACGCGGCCGACCGGAGCGGGCAGGTCGCCGGCAGCGTGCGCGAAGCCGCCGGGGCGCTGTCGGGCGAGGCGGGCGCGCTGCGCAGGCGCATCGACGGGTTCCTGGGCGACGTCGCGGCGGCCTAGCGGCCCCGCGCCCGGCCCGAGCGCTCAAGGAGTGGCGCGCTTCAGCACGAACAGGCCCTGCTCGCCGAGCAGGTTGGCAAGCCGGCCCGGGGCGCGCAGCCCCTTGGGCCGGCCGGCCGCATCGAGGACCATGGCGCTCTCGATCGTGACGCCCAGCGCCTCGCACAGCTCGACGAAGTCGTCGATCGTGCACAGGTGGATGTTGGGCGTCTCATACCAGGCGGCACTCAGCGAATCCGTCACCGGCATGCGCCCGCCCACGAGCAGGCGCAGGCGCACGTGCCAGACGCCGAAATTCGGGAACGAGACGACCGCGCGGCGCGCGATGCGCACGAGCTGGCCGAGAACGGCCTTTGGATCCCACGTCGCCTGCAGCGTCTGGGACAGGATCGCGTAGTCGAAGCCGCCGGTCGGATAGTCCTTGAGATCGGTGTCGGCATCGCCCTGGATGACTGACAGCCCCTGCGCCACGCAGGCGTTGACGCCGGCCTGGCTGATCTCGATTCCGCGCGCGTCGACGTCCTTCTCGTGCGCCAGATAGTCGAGCAGCGCCCCGTCGCCGCAGCCGATGTCGAGCACGCGCGTTCCCGGCTCGATCATCTCGGCGATTGCCTTGAGGTCGACGCGGATGGCCGAGCGCGGCCGGCCCTGGGCCGCCGCCGGCGGTGCCGACGGGTCGCTCATCGGAACTTCAGGCCGCGATGTTCGGCCGCCCCATTGAGAAAGCCGCCGAGGACGGCGTGGAACTCCGGCTCGTCGAGCAGGAAGGCATCGTGGCCCTTGTCGGAGACGATCTCGACGAACGACACGTTCGCGGCGGCCGCGTTGAGCGCGTGGACGAGGGCGCGGCTCTCCGACGTCGGGAACAGCCAGTCGGAGGTGAAGCTGACGACGCAGAATCGCGTCTTCGTGCCGGTAAACGCCTCGGCGAGCGTGCCGCCGTGCTCCGCCTGGAGATCGAAATAGTCCATCGCGCGCGTGATGTAGAGATACGAATTCGCGTCGAACCGGTCGACGAACGTCGAGCCCTGATGGCGCAGATAGCTCTCGACCTGGAAATCGGCGTCGAATCCGTAGGAGAGCTGCGCGCGGTTCTGCAGCCGGCGGCCGAACTTGCGATGCAGCGCCGTCTCCGACAGGTACGTGATGTGTGCCGCCATCCGCGCGACGGCAAGCCCGCGATGGGGGCTCGTCCCCGAAAGCTGGTAGGCGCCGCCGCACCAGTCCGGATCGGCCATGATCGCCTGGCGGCCGACCTCGTGGAACGCGATGTTCTGCGCCGAATGGCGATAGGACGTGGCGACGGGGACGGCCGCGAAGACGCGCTCGGGATAGGCCGACGCCCACTCGAGAACCTGCATGCCGCCCATCGAGCCGCCGATCACGCAGAAAAGTTTTTCGATGCCCAGATGGTCGATCAGGCGCGCCTGCGCCTTGACCATGTCGCCAACCGTGATGACCGGGAAATCCAGGCCCCACGGCTTGCCGGTCGCGGGGTTGGTGTCCTTGGGCCCGCTCGTGCCCATGCAGCCGCCGAGCACGTTGGTGCAAAGCACGAAGTACCGGTCGGTATCGAGAAGCTTGCCCGGGCCGACGATCGTCTCCCACCAGCCCGGCTTTCCGGTGATGGGGTGCGTGTCGGCGACGAACTGGTCGCCGGTCAGCGCGTGGCAGACGAGGACGGCGTTCGAGCGGTCGGCATTGAGCGTGCCGTAGCTCTGGTAGGCGACGGTCACGGGCCCCAGCTCGACGCCGGAATCCAGCCGCAGCGGCATGCCGGCGGGGATCTCGAAGCGTCTGCCGGGAAAGTCCGGCGCGGTCGTGTCGACCGCCGCAATGCGGGGATTTGCGCTCAAGGGTTCGTTCTTGAAGGGGTCCGAGTTGCGGCGAAACATGAGCCAAGCCCGGGACGGTTTCAAGCGCCGCCTTTCGGGCGCCCGGCGACCCTCCGACGCCCATTGCGCGGGCGGCGGGCGCTGGGCTATGCCTGCAACCCCGATGTCCCAGACGCCCCAATCCGGCCAGGCGCTTGCCGATCTGCGGCGACGCCTCGATTCGATCGACGACCGCATCCTCGACCTGCTGGCCGAGCGGGCGCGTGCGATGGACGACGTGCGCGCCGCAAAAGCCGCCGAAGGCGGCCCCGACCTGCGCCTTGCGCGGCCCGGACGCGAGCTGACGATCCTGCGCCGCCTGATCGCCCGCATCAAAGGCCCGCTGCCGCCCGACCTGATCGTCCGGCTGTGGCGCGACATCATGACGAGCTTCACGCGTCTGCAGGGCCCCTTCGCGGTCGCCGTGCTGCGCAGCGAGTCGGATGCGTCGCTGATGGCCCTGGCCCGCCAGCACTACGGCCAGTCGACGCCGCTGCTGACGGCGACCTCGCCGGCCCAGGTCTTCGCGCGTCTCGACGACGGTCGCGCCCAGCTTGCCCTGCTGCCCACGCCAGAGGACGCGCCGGATCTGGACTGGTGGCGCAATCTCGACCCGGCCGGCCTGCAGGTCGTCGCGCGCCTGCCGGTCGACGGGACCGAGACGCAGCCCGGCGCCCTCGTGATCGCCCGGCAGCCGTTCGAGGAATCCGGCAGCGACCGCGGCCTCCTGATCGTCGTGGCCGAGACCGAGACGAGCCGCGCGAAGCTCGGTCGCGCCTTCGCGCAGGCCGGCATCGGCCTTGCCGGCGCGATCGCGGAGACCGAACGTGGCGGCCGCCAGTGCTTCCTTGCCGTCGCCGAGACCTACGTCGCACCCGGCGATGCGCGGCTTGCCGCCCTGTCGGATGCCGGCCTGTCGGCGAAGGTCGCCGGCGGCTATGCCGTGCCGCTGGGCCTTGCATCCGAGAAGGCGGCCCGGCGCGGTCCGGCCAGTCCCAAGGGAGCCTCCAGATGACGTCGCCCGTGCCCAAGCCCGGCATCCTCGAAATCTCGCCCTATGTCGGCGGCAAGTCCGCCGTGCCCGGCGGCAGGAAGCCGATCAAGCTTTCGTCGAACGAGGGCGCGCTCGGCCCCTCGCCCAAGGCGATCGAGGCGGCCGCGCGCGCGGCCGGCGAGATGCACCGCTATCCCGACGGCGGGGCAAGTGCCCTGCGCGCCGCGATCGGCAAACGCTTCTCGCTCGATCCCGAGCGCATCGTGTGCGGCGCCGGCTCGGACGAGCTGATCGCCCTGCTGGTGAAATCCTATGCCGGGCCCGGCGACGAGGTGCTCTACAGCCAGTACGGCTTCGTCATGTATCCGATCGCCGCGCACAGTGCCGGTGCCGTGCCCGTGCAGGCAGCCGAGAAAGGCTACCGCACCGACATCGACGCGCTGATCGCCAAGGCCGGACCGAAGACGAAGATCTGCTTCGTCGCCAACCCGAACAATCCGACCGGTTCCTACGTCACCGGCGCCGAACTCAAGCGCCTGCGCGCCGGCCTGCCGCCGCACGTGCTGCTGATCGTCGATGCGGCCTATGCCGAATATGTCAGCCGCAACGACTACGCGGACGGTACCGAGCTGGTCGATGCCGGCGAGAACACGGTCATGCTGCGCACTTTCTCGAAGATCTTCGCGCTCGGCGGCATGCGGCTGGGCTGGGCCTATGCGCCGGCCGGGATCGTCGACGTCCTCAATCGCGTGCGCGGGCCGTTCAATGTCGCGGCACCGGCCCAGGCCGCAGGCATCGCGGCGCTGGAGGATCTTGCTTTCCAGGACCGGTGCCGCGCGCACAACGACCGGCTCCTGCCCTGGTTCGCGGCCGAGGTCGGCAGGCTCGGCCTGACGACGCTGCCGTCGGTCGGCAATTTCGTGATGGTCGAGTTTCCGGCGTCCGGCCCCCATACGGCGGCTGCGGCCAACGAGTTCCTGATGGGCCGCGCGATCATCCCGCGCGCGGTCGCCAACTACGGCCTGCCGAACCATCTGCGCGTGACCATCGGCACGGAAGACGAAATGAAGGCCGTCGTCGCCGCCCTTGCGGAGTTCCTCAAGTGAAGCCCGTCGTCGACACGCTTGCCATCGTCGGCTTCGGGCTGATCGGCTCGTCGGTCGCGCGTGCAGCACGCAAGACGGGTGCGGTCCGCCGCATCGTGGCGTGCGACGCGAACGCCGGCGCGCGCCGCGCGATCAGGCGTCTGGGTCTCGCCGACAGCGTCGTCGCCAGCCCCGCCGAAGCGGCGGCGGGCGCCGATGTCGTGATGATCTGCACGCCGATGTCGGCCTATGCGCGCGTCGCGCG